>JBBTRU010000068.1:0-13315 GCA_038065015.1 Patescibacteria group bacterium | reverse complement strand
GTTATACCCGAAGGCGTATCGCCGTACCGCTCGTACCACGGGCCCGGGCCGTGCTCATGCGGGGCCACGAAGCCGCCGCGCTGCACCTGCACGAGCGAGCGGTCGAACATGGCTGTACTCCAGTGGCTTTCGGCTAAGTACTTATCGGTGAGAATAATAACCGGCAACTGGCCGTGCTCGGCAATCTGCAAACTGCGCGCCGCTTCTTGAAAGGCTTGGGTGGGGTCGCCCGGGGCAACGACCACGCGGGCAAACTCCCCTTGCCCGGCGTGCATGACAAACCGCAAGTCGGCTTGCTCGGTCCAGGTTGGCAGGCCAGTGGCGGGTCCGGGCCGCTGCGCGTCGACAATGACGAGTGGCGTTTCGGTAATAGCGGCCATGCCGAGGCCTTCGGTCATAAGGCAAAAACCCCCACCGGATGTGCCGCACGCGGCGCGCACACCTGCAAACGAGGCGCCAATGGCTAGGTTTACCGCAGCAATTTCATCCTCGGCGTGTTTGGTAACGTGCTTGTACGTCGGCGCCAGTTCGGCCAGCGTGGTGAGGATGGATGAAGCTGGCGTCATGGGGTAGGCCGCGTAGAATTTCAAGCCGCCGTGCAAAAAGCCAAGCGAGAGCGCGTCGTTGCCGCCAATAACCATGCGCGGGGCTTGGGGAGCGGGATTAATACGCCAGGGAAAATCTTTCACCGCTGCCTGAACGTGCTCGTACCCGGCGCGGCAGGTTTGCACGTTCACGTCTACAATTTTCTGCCCTTTCTCACCAAAGGTATCTTGAAATATCTCCTCAATGAGCTTGAGCGGGGCTTGCAGTAACGCGAGTGTCGCCCCGAGGGCAACGGTGTTGCGCATGAGGTCTTTGCCGCCATTTTTGAGCGCGAGGTCAACCAGCGGGACAGGTACCAGTTGGATATCCGTGCGGTCGCCGAGCATCGCGGGTGTGACGGTGAGTCTGCCGCTATCAAAAACCAGCGCGCCGTGCGGCGAGAGGCTCGCGCCGTGCAGGCGGACGGTTTCTTCGTTGAGGGCCACCAAAATTTCCGTGCCTTGATCGTGTTCGAAAATCTGCTCGCTATCCACTTGCACCACCTGCACGTTGTGGCCCCCGCGGATGAGGCTGGGATACTCGGCGTAGTCGGTGGTCCACAACCCGGCGCGCGTACAATACTTGGCCAGCATCGCGCCCGTTACCATAATGCCGTCGCCTGCCGCGCCGCCAATGGTCCAGGTAAATTTGTTTACTGTTGGTGTCATTAGAAAAAGTATACCACTACTGTGCCGCGGCTTGGATGCGGGCCATTTCGGTTTCAATCAGCGGCCCATCGTACTCCCCGGCGTGCGCGCTAGTGCCAACGTAACTTGCCGCTTTGGCATCCAGGTGCACGTTTACGCGTACGGTATCGCCAACCAGCTCCACGTAGGCGTGGTAGCGCGGGAACTGGCCCGTGCCGGCGCGGCGCGAGTAGCTGCCGTTACGCTCGAGGTGGTAACCCAAACGACTAAAGAACACTTTCACGTTGCCAACACGTATCGCCGAGAGAGCGACTTTCATGGCTTGGTAAAAGTAAGGCGCGCATCCACAACAATGGCTTGCTGGTGCGTGACGAGTACCGGGTTAAGATCTAGAGCTTGGACCTCGGGGTGGCGCGCAATAAACTGGCTGACCCGAACGAGGAGATCAACGACTGCAGTCACGGCAAAAATCTGGCCGCGCGCACCCGTAAGTACCGACCAGACTTTGGCGCGCTGCAAAAAAATTCGGGCATCAGCGGGTGTGCAGGGTGCGGCAATGTAGTCCACGCTGCGTAGGGCTTCGGTGTAAATCCCGCCAAAGCCAACCAGCACCACCGGGCCAAATTGCGGGTCCTGCACCGCCCCAATAATGAGTTCCACGCCGGCCCGACGCTGATCCTGCAAAACGATGCGGCCCCCAGCTTCCCGGAGTTGCCGGGCAAACACGCGGCGGAAGCGGTGGAATGCTTGCGTCACCATCGCGGGCGTGTGCAAATCTAAGGCCACGGCGCCTTTTTCGGTTTTATGCAGCACGGATGGCGCGTCGAGTTTCATAACCACGGGATAATGCAGTTGCGCCGCACGACTAACGGCCTGCTTAGCTGAACGCACAACGTGTACAGGCAGCACGCGAATGCCGCCGACGCCGAGCATTTTCTGGGCCTGCTCCCCCACGGCAGCAACGTTGCTGGCGCGGAACGGCTTTGCAAATCTTCCCAGCGGCCGAATCGGTAGGGCGCTCTTCCGCGTACCCGTGACGAGCGCCCCGGCCGCTTGCACGGCCAGTTCGGGGTACGCAAACGCCGGCACGCCCGCGGCTCGAAGCAAAGCTATGGCTTTTGCCACTTTTGGCCCGCCCACGAAAGCAGCGAGAATTGGCTTCGGGCTTTTTTTGTGCAACCGAATAATCTGCTGCGCCACCTTGCTGCTCCGCGTCACCAGTTGATCGGTAAGCACGCTGACCACCACATCAATATTACGATCGGCGATAACGGCTTTGAGTGCCGCAGCGTAACGCTCGGGGGGCGCATCCCCAACCACATCTACCGGATTGTGCAGCGCGGCGGCCGAGGGCAACACTTTGCGCAAACGCTTTGCGGTTGCTGGCGTAAATGCCGCAAGGGTGAGCCCCGTATTTGGCAGGGCATCCGTGGCCAAAATCCCCGGGCCGCCGGCATTCGTGAGAATGGCCAAGCGGTTGCCCTTGGGTCGCGGGGCGACGGCAAAAGCTGCCGCCAGAGCAAACCACGCTTCAATAGTATCCACGACCACGCAACCCGCTTGGCGCAGCAGCGCATCGGTGACTGCTGAACTCCCGGCCAAGGCACCGGTATGCGACTGGGCTGCTTTGGCTGCCACGGCACTACGCCCTGCTCGTAATATGACAATGGGCTTGGTTACTGCAACGTGTTGGGCAGTTTCTAAAAATTTGCGGCCGTCACGAATGTCTTCCAAATACATTAATATCACTTTTGTGCCCGCATCTTTGCCGAGTGCGGCGAGGTAATCAGCTTCCCGCAGCACGGCCTTGTTACCCACGCTGATAATTGCGCGGAAACCCAGCTGCTGCCCGGCGGCCCAATCCATTTCGGCCACCGCCATAGCCCCGGATTGCGAGAGAATGCTCACACTCCCCGCTTTCGGTAACCCAGCGGCGAAGGAGGCGTTGAGCTTGCGGTGCGGCAAGAGCAGGCCCAAGCAGTTCGGACCCACCAGCGGGAGCTTGGCGCGTCGCGCGAGCGCGGCTATTTCGTTTTCCAAGGTTTTACCTTTCGCGCCGGTTTCCGAAAAACCGGCGCTAATAACCATGGCACTCTTGGCTTTTGCCCGTATAGCATCTTTGAGTATGAGCGGAACAATTGCGGCCGGGGTTGCAATGATAACCAAATCGACCCGCTTTGGGATTGCCGACACACTCGGGTATGCCCGCACGGCTTCGATGCGTGCCGCTTTCGGGTTCACCGGGTAGACCATGCCCCGGTAGCCAAACTGGCGGCAATTGCGAAATATGACATTGCCAACTTTCCCGCGCTCGCGTGACGCGCCCACCACGGCAATGCTCTTTGGGTTTAGAAGCGGTTGTAAATTCATATGACACGTTTTTCCATACGATCAAAACCCATATGCACGTACTCTAATTCTTCAATCCCGTTGGCCAGGTAAATTTGGTGGGTAGAAAAAATTTTCTTCGTCGAAGGATCGAGCTGCAACTTCACTGCCCCTGCATCAATCGCCTGCCACGACGGCCCTTCAATTTCTAGATACGGCGCCAGACCGGGCCAGGTATCAATGTCATAGGTAATGCCATCCAAAACATACCGAGAGCGACGATTTTCCTGGTAAAACTTTAGTGCCAGGCCAATGCGTTCGAGCAACAGGCAGGTTCGATCAAAGCTATCCACTACGACTTCAATCTCTTCCATACCGGCATCATTTTGCCCGGCATTTGCCGCCATACCCTGTCGTTGCTTGAAGCCCAAGGTAATCCGGTCACCTTCATCCCGAACTCGTACCCAGGCACCAACCGCATTCAATCGTAAATCCGCGTAGTCATATACTTTACGTTTATAGAGACGCTCAAACATTCGTTGCGCACCAAACTGTAACAGTTTTTCTTGTACCGCCGATACGTCTATTCCTAGGTATTTTGCTTCAATTTCCTGCATATAATGTAGATTCATTCTACCGTACTTGCGTTACGTCACCAAGGCCTGCGGTTTCCAAATAGAAAAAGGGAGAATGCGGCGCATTCTCCCTTTAAGGTGCTCTAGTATTGCACTTGCAAATCAGCGATATACGCAACTTCCGGTGACCACATGTCTACGCTGGCTCGACGGCAACGCCACCCCGTTGACGTTTTTTCTATCATAAGTGGATCGGCATCTCTCGACTTTGTCGAACCGTGCTTGCCACCATGTCGTCTGCAGAGCTCGACGATGAGCTCGGCCATGAGATTCACCTCATCTTGGGTCGGTGGCAGGGATACGCTGGTGATCGTCAGGTACGGCCTCATGAACCCGAACTGCAGACGTGGGTGCGTATTCTGATCAACGGTCGGGCAGCCGTACTCTTCCAAAAGGGTAAACGTTTCGTCTGGCATGTCGCCTCCTGTTTTTTGGTTTCCGCAACCCTACCATATCTTTGGCCAATGGCAAAGCAACCGACGAAAACGTAGGCGCGATCAACCTAAACGGCGTTCTGCCCGTCCTTTAGGGTAATAATCTTCTTGCAGGCGTTTGCCACTTCCTGGTTGTGCGTAACCATGATAAACGTCTGGTTGTTCTCACGGTTCAGCTGCTTCAGCAACTCGATAATTTCCAATGAGGTCGCGCTATCGAGCTCGCCGGTGGGCTCGTCCGCCAAAATGATTGCGGGTTTATTCATGAGTGCCCGAGCAATGGCCACACGTTGCTGCTGCCCGCCCGAGAGCTCGTTGGGCTTGTGGTGCATGCGATCTTGCAGGCCCATGGTGGTAAGTAATTCTTCGGAACGGACCTTACGCTGCTTCAGGGAGAGGCCGCCGTACTTCCCCGCCTGCATGACGTTCTCTTGGGCCGTGAGTGACGGGATAAGGTTGAAACCTTGGAAAATAAACCCGAGCTTCTTCGCCCGGACCAGATTCGCGTCGCGTTCTTTCATCGCCATCACGTCAATACCATCCAAGGTGTACGTTCCACTATCCGGCCGGTCGAGCAAACCGAGAATGTGCAGCAACGTGGATTTGCCGCAACCCGAGGGGCCGACAATGGCCGAGAAGTCCCCTTCCTGCACGTCAATATCGACACCCTGCAGCGCATGCACGGTATTCGTTTTGGAAAGCACGTACTGCTTGCGAAGGTTGTGCGCGGAAATGAGGAGTTTGGACATAGGGTTAGAGTTCGCGAATGGCGTCCACCACTTTCATACGCGAGGCGCGCCAAGCCGGCAGCAACCCGGCAAGGATACCGAGGATGAACGAGAATGCCACCACGCCGACCATGAACGTTGGGCTGAGGAGAAAAATTTCCGCACCACTGGCTGCGGTTTTCGAATTGATGATGAGAATGGTGAGCGTCCCAATGCCCAAGCCGATAATCCCGCCAATGATGCCAATAACCCCGGCTTCAAGCGTGTAGTCCAATGCAATGGAGCGATTGGACGCCCCGAGCGCCTTCTTAATGCCAATTTCCCGCTTGCGCTCGGAAATCGACATGATCATGGTGTTGATTATGGAGAAACCGCCGACCACCAAAGCAATCATGGCGCTGCCGAGGATTACCGCGTTGAAAATTGCCGAGGCTTTATCTATGGTCTCACCGAGTTTGGTTGGCGAGAGTACCAGCACGTCGTTCTTGAATTGGTCTTTGATGCGGTTGGAGACGACATCCGGGTCTTGCCCGTCTTCCCACGACACCGCGGCCATCTGAGTAACGTCGTCAAGACGAAAAGCTTGCGCTTCGACAATTTGCTTGCGGGTGGCTTCGGGTAATTTGGCTAGGTCGCCGTCGGTAATTTTACCGGCTTCGTCCGCCCGGTCTTTGAGCGACTTGAGGAATGGATTCGACGCAATGAGCAGCTCACGCGCGGCGGTGATGGGCATGAAAATGTACTGGTCGGGCCCGGTAAGCGTTTGGTCCATAATTCCGACAACGGTGAACTTTCGGCCGCGGATGGTAAACTCGTCATCGACGTTCAATTTTTTATCTGCCGCAATGCTGTACCCAACGGCGATCATCGAATCCGCATCGCCTTTGGCAATCATGCGTCCGGCTTTCATATCCATGGTCTGCCAATTTCGGTTGCGGTAGTCGGAGGTAAGGTCCATGCCCTCAATCATGGGTGGCGGGCCAAACGACGCACCACCGATCGGATCGTCCGGGTTCGGCTCTTCCAAAGCGAGCTCAACACCGGCGCCAACCGCTTGCACGCCCTCCACTTTCCCAATGCGTTCCAGCACATCCAGGGGCAAAAGTGCGCCGCCGCTGCCGGTGGTAAAACTCGTGCCTTTGGGCATGAGCGTAATTTGTCCGGTGATGTAGCGCTTGCCGCCGCTAATCATTTTATTAAACCGCAGGGCCATAGAACCCATGACCGTGAACGCAAAAATACCCACCACAATACCGGTGACGGTGAGTATTGTACGGCCTTTTCGCCGAAGCATGTTTCGCAGGATTTCCATCATACGCACAAATTGTACGGTATGAAGTAAAAAAGTCAACTCTTTTTCACGCTGGGATGTGAGATTCCTCCCGGAGTTCATCCCGCTCGGTGGCGGGAGTCGGAATGACAAAAAAGACCTTACTCCACGACGACGCCCATATTGCCGAGCAAGGCCCAGTCGGCCAAGAAAGCCGTTTTCGTAAAGCGCTTCTCTCCAACGAGCGGATCCAGGGTAATAATTGTTGCCGGATTACTCGCCGAACCGGTGTAGCCAATAACCACGCGGGTGTGCTCCCCGACAATGGCGAGGACGGTTTTGCCAGTTGGAGTTTTCCAATCTACCCGGCGGCCCGACGCAGCATTGCCCCAGACAATAACCGGGTTGCCCGCTTTCACTTCGGTGAGCAGGTCGGCAAGCGTCGTATTGGTGAGGACGCGAGTCGGCCGGTACGCGCTCCCGGCCTTCGCAATGGGCGCGGCGTACACGCCGTAGCCTGTGCCCGGTTGCTGGCCGTCAATATCACCCACAAAAGCGACGTCGGGATCTCCCCATACGCCATTCTTCTTCGGCGTTGGGTCAAAGCCAATTGCATCGATGAGGGTTTGCTCACCAATGCTCACGCCGCGGTAGCGCAAGGCCATGACGAGCGTGGCGACCTCGCAGCTCAACGCGTGATCCTGGCGGTGGTAGGGCACAGCCAGCTTGGTCGTGGCATGCTCGGTGGTAAAGCGTACGGTCAGTGCAGACTCCGACGGGTAGCCGGCACTGCCCACAACGCCTTTGGCAAAGGTGACGGCGTACGCGGTGTCGAAGGCAAAGGTGCTGGTCGGCGTAAACGTGAGGGTATTCCCCTGCCATGCCGTTTTGCCGGTGACGGCGGGGGCAATTCGAAAACGTTGCATTGCATCGGCATGGTCTACCGGCTGGTCAAACGTTACCTGCACGGCATTGCGTACCGATACGCCGGTCGCATTGTGGCGGGGCGTGCTACCTGCCAGCAGCACCGGCCCAACCGTAGTAAACTGGCTCTGCGCACGCTCGGGGAGGAAGCCGCCGTCAATGGTCCGCAACGTGCCTGCAAGCTGCAGCGTGTAGGTGGTGCGCTGGGCCAAAGGTTCGTGCGCGAGCGTAAACGTCCGCTGGTCGGTAGTCTGCCACTCGCCGACCACCACCGGGCTCAGGGCGGCGGCTTGGGTAAACGTATCGAGCGCGGTCGCCTCGGAAAGCGTGACGCTGATAGGCGCGGTGAGTGCTGCGTTCGTGCCTTGCGGAGAAAAATTGGTTACCCCCGGCGCAACACGGACAGGCCAAGACCGGGCGGCAACTTCTCTTGGCTCGCCTTGCTCGGCAACCTCGGTCGTGCCAAAAGCCAGTCGCTGGTCGGTGCGCTGCACGCGCAGGTGTACCTCTTGCCCCTGCGGGAGCAGTTGCACCGGGATGACCACGTAGTGCAGGCCATCCTCGCTCAGTCCGCTACGCACCGGCATATCCGGTAAAACGGTAAAGGTAAAATTCGACGTCCGCTCAACCGGACGGTCCAAACTCACGCGCCAAGAAGAATCAGCATTTAGTATGGCATCATGGCTGGGACTGATGCTCGCAATTGCTGGTGTCGGGGCGGTGGTAAAGCTAAAACTGTACTCACCCAGGCGCTGCAAACCTGGCACGGCGCTCTCCACATCACTCAAGGTAATGCGGTACGCAGTGTCCGGCTGCCAGGTGAGCGCGGGGGTAAAGGTAATGCTGCGAAAAAGCCGGTTGCCAGTAAGCGGGTTGCCGTACGAAAGTTCGCCATCCACATGCGGGGAAATGGCTAAGCGGATAGTGCGCGCCACTGGCCAGGTGAAAGTGAAAGTAGCCGGCTGGGTTAACGAAAGGCCAGTGCTCCCCGCCGCCGACGCAAAGGTCGGACGGGGCTGGTTTGCCAATACCAAGCCAACCCCGAGCGCAAGTAACGGCACGAGGAGGAGTAACCGTCGCGGAGCATGGTGACGCCGCACAAACGCGTGGCCGGCAACGGGTAACGCAACTGCATCCATAGGCTAGGTGAGCAAGTTCCGGCCCGTCATATCTTCGGGCACGGGCAAACCGAGCGTTTCTAGCACGGTCACGGCAACATCGGCCAGTATGCCCACCGGTTGCACGCTGTTGAGCGCCTGCACGCCGCCCGGGAGCTGGTAGGGCGAGGCGTCTTTCCACTGTTCGGCCACGGCAATAAACGGCACCGGATTGGTAGAGTGCTCTTTATCGATTGCTCCGGTTTGCATGTTGAGCAGTTCTTCGGCATTGCCGTGATCCGCGGTAATGTACAGCACGCCGCCCGCCGCCAGTACCGCATCGGCCACCTGGCCCAGGCACTCGTCGGTAATCTCCAGTGCTTCAATTGTGGCCTGGAAGTTCCCGGTATGCGCCACCATGTCGGCGTTGGCGTAGTTCACGACGTAGTAGTTGTACGCCCCGGTATTCAGCTCTTCCACCAAGCGGTTGGTTATTTCCCGCGCGGCCATGGCGGGTTTCTGGTCGTAACTCGAAACGTGCGGGCTGGGGATGAGCGCGTGCACCTCCCCCGGGTAGGCTTGCTCGTGGCCGCCATTGTAGAAGTACGTCACGTGAGCATACTTTTCGGTTTCGGCAACGTGCAGCTGCTTGAGCCCGCCATCCGCAATCACCCGTGCAACCGGTGACTGGATGTCTTCGGGCGGGAACGCCACGGTCACCGGCAAATCCTTGTCATACTCGGTCATGGTCACGAACGCCAAGTGCTGCAAGTACGCGCCGCGGTTGAACTTTTCGAAACCGGGCAAGACAAACGCTTTGGTAAGCTGCCGCATGCGGTCCGGCCGAAAGTTGAAGGTAATCACGCTATCGCCATCCTGAATATTCCCCACGGGTTTTCCAGCGGCATCCGTAATGACGGTGGGCGCAAATTCCTCATCCAGCACGCCCTTGGCATAGCTAGCCCGGATGAGCGCCAGGGGGTCGGGGCCGCGCTCGGTTGCTTCGCCGAACACCATGGCCCGGTACGCTTTTTCTTCCCGCTCCCAGCGGTTATCACGGTCCATGCCCCAGAAGCGTCCGGAAAGTGTTGCAATGGCCCCGATGCCAACTTCCGTGATGTGCGTTTGCAATTTGCCAATGAAGTTTTCGGCACTCTTCGAAGGCGTGTCGCGGCCATCCAGAAAAGCATGAAAAAATACGTCCGTCAGGCCGTGCTGCTTGGCCAGCTCCAAGAGCGCGTACGCGTGCTCGTTAAAACTGTGCACCCCGCCCGAGCTGACTAAACCCAGTAGGTGCAGGCGCGATTTTTTCTGTTTGGCATTTTCGATAGCACTCAAGAACGCTGCGTTG
The DNA here is from genome assembly GCA_038065015.1 of Patescibacteria group bacterium. GTDB lineage: Bacteria > Patescibacteriota > Patescibacteriia > PEXW01 > PEXW01 > CAIPSZ01. Next base: position 3,316 of record JBBTRU010000068.1, on the reverse strand, counting down.
GTAACAAAGCTGCCGTCCGCAATCGCACGGTTTATGCGCGGCAAACTCTGGTACACAATTTTCCCCGAACCCAAGTTCATGTGCCCGACTTCGGAGTTGCCCATTTCGCCCCAGGGCAGGCCCACAGATTCGCCAGAAGCCTGCAGGGTCATAGCCGGATAGTGCGCGACCAAATCGTCGTAGCGCGGCAGCTTGGCAATGGTGTACGGATTGCTTCGGGATGGTTGCGCCACACCCCAACCGTCCAGGATGAGCAGGACGACCGGGCGAACGTGCGGTTGCGGCATTGGGTCAGGCATCGGGATGTTGAATAAGGCTAGCCCCAGTCATAGCGGTTGGTTGCGGCACACCCATGCACTGCAGAATAGTGGGAGCAATGTCGGCCAGTTTGCCGCGCTTCTTCAACACCAGCGTGCGGTATTGCTGGTTCACAAAGATGAAGGGCACGGGATTAGCCGAATGTTCGGTATCCACTTCGCCGGTCCGCACGTTCTTGAGCTCTTCAATGTTGCCATGGTCAGCCGTAATAATGAGCGTACCCCGCCGCTCCCGCACCGCCTGGGCTAGCCGGCCGAGCGCGGTATCAACGGTTTCCACCGCCCGGACGGCAGCGTGCATGTGACCGGTGTGCGCCACCATGTCGGGGGCGGCGTAATTGAGCGCAATAAAATCGTGCGCGCCTTTCCGAATATCCTGAACAACGTACTGCGTAACCTTAGCTGTCGACATGGCGGGTTGCCAATCGTACGTGGCCACTTTCGGTGATGGGATGAGGATGCGATCTTCCCCCGCGACCGGGTGGTCGTACCCGCCGTTGAAAAAGTAGGTCATGTGCGCGTACTTCTCGCTCTCCGAAACGTACAGCTGTCGAAACGCCTTGAGCGCCATGGGCAGCGAATCGGCAATGTCCGCACTCGGGTAGGCGGTAAGCACGCCGGGTAAGTCTGGGCCAAAGTCAGTCATAGCCACAAAGACCAAGTTTTTGGCAATTTTCTTGCGGCGGAAACCCGCAAAACTCGGCTGGACCAAGGCTTTCGTCAGCTGCCGGGCCCGGTCGCTTCGGAGGTTGAAAAAAATCACCGAGTCGTTGTCACTTATGACGCTGGGTCGCTGCCCGTCCGGTACCACGACCGTGGGCTGGATGAATTCGTCGCTCTCGTTGCGGTTGTACGCTTCAAGAATTGCGCCTTCCGGGCTCGTGGCCCGCAACCCCTTGCCAAGGGTGAGGAGATCGTAGGTCTGCTGGAAGCGCCCCCAGTGCAACGCGCGGTCCATGGCGTAGTACCGCCCGGTCACGGTAGCAATACGGGTGTTCGCCAATTCCAGTTCCAACTTTTTTAAAATCTTTATTGCCGCAAAGCGCGGGCTATCGCGCCCGTCGGTAAAAATGTGCAGCGCCACGTGCTGGAGTTTTGTCAGCCGGGCAAAGGTAAGCAGCGCCAAGAGGTGGTCGGGGCTGGCGTGCGCGCTTTGGTTATTCCCCATCATGCCCACCAGGTGCAGGGTAGAGTTGTGCTTCTGCACGTGCCGCTTGGCGCGGACGAAGGCCGGATTGCGAAAGAACGCGCCGGTGGTAATGGCCCGGGAAATTTGCACTTCTTCCTGCAGCACCACCCGACCCGCACCGATATTCATATGCCCGGCTTCGCTATTCCCATCCTGCCCTTTCGAAAGGCCGACGGCCTTCCCGCCTGCTTCGAGGACCGTGTTCGGAAAACGCCGAAGCAGTGCCGAGTAATTTGGCGTCTTGGCCTGGGTAATGGCATTCCAAGGGCCGGGCTTGCCAAGCCCCCACCCGTCCATAACCGCGAGGACAACCGGCAATTGCGGTTTGAAAATGGGCGCGCGCTTACCCATGGGTTTCGTCCCAAATTTCCAGCAAGCGGTTGTACTTGGCCAAACGTTCGCCACGGCTCATGGAACCAGCTTTGAGCCCGTCCGCACCCACGGCCACCGCGAGATCCGCAATGGTGGTGTCGGCAGTTTCGCCCGAGCGGTGCGACACAATAACCTTGTACCCATTGGACTGGGCCAGCCGAATGGCTTCGATGGTTTCCGTGAGCGTCCCAATCTGGTTGACCTTGATGAGAATAGCGTTGCCAACTTTTGCCTCAATGCCGCGGCGTAAACGCTCCACGTTCGTCACGAAGAGATCATCGCCAACAGCGAGGATACCGGCTGCGGCAAGGGTGGCAGTATGACTCGGCCAGTGCTCCCAGTCGTCTTCGGCCAGGCCATCTTCCACGGAGTCGAGGTGGTACTTCTGGTGCCACTCGACGTACAGCGCCGTGAGCTGCTCGGCAGACAAACCCTTGCCTTCCAGAGCCAGCGGGTACGTACCGTCGGGTTTTGCAAATTCACTAGCCGCGGCATCCATGGCCAGCACCACGTCCTGCCCTAACGTATACCCGGCCGTGTGGATGGCTTCGGCGAGCAGTTGCAGTGGCTCTTCGTTGGAATGCATTTTCGGCGCGTACCCGCCCTCGTCACCCACGAGCGTAGAGAGGGCCCGGCCTTTGATGACCGCACCAAGCGTATGGAATATTTCTGCCGTGCAGCGCAGCTGGTCTGGGTACGCGGCCTGCTGCGGCACCAGCATGAATTCCTGAAAACTTAAACCGGAATCTGGCGCGTGCACCCCGCCGTTGATGACGTTGCAAAACGGCCGCGGGAATTGTGCGGGCGAAAAGCCGTAATGCGCTTGCAAGAACCGGTAGAGCGGTTTTCCATTTGCTTCCGCAACTGCTCGGGCAATAGCCAGGGATACACCGAGTATTGCATTCGCACCCAACGCGCTTTTGTTTGGCGTACCGTCCAGCGCGCGCAACCCCGCATCAACCGTCCGAAGGTCGTCAACGACTGTCCCAATGAGCGCCTCGGCAATTTTCCCGTTTACAAAATCAACGGCCTTACGAACGCCTTTGCCGCCGTAACGCTGCGCATCACCATCCCGCAATTCCAAAGCTTCGTGGCTGCCCGTCGAAGCGCCCGATGGCACACCCGCAATGCCGGTGCTGCCATCATCCAGCTTGGCCGTCACCTGCAAAGTTGGGTTGCCGCGAGAATCTAGAATTTCTAACGCGTGGAGATACGCAAGTGATGCCATAGGTATTAGGTGGTTTGGAGAAGCGGGGTAAGACCAGGTAAAGGTTTGCCCTCAAGAAATTTGAGCATGGCACCACCGCCAGTGGAAAGAAAGGTGAACTGTTTGCTCAAACCCAGCTCGTTAATGGCATCCAGGGTTTCGCCGCCGCCCCCAATGGTCACAGTGTGGAGTTCGGCAACCAGTCTAGCAATGGCATCGGTCCCTTTTGCA
>JBBTRU010000067.1:0-2925 GCA_038065015.1 Patescibacteria group bacterium | reverse complement strand
GGGGTAAAGCGAGGCTTCGCGGGAACGGTGAAGACCCGATTCGCGTTAGCGAGTCGGGCGGAACTGTGAGCGCGAAACGAGCTGGCGCTGGGGAAAAGAGTAGCTTCAAAATACTAGTAGATTAGTGGTAGAATAGGATCACTCTCGTTTTAACGCATACGCACTATGACAATGCCTGACGTGAATTTCGTCCACGTGCTCGTGGCGGGCCTGGTGGCCATGGTTCTGGGCGGGCTGTGGTACTCGAAGATTTTGTTCGGTAAGAGCTGGATGCTTTTGGCCGGGATTAACGAAGAAGCCGCGAAGAAAGAGGCGCCCATGGCCTACCTTAAGATGTTCATTACGGCGCTGGTTGCCGCCTACGTGCTGGCAGTGTTCGTTGGCTTTGCCGGGGCAGCGACTTTTGCTGAAGGCGCAATTGTTGGTTTCTGGCTGTGGCTAGGTTTCATCTTTACCGTCACCATGAGCAGCGTCATTTTTGAAAAGCGACCCTGGAAGTTGTGGTTGATTAATAACGGCTACCAAGTGATATTGCTGGTCATCTCGGGCGGCCTGCTGGCAGCCTGGAAGTAGAGGGAGCTGTAGAGCCATAAAGCTGTAAGCCGTAAGCAATGTAATATAAACCAAGTGCAGGTCTCCGTGCCTGCGCTTGGTTTAGCTCTGGCGGCCGCTTGACCATCCTGCCGGTTTACGGCAAGCTAGGGGACACGAGGTATCCGCAAATAACCGTCCAACCCATGAGCCAGAGTTCCCACCCAACCGACCGTCTGCTTGCCGCAGGCCCATTTTTCTATGCCTAGCTTCAGCCCGGCGCCAATCGAAGAGATTAAAAGTCGGTTAGATATTGCCGAGGTGGTGGGCGAGTACGTCCCGCTCAAGCCTAGCGGCCCCGAACGCCTGCGAGCCCGCTGCCCGTTCCACAACGAGAAGACGCCCAGCTTTATGGTGTCTCGCGACCGGCAGATTTTCCACTGCTTTGGTTGCGGCGAAGGCGGGGACATTTTTACGTTCGTGCAGAAGATGGAAGGCCTGGAATTCCCCGAAGCTTTGCGCTTGCTGGCCAAGAAAGCGAATGTTCAGTTGCCGAGCTACGACCCCAAGCTCACAACCGAACGTACGGCCATTCTTGAGGCTTTGACTCTCGCGGCGTCGTACTACCACGAGTACTTTCGCAAATCCAAGTTCGCCGGCGGTGCGCGGGATTACCTGACGCTCCAGCGCAAGCTCACCGAGCAAACTATTGATCAATTTGCCATTGGGTACGCACCCGATAGTTGGGACGCGTGCATTCAAGCATTGACGAAGCGCGGCATTACCGAGGCGCGTTTGGTAGAGTCTGGTTTAGCCATCCGCCGCGACAAAGGGCAAGGCACGTATGATCGGTTCCGCAACCGCATTATGTTCCCCATCCGTGATGCGCACGGCGCCGTGGTGGGTTTTGGCGGGCGGGCCATGGATCCGAATGAACCAGCGAAGTACATAAACACGCCGCAGACGTTGGTCTACAACAAGAGTACTGTGCTCTACGGGCTCGATCTGGCCAAAGCGGACATTCGCAAGCAGAAAGTTGCCGTCATTGTGGAAGGCTACATGGATTGCGTGGCTTCGCATCAGGCTGGTGTTACCAATGTGGTGGCCTCATCCGGCACCGCGCTCACCGATGGCCAGGTGTTGCTGCTCAAACGGTACGCGCCCACGGTGGCGCTGGCCTTTGATATGGACCCGGCCGGTGAAACCGCGGCCAAGCGGGGGATTGCGGTGGCCTGGCGGGAAGGGCTGGATGTTAAAGTGATTAGTCTGCCCTTTGGCAAAGACCCGGACGAGTGTATCAAGCAAGACCCAGGCGCGTGGGCGGTGGCTATTGGCAAGGCCCAGCCGATTTTGGAATTCTATTTTAGTCGCACTCTGGATGTTCGCGATCCTGCCAAGGTGCAGGATAAGAAAGAGGCGGCGAAAATCCTGCTGCCCATTTTGAGTACGGTTGCGGACAGCATTGAGCAGACCCACTACCTGCAGAAGTTAGCCCAGTGGCTGAATGTGGACGAACACATCCTGCGACGCAAGCTGGAACCGGTACAACCTGGTACCACACCCGACCCGGCGGCTGAGCCGCGCCAGGATAGGCACGTGCTGCTGGCTCAGCGCCTGCTTGGCCTGCTCCAGCTGGAACCCACGGCCATGCCGACGGTGTCTGGCCAGTTGCCCCTGGAGGCCATGCCCGGGGTATGGCAGAACCTTTACAAGTTCGTCCTGCTTCAGTATAGTGAGGGTCACACCCAAAGCGTCGAGGCTTGGCGCACTGCTGCCAGCCAGAGCGATTCAACCATCGCCGACGCCCTCGCCGTTGCCGCGCTCGCGGTCACGGATCTTGCAACCGCCTCATCGGTGGAACGCCACCGGGAACTAGATGCCGTTGTGCGCGAAATTTCGCGCCTTTGGCTCTCGCGCGAACTCGCGCAGGTTTCCCAGGCAATTCATCAGGCCGAAGCGCGCAAAGATCAGACCGACCTTCGGCCGCTGACCACGCGCTTCACGGAGCTCACCGAGCGGCTCCGGAAAATTTGAACCACACCCGCCCACTGTCCCGCCGGACTGTGGTCCCGGTCTTTCGGTTGTCTTTAACCCCACCCCCATGCCCAAGGCAGGAAAGAAGAAGAAAGTGTTAAAAGCCAAGCGCCCCAAGGCCAAGCCAGCGAAGAAAACTGCGCCGCGACCAATATCCACGCGCCGTAAAATCCTCTTCCCCGAAACGGGCGCGGAGTTGATGATGAAGAAGGCCCAGCAGCGCAGCTTCATTACCGAAGGGGAGCTGCTGTACGCCTTTCCCGACTTGGAAGACTACCTGCAAGAGGTGGAAGACTTTTTGGCCAAGCTCGAACTCCTGGGCTTGCGCGTGGTGGAGAACACCAACATCCTTGGCGAGTT
>JBBTRU010000066.1:0-5256 GCA_038065015.1 Patescibacteria group bacterium | reverse complement strand
GGCATAAAAAGGCGGCCGGGTGTAGCGTCAAAGGCCATTTAGTAAAAACTCCCGACGGTTGGCGAATTCAGTCAGTGTAAAAGTACTCGTCCATTGACGAGGTACATTATTTGACGTATACCAAACATTACTCCGTGCCCTAACCACCACGCTATGTACTTAGTTCCAACCGTTATAGAAAAGTCTCAATTTGGCGAACGGGCTTACGACATCTATTCGCGCCTGCTTAAAGAACGCATCATTTTTTTGGGTGATGGCATTGATGATGCTATAGCGAACACAGTAATTGCCCAATTACTCTTTTTGGAAAGCCAGGATCGAGAAAAAGATATCAAGCTCTACATCAACTCGCCCGGCGGGTCCGTCACTTCGGGCATGGCTATCTACGACACCATGCAGTACGTGAAACCCGACGTGAGCACCATTTGCGTGGGCATGGCGGCCAGCATGGGGGCTTTCCTTTTGGCTGGCGGGGCCAAGGGCAAGCGCCTGGCTTTGCCGAATGCGGAAATCCTTATCCACCAGGTCATGGGCGGTACCGAAGGGCAGGCCTCGGATATCAAGATCCGCGCCGAACACATCCTGAAGATTAAGGACCGGTTGAACCTGCTCCTGGCTAAGCACACGGGCCAGTCTATAAAGAAGATTGAAGAGGACACCGACCGCGACAACTTCATGACCGCGGAGGATGCCAAGAAGTACGGGATTATTGATAAAATCATTACGAAAGCGGCATAACCGTTGCCCTCGGCAACACCCTATGGTATGGTGCGAAAGCTACCAAATGTTGGCATTTCGCCAGCGTAGCAATCTCACATGTACCTAAATATTCCTACAACGTATGGCTATAGCAGACTCCAACCTCACAACGTGGTTTTGGTTAGGTTTTCTCCCCGTCGGCACGCTCGGCGGGATGCTGGTTGGGTATTTTGCCCGTAAAGTTTGGGCCAGCAAGCAAGTCGAAGGCGCCGAAGCCAAGCTCCAGAAAGCACTGGAAGACGCCAAGCAGCAAGAGCAAGAACTCCTCTACAAGGCCAAGGAAAAGGCTTTGAAGGTTATTGATGATGCCAAACGCGAAGAAGCCGAACGCCGCAAAGAAATGCAGCACTTGCAAGGGCGCTTGGAGCAGCGCGAGAGCACCTTTGACCAGAAGCTGATGCAGCTGGAAACGAACCAGAAAACCTTGCAGGATAAGGAAAACCATTTGGACAATGTGCGCAAAGAACTCGAGCAAGTACGCGAGCAGCAAGTGGCGAAGCTGGAGAAGATTGCCGCCTTGAGCAAAGAAGAAGCCAAGCGCGTGTTGCTGGATGCCACGGAGCGGGATATGAAGGACGAGCTCGCGAACCGGATTCGCAAGTTCCAGGAAGAATCGTCCGAGGAAATTGACCGGAAAGCCAAGAACCTCATTAGCTTGGCAATCCAGCGCGTGGCCAGCCCGCACACGGCCGAAACCACCACGACGATTGTGCAGCTGCCCAATGAAGAAATGAAAGGCCGGATTATCGGCCGGGAAGGGCGCAATATCAAGGCGCTCGAGCTTATGACCGGCGTGGAAATAATCGTGGACGAAACCCCCGAGTCTATTGTGGTGTCCGGTTTCTCGCCTGTGCGCCGCCAAGTGGCCAAGCGCGCCCTGGACCGGCTCATGGCCGACGGCCGCATCCACCCCGGACGCATTGAAGACATGGTGGAGCAGGCCAAGAAAGAAGTTGCCCAGGATATGAAGAAAGCGGGCGAAGAAGCCGCCTATGAAGTGGGATTGGCCGGTATGGACCCAAAACTCTTACAACTCCTTGGTCGTTTGAAGTACCGCACCAGCTACGGCCAGAACGTGCTGCGCCACTCGGTAGAAGTCGCGACCTTGGCCGGGTTGCTTGCCGAAGAGTTGAATGCCAACGTTTCGGTGTGTAAGAAGGGCGGTTTGCTCCACGATATTGGCAAAGCCCTGGACCACGATATCCAAGGCACGCACCCAGAAATTGGCTACGATATCCTGCGCCGCAAGTTCAAGATGCCCGAGGAAATTGCCTACCAGTGCATCTCCCACCACGAAGACCAGCCGGCCACGCTGGAAGGCTGCATTGTCAAAGCGGCCGATGCCATTTCCGGTTCCCGCCCGGGCGCGCGCAAGGACAGCATTGAGGAGTACATCAAGCGCTTGGAAGAATTGGAAAAAGTGGCCACGAGTTTCGAGGGCGTTGAGAAGGCCTACGCAATCCAGGCCGGCCGTGAGATCCGCGTATTCGTTACGCCCGAGAAAATTGACGATTACGCCGCAATCAAACTTGCCCGCGAAATTGCGAACAATATTGAGAAAGAGCTGCAGTACCCGGGGGAAATTAAGGTGACCGTTATCCGCGAGAAGCGCGTGATTGAGTACGCGAGGTAATGTCTGGAGTGAGTAGGGGCAGAGCTCGCTCTGCCCATTGCATGCGGGCGAGTCATTGTCATTTTGCGGGTCGAGGCAAGCTCGACCCCTACGAAATATGATAATACTTTTTATCGGAGACATTGTTGGCAAACCTGGCCGCCACACCGTGGCCCAGGTTTTGCCGCAGTTAAAAAATGTACTGCAGCCGGATATCGTCATCGCCAATGTGGAGAACCTTGCGCATGGTAAAGGTTTAACCACGAAGACGTGGGAAGAGATACGCAGCGCCGGCGTAGATGTTGGTACGGGTGGTAATCATACGTTTAGCAAAGACGATGCGCGCGTACTCCTGGCTGATACTACGCAGCCCTTGGTGCGCCCGGCGAACTTCTTGCCGAGTGAACCCGGCCGGGGCGCGATTATCGTGGACAGCCCAGCCGGAAAAGTGCGGGTGCTGAATCTCATTGGCCAATCTTTTATGAAAGACGAGCCCACGTCGCCTTTCACTGCTGCAGACACCCTCCTCACCGACGAAAAGGTCGCGGCAACGTTTGTGGACATACACGCCGAAGCCTCGAGCGAGAAAGTTGCCCTCGGGTGGTACTTGGACGGCCGGGTGAGCGTGGTCGTTGGCACGCACACGCATATCCCTACCGCGGATGCGCGTATCCTGCCCGGCGGTACGGCCTACATTACGGACGTGGGCATGTGCGGACTGCGCGATGGCATTATTGGCGTGGATCGAACGGCGATTATGCCGCGCTTCCTGGGGGGCGAGAAAGCACCGCATACTTTTGCCGAGCACGGGCCAGTGGTATTCAATGCCATTATGGTTGAGGTTGGTCCAGACGGTCACGCGACCAGCATCGTGCGCGTGGATCGGCAACTTGAGGTATAATAAAACCCTAGTCATTCTGTACTCATCGAAAGGGGGTGGAACTCATGAACAAAGCTGAACTCATTGATACGCTTGCAGAGAAGACCGGCCTGGTGAAGAAGCAGGTCGAAGACATTCTGCAAGGTTTCGAAGATACGGTTACCGAAACGCTGAAAGCCAATGGCGAAGTGACGCTCACCGGCTTTGGCACGTTCATGGCCAAGCAGCGGTCGGCCCGCACCGGAGTGAACCCCCAGAACCCGACGCAGAAAATCCAAATTGCGGCCGTGCGCGTTCCGAAGTTCAAAGCTGGCAAATCGCTGAAAGATGCATTGAAGGCGTAAACTTTTACGATTGAAAAAAGCCCCGGCTACGTGCTGGGGCTTTTGCAAAATGGTTTTTTGTCGCTCGGCGTATCCTCCAGATCGCGTTGGTGCCATTGCTCGGCGTAGGTCAGGTGCACCTCAAATGTGCCGTAGTCACCAGCCACGAAGGCCTGTAAGGCAAGGATGAGTTCGCCTTTGATGCACAGCGCATTGCCCATTTCTGAGAATACCGCTAGCAACTGTAGGTGAATCGCATCTGATTGGGCATTGAGCTGGCTTTGCAGGTACCATGCAGTACTGAGCCTGCTCGCCAAGTATTCCCGTTGCGTCCGTGGGAGTGATGCTTCACGCTCGTGGTGGAGCTGGTGCGCGCGCTCAAGCAATTGAAAAAGAGCTAACTCATTCTGCGATACGGGCATTGTCATATACACCTCCATGTCTATTTGCTAGTAGATTACGGTGAGAGGGTAAAGTTGTCAAAAGCTTGCAGAAAACAGCAAGCATCTATACAATGCTGTGACATGGGAGCATAGCTCAGTTGGTAGAGCAGATCCCTCTTAAGGATATGGTCGGGGGTTCGAATCCCTCTGCTCCCACCATGAACCAGTCGCCCTCGCTTCGCTTGGACTCCAGTTCATGGCAAGCCCTCGGTAATAGCATTTTCCATGGAAAGGGTTTGTACGACTGGTTCATGCCGTGTACCCAAATCCCGCACCAGCGGGATGAGAGGTTCACGGCTTCAAACGTTCGGATTCATGGCGAGCTAACCTAGCCCTCGGTCCCTGTAGCTCAATTGGATAGAGCGTGTGGCTTCGGACCACAAGGTTGCAGGTTCAAGTCCTGCCGGGGACACCACAACTCACTTTGGAAAAAACTGCGCTCCCGCGCGGCGGACCGGTGCAAGGGGGCACGCATGCATTGCATTATCAATATTAAAAAAATGGAGAGTTCATGTGAAGAACTCTCCAGGCAAAGAATGTCGCTCTCACCTATTTGAGAAAACATGGTCGTAGAGCTTGAGAATGGGCGGAGCAACGTTTTCTTCAACCAATTGGTGACGGTTGAAAGGCACCAGGCCAACACTTTTCTGGTATTCCTTCGGGTCGAGATTTGCTGCAACAGAAAGTAACTCTGCTTCCGTTAGCTCGACCACAAACGTTATGCCCATCATGTGGCAGCCCATATCCTGCGGCGCTTGCGCTCGATCTTTCCAGCGGTAGTCCAAGAATCCAACTAACTGGAGACGGCTGACGGGGAGCTCCAGCCCAGTTTCTCGTTGGAAGTTTTTCACCGCCGAAAGTTCAAGCGTTTGATCCGGTACCATCTTCCCACCGATCCACCACCAGCCTGTCATTGGTTTCGACCGCCGATGGGCTAGGTAGATAACCTTGCGGGCGCGCACAATTACGACAACATCTGTACAGCAGAGCACTCCGTTTTGGAGCGTTCGGCCATACTCCTCATCAGTTTGCCGTATCGGGGTGATAGGTGCATATCCCGGCTCGGTATAACTGCTCACCAAAATGTTCAATGAACACCATCCTTTTTACTAATATTGTTTTTGGAATATTTCCGAATTTGTATTTTCATTTTGGAATGCACAAGTATTGCATAATGCAGGGTTTACGTCAAGCCCCTGTACAGTTAACCTTAAAGGGTAACTCTCGGGTAGGCTAAGG
>JBBTRU010000065.1:0-2079 GCA_038065015.1 Patescibacteria group bacterium | reverse complement strand
GCCTTCGCCGAAGCCACCATGGGATTGCACACGATGTGGCCGTCCAGTACAAAGGGTTGACAAATATTCCAACCTGCGCTATCCTCAACAGTTTTAGAAAACCCGCCTAAAGGATAGGTGGAAATTGAAACCAACACGGAGGTTTGCAATGGCGGATGTTCATCTTACGCTCGTTGCGGGTCCTGGTGGCGCACTGACGCAAGTTAGCTCTGTAGCTGACTTGCAAAATGCCGCAACCATAAACCGCGAGAAGTGAATTCGTTAAGGCCAGAGACATTGGAAGTCCCTGGCCTTTATTATTGACTTTATAGCAATTCCCTGTATACTCTCCAGTTCTCCTATATACTCATTCTATGCGTAAAGTTATTATTGGCGGTTCCATTCTCGCGGTGCTCCTCATTGGTTCGGGTACGTACCTGGAACGCGATGCTATTCGTGCACGTTTTTTTAACGACCAACCGAGCACACTCCCAGACGCGGTAGAGGTTGCTACTGATACTACCGCAGAACAGCTGGTTGGCGATGTAGAGAACACCAATGTCAACGAGCCAGAAGTGCAGGGTGATGCTGTTGACGTTGCTGCGGCAGCCAAGCTACCCAGCCAGTTCAACTTGGCCGTGCCTTTCGTCCTGCAAGCGCCCACGGCAAACTGGGACGCGGTGCACGAAGAAACGTGCGAAGAAGCCGCGGTGCTCACCGTGCATTACTACTGGACCAAAGTGAAGTCATTCTCTGCCGCGCAAGTCGAAACCCAGTACAGCAAGATGATTGCCTACGAGAATAAGACCTTTGGCGACTTTAAAGACACTACTGCGGCACAGACGGCGAGGATTTTGAAAGACCTTTACAAGTACAAGCGGGTGGACGTGCTGCCCATGAAGTCCATCAACGATGCCAAGCCGCACGTGCTGGCTGGCCGACCAGTCATTATTCCGGCAGCGGGTAAGCTCCTCAAAAACCCCAATTTCAAAAGCGGCGGGCCGTTGTACCACAACCTCGTCATCCGCGGCTGGCTCAAAGACGGGCGCATCATCACCAACGACCCCGGCACGCGGAAAGGGAATGGCTACGTGTATAGTGCGAGCACGCTCTGGAACGCAATCCACGATTGGAATGGTGGTAACGTCACCAAAGGCGCCAAGGTGATGATTGTGGTGTACCCGAACGCGAAGTAAGACCACCCCGGCCACCTTCGCTGAGGCTCCGGTGGCCACCCCTCCTTCGTAAGGAGGGGATATTGTTGTAGATATCCTCCCCTCTCGGAGGGGAGGAAGCAGGAGGGGTCGAAAATAAAAGCCCCACGCAGTGCGCAGGGCTTTTGTAAAGAGAGATTTTACTAGTGTGCTAACCAGCCGACAATGTAGGCAGGTACTCCATAGGTTGCCAGCCATATAAGATGACCTAAGGCTGCAGGGAAAAGAAAACTTGTTAAGGGCAACCTTTGATCACCAGCGGCAATGTTGGCGTGGCCTAAGATTGCTACTGATTTACCGAATCGAGTTTCAAAGATTGCTTTGCTACCATGCATCTCGACTCGTTTGTATGCCTTGCCGTACCGTTCCGACTCTTGGAGATTGAGTGAGTTGACCATTCCTCGCTCGAGACCCAGGCCGTAGCCGATAATTGAACCCATGAGGCAGGAACCTAGAGCAACGATAATGTAGAACTGCAAATTTTTAGAATCTGCTGCCGCCAGCCAGCCTAAAGTGAGTGGCATAGCATTCGTTGGTATTCCAGGAATGATATTTCCAAGAATGCCGATGGCACACACGCCCATAACGAGGAACGCCCAAACAGTACCAGAACCGAACAGTGTCGCATGCATCCATTCTGGATTGAATAGAGCCATGCTGAAAAAAATGATGAGCCATGGAATTAGCAACCATGTCATAATTTTTGGGAATTCGTCCCAAAACCATTTGGAAAATGCCATATATCCTTCCTTTCCCGAAGGTTTATTGTTTTTCAAAGTTCACTGTATAATCATATCTGTATAGTTGAATCACTCGTTTTTGTCAACCCTGTGTACAGTTAACCTTAAAGGGTAACTCTCGGGTAGGCTAAGGGTGAGGAAGGTTA
>JBBTRU010000064.1:0-5093 GCA_038065015.1 Patescibacteria group bacterium | reverse complement strand
CTCGCCTTCGCCGAAGCCACCATGGGATTGCACACGATGTGGCCGTCCAGTACACAGCGTTGACAGAAGGCTACGCCCGTGCTACCATGTGCAATCATAAAAACCAACACATAAGAACACCTGGAGGAGTATGAATCTGTTTAAAATCGGTTGGGAAACAGTTCGTCTAAAACCGAGCTACTACCAAACGGATCGAAGGGACTACCGGTTTGCTTATCAAGGGACAAACGGTACGCCGCAAGAACTCGTCATTACCGACGCGTTAAGCCAGGCAGACGCCAACAACCAGGCCAGAACGAAATTTGCTGGCCTCGTCAAAGAAGGCATTGCACTCGATGGCACGATCGGCAATGCGCTAGGCTAATAGATCTTTCTGCAATGCTAACGACCCCCGCGGGTCGTTTTCTTTTACTCCTCGCCCCATACCGTGAAGTATGAAAAACCGCCTGGCACGAAGCGTGCTACAAGCGGTTGAGTTCTTCTGGGCTAAGTGATCGAATCTGCGTCGGTTGCTCCAGGGTTTTCTGTTCAGGTCCGTACCATGCCTCGGCGTAAATAGTCTCCCCGGCTAAGACACGCGGTAGCCAATCAGGATCCGCTGGCATCAATCCTGCAAGTGGCAGGTCACCCTTTGCAAACCAAGTGGGTTCGGTCATTTCCGGCGTAACAGTCGGCTGTCCACTCCACGCATGGAGCAAGTACACGTCCACCCGGCAGGTAAATTGCTCGCCATCGTGCTTGCGATTATGAAAGTCCACGACAGCAACTTTTTGCAAAGCCTCACGCTGGCACGTCATCCCACCAGACTCCTCACGGAGTTCACGAACCGCGGTGTCGAGAATATCTCGGTCGCCTGGTTCTGGACCGCCACCGTAACCATTCCAACAGCCCTTGCCAATCTTCTTTTGCTTCTTTGCGAGCAAGACGTGCGTGTGGGTCACTGGAAAAACTAGAGAGGCTTTCAAAAGAACTTTTTCTTCCATAATTTACTCCTTTCTTTGCGCTACCCTGACCCTAGCAACCTGCCGCGTATCCGACAAGAGTTCGACGGGTTACTCGATCTGACAGGCCCGCCACCGCTCGCACCCCGCCAGGTGGTCGTTCACCATCCCCGCGGCCTGCATGAACGCGTAGCAGATGGTGGAGCCGACAAAGGTAAAACCTTCTTGTTTCAGTGCCTCACTCATGGCATCCGACTCTTTGCTCCGCGCCGGGATTTGCCCAGCAGTCTTCCAGTGATTCACCTTAGGTTTGTCATTCACGAACTGCCAGATGAACGTATCAAAGAGTTTGTGCTTCTTTTGTAAGTGTAAAAAGACTTGCGCATTCTTCACCGTGCCCTGTATCTTGAGGCGATTGCGAATAATCCCGGCGTTGCTCATGAGTGAGTTGATTTTCGCCGGTGAGTACTTGGCAATCTTTGCCGGGTCAAAGTTATCAAATGCTTTTTTAAAATTTTTCCGTTTGTGCAGTACGGTTCGCCAGCTCAAGCCGGCCTGGAACGCATCCAGCACCATAAACTCAAACAGTTTCCGGTCATTGTGCAGCGGCACGCCCCACTCGTGGTCGTGGTAGCGCTGCATGAGCTTGTCTTCGCCGGGCCAGGGGCAACGGGGCATAGATGCAGTATAGCAATTGTCTTGGCACATACACTTCGCTATGCTACGTTGGCTGCCACCTGGAGAGGTCGCATAGTGGTCTAGTGCGCTCGCTTGTCCCGCGGAGCGGGATGCCGTTTCGCGGCAGAAAGCCGACAATGCTATGTTTACAGTCTACATATTGCAAAGCCTAAAGACTGGACGTTACTATATTGGCCATTGTAAAAATCTCGTTGCAAGAATTTCCGAGCATAATGCAGGCCGAGTAAGATCAACAAAATCCGGCGTGCCTTGGAAAACTACATTTTCTGAGCAATGCCAAACCAGAGGTGAGGCACAAAAAAGTGAACGAAAAATAAAGAAGTACAAAGGTGGTGTGCAATTTCGCGCGTTACTAAATGGTACGATACGTAAGAGATAATATTTGGAGAGGTCGCATAGTGGCCTAGTGCGCTCGCTTGGAAAGCGAGTATACCGAAAGGTATCCAGGGTTCGAATCCCTGCCTCTCCGCCAGAAAAAACCGTCCTACTGTGTAGGACGGCTATCTTCACGGAGCTGGTCAATGGTACGCAACTCTTTTGCGGCAAGCACGCCTTGGATAAAACCTAACCAACGAAAGGCTTTTTCTATTCTCCCTTGCTCCACCAGTACGCGCATCTCTCCGCACATCCAGTGCAAATGGCACAGGAGTTCATTCGAAGTGGGATAGGCATCATATCGCGCAAGTTGTTGCTTGGGCAATGCTGCAAGGATTTTTTCGTACCCGGTAACCACTTCAAGGATCTTTTCTGGGGTCATGAAATCCTCCAATTGTTTGTATTCTTGAACAACCTTACATCTACTATAGTGAAAGTCAAGAAAACCGCCTCTATGGACGGTTTTCTCTTTCATACTTGATTACTACTTCCTCGCCTTCTTTTCAGCTTGCCCAATGGCAATAGTCGTTTTGATAACCGTGTCCGGGTTGAGGGAGATACTATCAATCCCCTCCTTGGCCAGGAACTGGGCAAAGTCTGGGAAGTCAGATGGCGCTTGGCCGCAAATGCCGATCTTTCGCTTGTACTGCTTGGCCCCGCGGATAACGGTGCGGATGAGCTCTTTGACGCCCGCGTTGCGCTCGTCGTACACGTGCGCCACCAAAGCCGAATCGCGATCCACGCCAAGCGTGAGCTGCGTGAGGTCGTTGGACCCAATGCTGAAGCCATCGAAGATCTTACTAAACTCTTTTACCAAAATGACGTTGTTGGGAATCTCGCACATCACGTATACCTCCAAACCGTCTTTGTGCTGCACCAAGCCGTACTTCTTCATGGTGGCAATGACCTTCTTACCTTCGTCCACGGTGCGGCAGAACGGCACCATCACTTTCAAATTCTTAAGGCCCATGACGTCGCGTACCTTGCGGAGCGCCAAACACTCCAGCTTGAAGGCCGGTTCGTACTTGGGGTCGTAGTAGCGGGACGCGCCGCGCCACCCGATCATGGGGTTACCCTCAATGGGTTCAAAGTCTTTGCCGCCCACGAGGTTGGCGTACTCGTTGGTCTTGAAGTCCGAGAGGCGGATGATGACATCCTTAGGGTAGAACGCGGCCGCAATCCGGCCCACACCTTCGGCGAGCTTATCAATGAAGTACTGGGGCTTGCTCGAGTAGCCAAAGGTCAGGTCTTCAATTTGCTTGCGCACCATTGGGTTCTTCACCTTGCTAAAGTTCAGCAAGGCCATGGGGTGCACCTTGATGTAGTCGTTGATAACGAACTCTTCGCGTGCCAGGCCCACGCCGTCGTTCGGGATAAAGCTGTCGGCAAATGCACTTTCCGGATTCCCCACATTCATCATGACTTTCGTTTTCGGCCGTTTCAGCGTTTTCAAATCCGTGCGCTTAATGCTGAACGGAATTTTCCCGGCGTACACATAACCCTTCTCCCCTTCGGCGCAGGATACCGTAACCATGCCGGCCTTCTTCAGCTTTTCCGTGCCATCACCAGTACCAACCACGCAGGGCACGCCCAGCTCGCGGGAGATAATGGCGGCGTGGCAGGTGCGGCCGCCAGAGTTGGTAACAATTGCCGCCGCCTTTTTCATAATCGGCTCCCAGTCGGGGTCGGTCATTTCCGTTACCAGCACTTCCCCGGCTTTAAACTTGCTAATGTCTTTTACGTCTTGTATAACGTGCACTTGGCCCGCGGCAATTTTGGCGCCAATACTCCCGCCCTGCGTGAGCACCCTGCCCTTCTTACCCAGCACGTACGCTTCGAGCACGTTCGGGTTGCGCCGGCTGGTGACGGTTTCGGGCCGCGCCTGCACAATAAAGAGCTGACCGGTCTCGCCATCTTTGGCCCACTCCATGTCCATGGGCTTAAAGTGGCCGGCCTTCTTGGAGTAATGATCTTCGATGATGATTGCCCACTTGGCGAGCTTCAGAATTTCCGGCTCGCTAATGGCAAACTTGCGGCGCTCGGGCTGCGAAACGGGGACATTTTTCACCGGCTTTACCCCGCCTGGCGCGTAGATCATTTTAATTTCTTTGCTGCCCACTTGCTTGCCGATAATTGGTCTAAAGCCTTGGCGCAAGGTTGGCTTGTGCACGTAGAACTCATCCGGCGTTACCGCACCCTGCACGACGTTCTCGCCCAAGCCATACGAGGCGTTAATCATCACCGCGTCTTTGAAGCCCGACTCGGTATCGATCGAGAACATGACGCCCGAAGCCGCCAGATCGGACCGCACCATCTTCTGCACGCCAATGGAGAGTGACACTTTGAAATCGTCGAACTTCTTCTCGTGCCGGTAGCTTATGGCCCGATTGGTAAACAGCGACGCAAAGCACATGCGGCAGGATTGGATGAGCGAATCTTCACCGTGGACGTTAAGGAATGTTTCTTGCTGGCCGGCAAATGAAGCGTCAGCAAGGTCTTCGGCCGTGGCGCTGGAACGCACCGCCGTATCCACGTGCTTTACCCCGTTCTCCTTGGAGAGGCGGCGGTAGGCCGTAACAATTTCTTCGCGTAGCTCGGGTGGGAACTCGGCATGGCTAATGACCTCACGCACGCGGCGGCCGTGGTCGTACAAATTTTTCAAGTTATTCACATCCAGGTCTTTCAAAATTCGCTTAATGTCGTCCTTAATCTTCGCTTTGGTCAGCAGGTACTGGTAGGCATACGCGGTAATGGCAAAACCATTGGGAATTTTTACACCCTTGCTGGTGAGCTCCCGGTACATTTCGCCCAGCGAGGCGTTCTTGCCGCCAACGAGCGGTACATCGGCAATGCCAATCTCATCAAACCACAAAATAAAACGCTTTCGCTTTTCGGCGGCGGTCGGCATGCGCTTGGGCATAGGGTGTATGTTTAAGAAACGTGACAAGGTGAAATTATTGTAGCATAAAAATGGACGTTTGTCCATTTCCCCTTGTCATTCCGAACCCGAGCTCATCGAGGGTGAGGAATCTCGAATTTCCAAATGCGAGATCCCCCCGCCAGCCTCGCGAGCTCGGC
>JBBTRU010000063.1:0-34639 GCA_038065015.1 Patescibacteria group bacterium | reverse complement strand
CACATCTCGCTTGCTCATCCTTGCGGATGACCAACCCCCTCCATATCGTTAGGCACAAAAATAGAGTCCTCTATTTGAGAGAGCACTCTTCGTTTGCCATAGGCTATATGCCATTGGCCGCCCTGCACCGCTCTCTCAATCGGCAAAGGGACTGCTGGGGAATGTTTAGATTTTCAACCTAACCGAGGAGTATACACGCGGGGGTATATCCTGTCAATACCACAAATGGCTAAGGTTAGCCAAAAGGGCTAGGATTAGCGGAAATCCAGGATTACGAATTACGAAAAAAGCTACGAATATACGAAATACGAATCGCTGTAACGAAGGTGGCAAGTGCTAAAGGAATTCGTAATTCGTAGTTTCGTAGTAACTATTCGTATTTCGTAACTTACTCCTTCACCACCACCCCGTAGTACAAATCCTTGTTCAAATCCCCGGCCAGGCGGAAGCTGGCATCGCTCGTTTTCTCGAAGACCGGGGCTGTGCTGCCCGACCAGGAGCTCTGCCACGCGCTGGGCAGGGTGAGGTTCGAAGTGAAACCCGGAGCAGTACCGGCCTGCATTTGCACCAGCAAGCTGTACGTATCCGTCCGGCTGAAGAAGCCGCCAACCTGTAGCTTAAACGGCAAGGTGTACGTGAGCGTCGCTTTCACCACTTCCCCAGGCGCTACGCCCAACCAGTTGCCAAAGACGGTG
Source organism: Patescibacteria group bacterium (assembly GCA_038065015.1). GTDB lineage: Bacteria > Patescibacteriota > Patescibacteriia > PEXW01 > PEXW01 > CAIPSZ01. The sequence goes on along the minus strand of JBBTRU010000063.1, from coordinate 33,944 downwards.
TGCCCGGCTTCGGTGCTTACGCGCGTACCCGAAGTCTCGTGGATGGTGGCGCCGGTTTCGAGGGCGGCAAGGTCGGGGTCGGGTAGGTAGTCGGGCGAGGGCGCGCGGAAGCGCTTGGGGTCGATGCGGTCGAAGCCGCTGGCATTGAGCAGCGTGCTGCCGTTGGGCACGTAGAAACGAATGTAAACATTGTTCCGGTCACCGGTAAACGCATCGTGCAGTGTGCCGTTGTGCTTGCGGATGATGGTGACGGTATCGGTAATAGTGCCGTCAGCCGCTACGACCGCAGTATGGCTCGTGACTTCTTCGATGACCCCGTCGGTCTTGCCGCCGGCCAGGTTGGCGCGGTTAATGTGCAAAAAGTCTTTCTCGCTCTGCCGCAATTCGCCCGCCCAGCCAAGATCCAGGGCCTGCTGCTGGGTGGCAGGATTGGTAAAGTAGAACTGAATGTCGCGGCTGACTAAGTGGCCTTGCATGCTCCCGAGCAATTGCCACAGTTGCTGCTGCGTAAGGCTGAAGGCCCGGCTAAGAATGCGCGGCGCCAGGTAGCCGAGGACGAGCTTGGGCTTGGTGTAGTCTTTTTGCTCGGCGGCTTTAATGGCTTTTTGCACTTCGGTAACAAAATTTTCTGCCGTAAAGGTTATGCCGACTTCCGGCACTGCCACCGGCCCGGTGAGCTTGAGGAAAGATTGCAACACCGCCGGCGTCACCGCCAGTACGCCGTCCACCGGCGTCCCCCCGGCCGAATCGTAGTACGCCAGCACTTTCTTGGCCGAGGTGGGAAAATCCGGAAACCAGTTGGCATCTTGCAAATTCCAGTTGGCTTGCACCAGTTGCAAGGGCTGCGGGGCAATGGCGCGCAAAGCGGTCTGGCCGCTGACGTCGTACACCCCGCCCGAGGGCACTTCGATTTTTGTTAACTCGCCGTTCGTCATTTCGGCAATTGCCAAGCTGCCCAGGAAACCGCCGGTGGGCCGCAACTCGTTGCTATTTTGGAAAGCAAAGAGATAGCGCTTCGACGTACCCTGGGTGGCAAGGAAAGCCTGGAAAAAACTCCCGACACTGGCCATGCGCTCGAACTGCACTTTGAGCGCCGGCAGCTGCTGCTGCAATTCGGTAAACGCTGCTTGGTAGTCTTTGGGTACGTCCTGCGGCCGCACAGCCTGAAGCAAGGTGGCCGCACTCGCCAAATCTTGCACAGTCGGGGTCAAAGCTTTCTGCAACTGGGCAACGACGTTGACCAGCGGGGTCGTGGTGCCAGGATCTTGCGTCAGGGCTTGCGCGCCCTCGGCGAGTGCCCCGGCGGCCCGCGTAACTGCTTGGCCGGCTTGCAAAAACTTTTCCGCACTGCGCACTTGGCCGGCACCGGGCAAATTTTTTAAGGCACCCGCAACATCCAGCAAATCTTTTTCCGCACTCGCAAATGCATCCTGCGCCGCGCTAAGCTCATTTTTGGACGTCCCAAACTCCAACGCCTGCGCCGCGCTGCTGGCGGCGAGCAAGCGCTGCAGGGCTTCGGTTGACGCCCCGAGCACGTCGCCTTTGGCCTGCTGCACGTGGCCCAGGAAGCGCGCAGCAAACACGGCCAGCACGAGCACGGCCACGCTCGCCGCAAAGCGCAAGGTCTGGGGGTAGGCAAATTTGCGTGTTACTCGTGGCATGCTTGCTGCAACTGGCGCGGCCGCCACAACGGCCTGGCGCTCGGGTGCTGGTGCAACCACCGGCGAAGGGGCAGCTACTTTTGGCGTGCGGGAAAACCACGAACGCACCTTGGCGTCAATGGCTGCCTCGCCCCGCTCGACTTTGGATAAGAAGTCTACGTGTCCGCGCTTGGCAGGCCGCCCATATGATTGGTCAACGCCACCCGGGGGTATCGCCTTTGGCGTTCGAAGGTCAAGGATGTTCTCCTCGGGAATGTCTTGGGGATTTCGGGCAGTGCTCATGGTTGATGAATATCATGGTAAGCCTGCAGAGTAGTGCGGGCAAGCGCGGACCAAGAGTAGCGTTGCACTTGGGCGCGCCCGGCGGCAATCAGCTTGGCGCGCGTTGCCGGGTCGGCATCAAGTTTTTGCAGTGCAGCCAGCATACCATGCACGTCACGCGGGTTGAAGTAGAGCGCGGCAGCCCCGAGGATTTCTCGCATGCAGGCCGCGTCGGACGAGAGCACGGGCGTGCCCTGCGCCATGGCTTCGAGCGGAGGCAAGCCAAAGCCTTCGTACAAGCTGGGAAAAATGTAGGCGTGCGCCAGCCGGTAGAGCGCGCCCAGGTCGGCATCACTCACGTACCCGGTAAAATGTACGCGGTCTGCCACGTTGGCCTGCTGCACCAAAGCCTGCACGCGCTGCAAGAAGTAATCCTGCTTGCACACAATAACGACGTGGAGGTCGCGGTAGTGTGCGGGCAACGCTTGCACCAGCGCAATGAGTTGTTCCAAATTTTTGTGCGGGTAGGCATTGCCAACGTAGAGCAAGAACCGCTGCGGCAGCTGCAAGCGTGTGCGTACTTCGGCATCGTTGACGGCTGGCCGAGGGAAGGCATCGACTGCTTCGTACGCAACGGTAATTTTCTTGGGGTCGTAGCCAAAGTACTGCTGGATATCCTGCTTGGTAAATTCCGAAACCGTTAAGATGCGGCTGGCACGGGCGACGGCACGACTTAGCACCACCCGGTAGGCAAGCTGCTTGAGCCAGTACTTTAGGGGGCCGAGCGTGGTGGCCCGCCGTGTGGGAAAGTGCGTCAGGATGAGATCGTGTACCGTAACCACGAAAGGTTTCGGCGTAAGCACCGGCACGTTGAAGTGCGGGTAGTGCATCACATCCAGTTGGGCCGCGCGTACCAACTTTGGCATGCGCACCTGCTCGGCAATCGAGTACCACGGAAAGTCCGCTAACTGCTTGGTGAACCGGGGGTTCGCCGGCTGGTAGTCCGCCCAGTTTTCTTGCCGCAGAAAAATGACAAACTCGTCCCCGGCCGGGGCAAGCTGCTCGAGGTGGTGGATGAGCCGCTCGGTGTACCGCCCCAGGCCTTTGCCCAGGCTGCCGTAGAACCGCGCGTCAATGCCGATGCGCATAGGCTTCGTGTATTACTGCTGCTGTGAGTGTAGCGCAGGTGTCCCAATGGTAGGTTGCAACGTGCTGCAAGCCGCGGGTTCGCAAGTCTGCCCGCAACTCTGCATCGGTGTGGACGGCTTCTATACCGCGGGCAATATCCTGCGGGTCCCACGGGTCTACGTACAGTGCCGCCGCCCCTAACACTTCGGGCAAACTGGTGACGTGGCTGGCCACCACCGGCACGCCCAAGCGCATGGCTTCGAGCGGCGGAAAGCCAAAACCTTCGTACAGCGAAGGGTAGAGCAGGACCTGAGCATTACCGAGTACACGCCACCGATCGTCGGCTGAAAGGTAAGGGAGCCGGATAATCCCCTGGCCAACCCGTGCGCCTGACCCGACGAGTACCAGCGGCACGCCGGTGCGCGAAAACGCAAGCTCGTGCGCACGAATGATATTTGCAATGTTCTTGCGCGGCTCAGCAGAAGCGAAGGCGAGTGCGTACGTTTGGGGTAATCCTGGATACGACGCGGTCGGTGTTGCAGGCCCGTGGTCGGCCCCCGAAGCGATGACGCGAATACGGCTGGTGGTGCTTGGGGCCAGGGCGCGAATATCCGCGGCCGTGTGCTCGGACACCGCAATTATCCGGTCGGCCCGTTCGAGTAACGTGCCAATGCGCAGCCAGTGGTGCCAGAAGCGCTGGCGCCGGGTAAAATATTCCGGATGTTCGATAAACGACAAATCGTGCACGGTCAGCACCAGGGGGGTGCCCGGCGCAAGGGCGAGGTATTTTGGCGTGGGGGCAAACACAATGTCTGCCTGCATGGCCGCATCCAGCCGCGGACGTTTGAGCGCGACTAAACTTGCATTGACGAGTTTATTCGGCCAGCGCACATGCTGCACGTCGAATGGCATCACGGGTTTTTGCACCCGCGCGCCACTGACAAAACCCACGCACGCCCCAGCGAAGTGCCGGGCCAGACGAGGAATCAATGCCTGCGCGTATACCGCAATCCCGCCCTGCTCCCCTTCCGCAAGACATCGCAGGTCAACGCCCAGACGCATGGGCACAGCGTTACGCGTGCTGCGGATTCGGGCGGGCCGTGGCCAAGGCGTTGAGCAAGCCGACGAGCAACGTGGCTACAAAAATCCCGATGACCAACCCCACGGCCGTCACCAGCGGCACTTGCTTGCTATCGTGGACGGTTACCGGCTTGGCCCCGACCACTTCGAAGAGTGCCTTGCGGTCTGCACTTTGGTTGAGCTCGGCGGCCTTGGCTTCCACCGTGGCAATGACGGCGGTGCCAATCTTGCCCGCGACCGCTTCGGAACTTTCGGTAAACTTTACCACTAAGTTCTGCGACGAGTACTTCTTAATTTTGAACCGGGAGGTAAGCGCGCCCAAGCTGGTGACCTGCGGGTCAACCCCAGCCGCATCGTAGATTTCCACAATGACCGATGGCGTCAAAAACCAGCTGACCACGGTTTCGGAAAACAAGTCCGAAGCTTGCAGGGCATAGTACCCGTCGAACTGGTAGTCCGGGGTGGGCTGTTTGTTAATGCGATTCACGGTAAAAGCAATCGAGGTCGTATAGGTCTCGGGGCGGTTCAGAGCAAAAATCGCCGCCAGCACCGGGGGCACGAGCAGGACGATGAGCAGGAGGGTTTTGTAGCGCCAGGCCAGGCGTAGAGTGGAAAGTATTTGCATAGCTTGAGTGGTTAGAATGTTACCCCTGGAGGCTAGCGCTGTCCACCCTCCCGGTCTGCTGGAATTGGCGGCGGGCCAGCGTGACGAATGACCCAATCTTTTGCTGGAACACTTTGGTATCAAAGGTTTCGGCGTGCTGGCGAATCTTTGCCGGGTCGTACGCCTGGGGTTTGAAGCGCACCACGGTGTCAGCCAGCGATTCCCAGGATTGCTCGTCGAAAAATGCGCCCGTCACGCCTTCGACCACCGTTTCCATAGCCCCGCCCGCACGGTAGGCAATCACCGGGCGGCCGCAGGCCATGGCTTCGACCGGGGCAATGCCAAAGTCTTCGACCTGCGGATTGATAAAACCCAAGGCGTGCTGCAGCACCCGCTTGCGATCCACGCGGTAGCCGAGGAATTCTATATTCGGCTTGGCGAGCTTGCGCAGCGCGGCTTCTTCCTCGCCCCCGCCGATTATTTTTAACGGGATGTTGAGCTCGTTGAAGGCGCGAATCGCCAAGTCAAATTTTTTGTATGGGCGCAGGCGGCCCATCATAACGTAGTAGTTGCCCACGTCCTCGCTCACCCCGAATTGCGAGGTTTCAACGGGCGGGTAAATAACCGTGGCCTCGCGGCGGTAGTATTTTTGAATGCGCTGCGCGACGAACTTGGAATTGGCAATAAAAGCATCAACCCGGTCGGCCGCTTGCCTATCCCAGACGCGCAGGTAGTTGAGCGCCAGGGGCAAAAATTTTCGGGCCAGGCGCGGCACCCGAACTTCTTGGGCGTAGGTGTGCGCATCGCTCCACAGGTAGCGGGTGGGGGTGTGGCAGTAGCAGATGTGCAGGGCGCCCGGCGGCACAATGACCCCTTTGGCAAAAGCCGAAGCATCCGAAAGCACGACGTCGAAATTGGAAAAGTCAAAACTCTCGATGGCCGCCGGCATGGCCATGAGATACCACTTGTAGTGCTTCTTCCCGCCCGGCAACCGCTCGATAATCGAGCTCTGGATGTTCCAGTCGGCAAACGTATCGCCAACTTTGGCGCGGTCATGCACCAAGGTATACACCGGCGCCTGAGGGTAGAGGTGGTGCAGCGATTCCAGCACGCGTTCCGCGCCGCCGAGCTGGTTTAAATATTCATGGACCAGAGCAATTTTCATACGCTACACGGCGGCCCGACGGGAGAGTACTGCCCCGGGCGTGCGCAAAATAATCATGAGATCCATGGCAAAAGACCAGTTCTCAATGTACGTCATGTCCAGTCGCGCTTCATCGTCAAAGTCCAGGCTCGCGCGGCCGTTGACCTGTGCCATCCCGGTAATACCGGGCTTAATGGTGAGGAGCTTGCGGTGCCAGTTTTCGTAGCGGGCAACTTCTTCGGGTTCGTGCGGCCGCGGGCCCACCACGCTCATCTGGCCCAGCAGCACGTTTATGAGTTGCGGCAATTCGTCAATGCTGCTCCGACGTAAGAAGCGGCCAACCCGGGTAATCCGCGGATCATTGGTCATCTTAAAAAGCGGGCCGCTCCCGCGCTCATTCTTATCCATGAGCGTGGGCTTCAGCGCGTGGGCGTTACGAATCATAGAGCGGAACTTGTACAAGCGGAACACCCGGCCGCGCTCGCCCACGCGTACCAAACGGGCAAAAACCGGGCCCGGCGAATCGAGCTTAATGAGCAGAGCGAAGATGAGAAAAAATGGCAAGAGCAGAGCGAGTACAATAGTGCCAACCGTGACGTCAAACGTGCGTTTCCAAATCCGGCCCCAGCCATCCAACCGCGTACGCTGCACCTCTACCACGGGCTGGCCGAAGAGCGTCTGCACCGTAAGTTTCCCTGCACTCGTGGCAAAAAGGTCGGCAACGTAAAAAAAATCAAGCTGGTTCGACTGCGCCGCATTGAGTAAAGCAACCACCTGCTCTTGCGGCAAGTGCGTGGTGGCCAGCAAGATTGCGTCAGGCTGTTTTTCGCTAAGAATGTTTGCAAGCGTCTGCTGGGCCGGTTCGGTAAAATCCGCCAGGCGGCCGACGAGCGAGAAGCCCTCACCCCGGCCTTCGTGGACATCGGTAATAATCCTGTCGGCTTGCTCCCCTTCGCCAACCACCACAAGCGCGTGTAGGCCAATCCCGCGACGTTTGAGCGAACGTATAACCCAGCGCACCAGCATGCGCCCAATGGTCAGGTAGCCAATGGCCAGCAGCCAGCCAGCCAGAATAATAAAGCGCGAAGAGAAAAGCTCGCGGCTAAAGAAAATGAAAAAAATGACGGCAGTCATGGCCGCCGCCGACGCTAAAATTATCCTGCCAACTTCGGCAATGGCAATGCGCCCGTGAAAACTGTACAGCCCGGCAATGCCCATGCACAGCACCCAGAGCAAGCCAATGCCCAGCGTGAACGCAAAAAAATCCCGAAAAGGGAGCTCGGCTATAACGGGGCGCAAATTTGCCACCGCGCCGCTAAAGCGCAAACTGTACGCGGTAAGCCCGGCCAGCACGACCATGCAAAAATCGAGCGGGAGGAGTACTGCGGTGGTAATGAGATCAATACGTCGCATGTTGTGTATAGGAAGTATGCGCCACTCGGGTGGTGCATACTAGTGCCTACGTCAACCGATAAGCCGAATTCTGTGCGCAGCACCCCGAGCGAGGCCTTACGGCCGAGTCGAGGGGTTACGCGATGACTATCTCTCTGGGATGTACATTGCTGCACACCTCTAGCAGCCAACCCGTCCCGCATCAGCGGGACCTACTTGGCCTTGCACCGGAGCGGGTTTACCACGAGCTACATCACTGTAGACCCGCGTGAGCTCTTACCTCACGATTTCAACCTTACCTGTTTCCTACCTTACGGCAGGACCATCGGCGGTATATTTTCTGTTGCCCCGCCCTCCTCTCCTTTCGGAAAAGTGGGCGGGATCCCGCAAATGCGGGACACTATCCCTGGGCTTCCTGCATCCAAAAACTCGCGAGGACTCTTTGGATACCATACTCCCGGTTGCCGTTAATAACGCTCCGCTTCCCTACTTGCGTAGGGGGTGTTCGGACTTTCCTCCCTCCGTAGCTTTACGCGTAGGAGGGCAGTCATCTAGCTGACGTAGGCTAAACTACGGTACGAAAAATAAGGCATTTTGTCAACCCTAAAACTTGGCAATTTGCCTGAGTCAGTGTATCTTCGAAAATGTACTGCATGGGTCGGTACCGAAGTGGGTTCCGCGCTAGTGGTGCGGAACGGGTGCGACCCATCGGGAGCACCCCGGACAAACGGGGCATCCTTGGTTTGATAGTTTGGGTGGGCGGATACCGAAGTGGTCAAACGGGGCAGACTGTAAATCTGCTGGCCTTGCGCCTTCGAAGGTTCGATCCCTTCTCCGCCCACCCAAGCTATTTGCATAGGTAGACTGCCACCGCCACAGGCGGGGTGCCGCCAGCGGCGGCATAAATCTGCTGGCCTTGCGCCTTCGTCCCGCCTCGCGGGACCCGGCCCACCATAGTAAAAATCAATTTTCTGGATAGCGCAGGACCTTAATACAGTCTGTTTTTTCTGTATCACACTCCACGGCGCTATCCGAACCATCACGCTGCTGCACAAAGGACAGCGTAAATCCTTTTCCATCGCTTGACGCATACCCGTAGTAATACTTAGCTGGGATCGGGTCGGTAACCTTATTTATCCAGAATGCATCTTCAAGGGCGCGGGTGGTGTACGGAGTGTGCGCCAAAGTAGCTAATGCAAGGTCGTTCAAAATACTTTTGGCGATGGTATTAGTAGTGTCATCAAGTCGAATGCTTGGCGTCACTGGGAGAGTTTTCCCTTTGTAGACTTCGACTATGCTATAGGCAACGAGCTTTGCCTCCTCTGCGCGCATACTGTTGTACTGCTGTGCGTAGGCAAGCTGAGCATCTTCCGAAGTGGGATCTAGCCCTTCTGGAAATTGTATTTTTGGACTCTCAGTAAATCGAGAGAAGGTTGTTGTGGTATTTTCGTAAAACAAATCTTTAAATACAACTCTATCCAACGCTCCATCCCCTGCTAGAAACACAGTAAAAGTCGGAAATTTTTTTGGTTCTTCGGGTGTGTACTCCTTGAGTTCTTGGTTCTTCTGTTCTTCCGTCATGTACCGCCATTGGATGTTGTCACCCCTCCATCGCTGGGTTTGCCAAACCATTGCTTTGACAACCTCTGCAGAAACGACGCCTTGCCAACTACCATCACTATTTTTTGTTAACGATGTTGCAAGATTCGAAAAATTTTGCAAATAGTAGAACTCAAGTGGGAAAAATTGAATTTTATTTTGTGTTCCTTCTTCCCAAGCCCCTAACATTTCTGCATTCGCACCCGTTAGTGATTCCGCTGGAAGAATATTCGCATCAACCAGTGCCTGAAGATTCATTTTGTGGAATTCATGGTCGCCGACACGGACAACGTTTGTGCCCATAGTCACGAGTGCGAGCCCACCTTCTGTAGTATCTCGAGGATCATTCGTATTATGTTCTTTAGGTAACTTTGCAATACCAGTCGTATATTGGTAATCGCCTTTTATGGTCATATCACCTTCGGATTCTGCGGTTGCGCCCAAGGGTTCTGTACCCGTGTACTGCACCACAAAATGCGCTTGCTCCACCTGCGCAAGTAACGGCAATGGACTTTCGTCTTTTTTTACAACCGCCGCATTGGCATTCTCTTGCGAGGTCAACGCTATATTCGACTTGGTAAATGGCCACCAGTCATTCTGAGAAGCGGCAAAAGTCACACCCGCCAAAACTACAACAAAACCCGCAGCAACAATAATAACTGATAAACGGTGAAGATGGGGTGGTTTTTGTTGTTGCTGAGACTCTGAGAGCAATGGAGCTGGGTCATTAAACATACATGTATTTTTTGTGAGATTATTTCTTTTTTAGTCGCACAAAGTGTCGCTTCCCTTTCTTATATACGCCCGGTTTTGCAAGCATCGCCGGGTCAACAATTATTTCATCTTCAAAAGAAATACCTTTCTGTTCGATGGCCCGACGCATGGCCGAAACGGATTCTTGAAAATGTCCGGCCAAAGCCTGAGCTACAGTTTGGCCCGTAGAAAATATTGCCTCAGGAACCTTACTCGGCGCCTGCTTATGGGTAAACACCTGGGTAAAGTGCTCTCCAGCTTTCTGCGCTGCCGTTGCACCGTGAAATTGTTCAACTATGGTCTGCGCGAGTAAGGCTTTTGCCTCGCGTGGATTTTTTGGTTTCACAAAATCTTCTACCCGCAAATCCGTTAGCATTTCGGCAAAGCTTGCCATAGCGCTATCCGGCAAAGACATGAGCTTGCCAAACATTTCTTCGGGCGCGTCGGTAATGCGAATGTGGTTGTCCAGGCTCTTGCTCATCTTCTGCTTGCCGTCGGTACCGACCAATATCTTTACGCTCATTACCTGTTGCGGTTTCTGGCCGAAAAATTCCTGCAACGGCCGCGCCTGCAATTCGTTAAACGTTTGATCACTCCCAATAACCGTCAAGTCCGATTGCAGCATCACCGAGTCGTAGGCCTGCAACACGGGGTACACGGGTTCGTGCAAACCAATTTCCTCGCCCGCCTTGCGGCGCTTATCAAACATATCCCGTTCCAGCATTCGCGCCACCGTAAAGTTGCTCATAATGCGCAGCAATTCTTCGGCGGACATTTTCTCGTACCACTCGCTATTCCGGCGAATTTCCAGTTTAGATTTGTCGAGAATCTTCCCAATCTGGTCGATGTAGGTCTTGGCCGCGTGCTCCACTTCTTGCTTATCATGCAATACGCGCGACTTCACCTTGTCCGTTGGGTCGCCAAACCGGGCCGTAAAATCACCAATGAGAAAGATAACAGTGTGGCCCAAATCCTGGAACTGGCGTAATTTTCGATACACAGCCGCATGGCCCAAGTGCAGGTCTGGCCGCGTCGGGTCAACGCCGTGCTTTATGCGCAGCGGCTTTCCGCTAGCCAACAGCGACGCTAAATCCTTGCGGACAATGATATCCGCAACGCCGCGCGTGAGTAAGTCTTCAGGTTGTAGCCTGTTCATAAACTAAGTGTAGGGTTGTGCTACCGAAAGGTCAAAAGTACAGGTATTACGAAATACGAATGAAATCAGTACGAATATACGAATTACGAATCTCCTTTTTCAAGCTAATGATTCTCTTGAGAAAATTCGTATTTCGTATATTCGTATCTCTTTTCGTAATTCGTAATGCTAGGCTTTTAAAAAACGATTGTGCGCGTGCGGCTTGTGCACGTAACGGAAGTACTGCAGCTTAAAGAATTCGGTAAGGCCAAAGTACGCCAGGACGAAAAGCGCAATGAGCCCAATTTGCGGCATGGTGGGCACGGTGAAATGGAAAGCTGCCGCCGTAACCGGGATAAGCGGCAAGGCAATAATGGTCGCGGCACTAAGAATAATAAGCGTCAGCAGCAACGTACTTGGCCGCGAAGCTTTAAGAATAAAGCGATTGGAACGGACGGAAAGCACTAAAATAATTTCCGTAAGCACGCTGACAATAACCCACAGGGTTCGAAGTTGATCTTCGCCGAAACCGCGGAACGCCACAAAGGTCAAGATGTCGAACAGCGTACTCACGAGCCCCAGCGTAATGCCAATGAACGCGAGCTCCCGCAAGTGGATTGCGGCGGGGCGCTGCACTTCTTCGGCATCCACCCGGTCGGTAGCCACGACCACGAGTGGAAAATCGGTGAGTAAGTTGGTGAGTAATATTTGAATGGGCAGCAACGGTAAGTACGGCACGACCATGGAAATAGCAACAATGCCGAAAAAATTCCCGAAGTTGCCAATCATGGTGCAACGCAGATACTTGAGGATATTCACGAATATGGAGCGGCCCATGGCAATCCCGCGGATAATAACGTGCAAATCTTTTTCGAGCAGCACCACGTCGCTCGCGTCCTTGGCCACGTCGGCCGCACCCTGCACCACCATGGCCACGTTTGCCAGCTTCAGGGCCGGCGCATCGTTCATACCTTCGCCTAAAAAGCCTACGGAGGCATGCAGCTGTAGCACTTCAATAATGCGGTACTTCTGCGCTGGGCTAATCCGGGCAAACACCGTAGCGCTCTGCACGCGGGTTTCCAATTCCTGGCCTTGCAATTGTTCCAGCTGATCTCCCGTCATAACGTCGCTCGCTTGCTGCACCAAGCCCAGCTGGCGGCCAATGGTTTCGGCAACTATCGGGCTATCCCCGGTAATAACCTTCACCGCCACGTTAAGCTTTTTCGCTTTCGCCAGCGTATCAATGGCCGTGGGCTTCAGCGGGTCGGCAAAGGCAATAATCCCAATCACCGTCAGGCCGGCTTCGTCGCGCACATGGTACTCAGGCTGAACACTAATGGGCTTTAGCGCAACGGCCAGGGTGCGGTCGCCGGCCCGACCATAGCGCTCCACAATATTTTCTAATTCCGCTCGCGCCTCGGTAATCGAGGTTTGCCCCGAGGCAAGCTCGGCCCGGTGGCTCTGGGCAATTACCGCTTCGGGGGCACCGCGCACAACAATCCAGCGCTTGCCATCGGCCAGCTGGACGATGGTGCTGGAACGCCGGCGCACTGGATCAAACGGCAATTCGGCAACTATCGTGCCGCGGATGCTCGGGTCGCCGACCCGGGTAGTAGCTTGCAGGGCCGAGATGAACGATTGTGCCTGCGCGTCATCCCCGCCCGAAAAACCCAAGCGCGCCCAGGCCAGCACCGAGGCTGGCCGAGCCGCAAAAACATCTTTCACCGTAAGCATATTCTGCGTGAGCGTGCCGGTTTTATCGGTACAAAGTATTTGAATTTGTCCAAGGTCCTCAATAGCCGCCAAACGTTTGACGACAACTTTCTCTTTCGCCAGCTTTAGGGCCCCGCGGGAAAGGGTAATGGTCACAATGGTCGGCAGCGCTTCGGGGATAACGCTTACGGCCAGGGCAATAGAGAAGAGCAGCAATTCAACTGTGCTGCGCCCCTCACTGGTAAACAGGCGGGTGACAAAAACAATGGTCAAAGTTATGCCGACCACGTAGAGCAAAAATTTGCTGAATTTTTTTATGCTCTCGTCAAAACTCGAATGTCGAATCGTACTAGCGGTGAGCTGGGCAATGTCCCCGAACACGGTGCGAACGCCAGTGGCCACAACCACGCCGGTTGCCGTACCCGAAACTACAGTCGTGCCCATGAGTCCTAAGTTCATGGCGCGTTCGGGTGTGGAAACCGCGGAGGCCAGAGCGACGGACGATTTTTTCACCGGTAAAGCTTCACCCGTGAGTGTGGACTCATTCAGGAGCAAATCCCGCACCTCAACCAAACGGATATCCGCCGGCACCACGTCTCCGGGTGCGAGCAGGACAATATCGCCGCTCACCAGGCCGCTTCGGGGAATGACAGCGACGCGGCCTGCCCGGCGGACCGTTGCATGGTCTTGCACGTACGTGCGCAGCGCTTCCAATGCTCGGGCACTGCGGTATTCCTGGACAAAGCCTAAACCGGCATTTATCAAAATAATAACGGCTATGGTTATTGCATCAACTGCTTCCCCGACCACAACCGAAATGCCACATGCCGCTACCAAGAGCAGCACCATGGGCGATTTAAACTGCCGCCAGACTAGCTCCGCCGCACTCTCGGCATGGACCTGCAGCTCATTACGGCCATCCATGGCGAGTCGGCGTTGCACTTCTGCCACCGCCAGACCTTGGAGCGAGCTTTTTTGGTTCTGTAAAACCTCCGAAGTCGACTGTATTGCGGTTTGGGCAATGTTTTTTAGGGTGGGTTTTTGGTTCATTAGCATAAAGTATACACCGGTTCTGAACGGCATAAAAATGGCTAATATTAGCGGATTTATTCGTATTTCGTATATGCTATCCCCAATTCGTAATTCGTAAATTGGCCAGTTTCCTAAGAAATATGCTATGGTTCTAGCATCTTTCGCACTAACCCCATGAAACCATGGCAAAAGGCATGAGCAAGTCAGCCTTCGTCGCCCACTTGGCGGAGAAGTCTGGCCAGAGCAAGAAAGAGGTCGTAGCGTTTTGGGACCTCATCGTTACCACCGCGTATGCGGAGGCAAAGAAGGGTGAAATCACCCTGCCCGGCTTGGGCAAGTTGATGAAGAAGCACCGCGCTGCCCGCAAGGGTCGCAACCCAGCCACGGGTGCGGAGATCCAGATTCCGGCCAAAACGGTCGTGAAGTTCCGCGTCGCGAAGGCGGCAAAAGATTCGATTCTCTAAGGAAAACTAAGTTTTTAAGGAAAGCTCCTACTATAATAGGGGCTTTTCTTTTAGTCTTTTGCCGTCCTGAGCGAGCCCGACGAGTCGAAGGACCTCCAAGTATGATAAATAATCATATTTTGCCTAATATTAGCCATAAATACCAAATCTCATAGTAATTAACTCTAAGATAGTATTGACAAATTTATAAATAATTATTGTAATATTGTTGACAAGATAATGTAGTTTTGTATAAGGTATAGCCACTGCATTTTGGGAGGGGTACAGGTCCTTTTCGGCTAACGACTTGACCAGCATACAAGGACCTGCTACAACAACCTGTTACTTCTACAACTCTTTAACGCCCTGCCTATGGAGCTTGCGTCCGAAGCACGATTGTAAACCACGCCGGTATAACCGGATTGGTGTTTTTGTTCAATCCTTTTAGAAAATTCATTGCCATTATTAGGCACCTATTTCGTTCTCTAGCTTGTCTCAATATGACCTATCTCTTTAAGTCGAACTGGCATATGCCAAATTTTATTACGAAGAAGTCAACCAAACGCCGAGCGCTCAAGACCATTAACGTGATCTCGACCTTGGCAATTATTCTCAATACCGGGCTGATTTCAGCCTTTATTAACCCGACTGCGGCCAGCGCTGCAGATACGGGCTACAAGTCCCCTCTCTCTACAAACAACCCGAACGACTGGACGAATCCAAACAATGCTTTTTCAAGCAATAACTCATACGCCACGGGGAAGGATGACAGCAGCACAAACGAACAAGGATACGATACATTTGGCTTCGTCGTACCCGCCGGATCGACAATTAACGGTATTGAGGTAAAAGTTGAAGCTAAGTCTTCATACACCACCGGCTGCCGATTAGAAATTGACCTTTCGAAAGATGGGGGGGCAAACTGGGGTGTTGACGCGAACACAAGTGCTCTCACGGGGAGTGATGTTGTCTACACTCTGGGTGGAGTTTCTGACCTTTGGAGTACAACGTGGAGCCCAACGTCGGTTGATGATTTCAACTTCAGTGCTCGTCTGCGCATTGATGACACAAGCGGAAATGACTGTGACGATGCAGCTACAATCTCTGTTGATCACGTGCAGACAAAAGTCTACTACACCGAAGCGCCTGTCCGCCCAACCCCAGCCGCGAACCCAGCATTCGGCCAGACCTGCGGTTTGGACGTTGCCTTGGTCATCGACAGCTCCGGTTCGATCGACAACACCGAACTGGGCCAGATGAAAACCGCGTTCAACGGCTTTGTCGACGCCTTCCTCCCTGGCACCCCATCAGAATTCAGCGTCACCGAATTCGATGAAGTTGCAACCGTCACACAAGCCTTTACCAGCAACGCCGCAACCGCCAAGGCTGCAGTCAACGCTGCGGTCAGCGGTGGGTTCACCAACTGGGATGATGGTTTTACAAAGGCCTGGTCTACATTTGACCCGCGCCCAGCCAAGCCAAACCTGGTCCTCTTCGCTTCTGATGGAAACCCAAACCGCAAGAGCAACCCGGCGGTAACGGTAAGCGAACCCGACGCAGTTGATGCCGCAGTTCTGCAAGCCAATACTATAAAGAATGCGGGCACCCGCGTTATCGCACTTGGTATTGGTAATGACTTAGACGTGGCAAACCTCCAAGCTGTTTCCGGGCCGAATGTTGCCGCCAATGCCGCGCAAATTAGCGCGACCTCTGACGTTATCACCGGCGACTTCGCCACCCTGGGCACCACCCTCTCCGCCTTGGCCAAGCAACTCTGCGGCGGTAAAATCTTGGTGCAAAAAACTTTTGATACGAATGGCGATGGCGTAGCCGACCTTACGGGCAATGTCCCAGATGCGCAACTCGCAGGCTGGAACTTCGACGTAAATGGCAGCCCCACCAATCCAGCTGCGCAAGACACCACCAGCACCGGTGCCTTGGAATTCACCGTTGCGAACGGCACCTACAGTGTGACCGAGACCAGCGTGAAGCCAGGCACAGCTCTCGTGAGTGCGATCTGTAAAAAGGGCAACACAACAGTTGGAAGCGTGAATGGGCAAACCGTGTCTGACCTTACCATGGGTACGGACGAGACCATTATCTGTACGTTCCTCAACCAAGTGTCCAACGGCAACCTGACGGTGAACAAAGAATTCGATGACAACGGCGACGGCCAGGTAGACCGCACCAACCCAGACGGCTGGACCTGGGATATTGCCAGCGGCACCCAGAATATTGCCGGTGGCACCACAAAATCGCTCACGGCCGGTACCTATGGCGTGTCGGAAGATGCAATCCCGAACTACAGCTCAAGCTGGACCTGCAGCAACCAAACCTCTGGGAACGGAACTGGCTTTGACGTAACGCTTGCCGCGACCCAAGACGTCACTTGCACCTTCCGCAACACCCGCGACCTTGGTCGCCTGCTCGTGAAGAAGAACGTGCTCAATCCTGACGGCAGCGAAGTAGCCGACACGCACGAATTCACCGTTACGCTCGATGGCGTAAACCCAAAGACGATTGCCGAAGGCACCTCGGCCCAATACCCGGGGCTGGCAACCGGCACCTACACCGTAGCGGAGAATGCAGACGGTAACTACACCTTGGATGGCTACGACGTTGATACCGATCTCGGTACACCTGGTGCACAAATCAGCATTACCAAGGGCCAAACCACCGTGCTCACGGTAACGAACAAGCAGAAGAAAGCCACGATAACCATCTCCAAAGATGTTCGTGACTTTGAAGGCGGCGACGTTATCGAAGCAGGAAACTTCTCGGTGACGAGCAATGCCGGTGACTTCACCATTGCCGAATTTGACCCAGAAATATTGAGCGTCAACCCGGGAACGTACACGTTCGAGGAATTGGCAAACAGCAACTACACTATCCACTCGACCAACCCGAAAGAAATTACCGTTGGGAGCAATGAAGAAAAGTCCTACCAGTTCGTCAACTGGCAGAAGCCCAGCAGCATTACCGTCTGCAAGTACGTAGACGTAGCTGGCGACGGGTCAGTCAAGAACGACCCGCTGTACACGGCCGAAGGCGGCTGGACCATGTGGCTGGACGATGAGCTCGACCAACAGACAGTTGATGGTTGTACAACCTTCAGCAACCTCAAACCCGGCACCTACGACATTAGCGAGGGTAAGAAAGATGGCTGGGCCAAGACCACGCCCGAAGCGAACATCGTGGAGGTGACGGTAGGCGCGAATGATAACAGCCAAACCGTAAGCTTCGGCAACTTCCAGCTCGGCAAAATCTGGGGCTACAAGTATGACACACTCCAGAACACCTTACCGGGATGGCAAATCTGCTTGAACGGCGACCAAGAATGCACCACCACCAATGGTGATGGCTACTACGAGTTCACCGGTCTGACGGCTGGTGACTACAACGTGACCGAGACTTTGCAGGACGGCTGGTGGGCAGTTAACCCAGCGCTCATTGGGTATCCGGTAAACATCATTTCGGGCAGCAATGAACAACGCGACTTCACAAACTTCAAACTCGGCCGCATCTCGGGCTACAAATTCAACGACCTGGATGGCGATGGCTACTGGGATGAAGGCGAACCAGCACTCAACGGCTGGAGCATCTGCTTGAACGGTACGGAAAACTGCGTAACCACCGGTGCGGGCGAATGGCCAACGGGCTACTACGAGTTCGCCGGCCTATTGGCAAATACCTACGAAGTGTACGAACAGGTTCAAGCTGGTTGGACCCAAACCCTGCCGGGCGACGAGTACGAAGTAGTAATTACCGCAGGCACGGGCTACGGCGAATACCAGAGCTACAACTTCGGTAACTACAAATACGGCCGTATCTCCGGCTACAAGTACGATTGGAATACCGAGCACAAGCTGGATGGTTGGGAAATCTGCTTGCAAAAGCAGCAACCAATTTTGGTTGACCAACAAATAACCAGGTTGGTGACTTCGGAAAATCCAGAAAACTGCGTAATCACCGGTGCGGGCGAATGGCCAACTGGCTACTACGAATTCACCGGCCTCATGGCTGGTACATACAAAGTGTACGAGCACGGCCAGGATGGTTGGACGCAAATGCAACCAAATGACCCGGACTACTTCTTGGTCAACATCACCTCTGGCAGCGGGTACGGCGAGTACGAACAGTACGACTTCTGGAACCAGCGCGACAAGGGTACGGTTACCGTCAATAAGCACTTCGATGACAACGGCGACGGTCAAGTGGACCGCACCAACCCCGAAAGCTGGAGCTGGGATATCACTGAAGGCGAGCAGAATAACGCTGGCGGTGAAAACGTAACGCTGCCCACGGGCGCGTACAGCATTACCGAGGACACGCTGTCTGGCTACTCCACCACCTGGAGCTGCTCCAACGAGAACACCGGCGAGGGCACAAGCATTCCAGTCTCGATTGCGAAGGGCCAGAATCTCACCTGCACGTTTACGAATACCTTCCCGAAACTGACGATTGCCAAGGTGGCCAACCCAGCAGTGGTAAACGGCAATCAAGATGTGACCTACACCATTACGTGGTCGGTCGCTGGTGCGCAAGCCACCAATGTCGTGGTTACTGACCCCATCCCAGCGAACACGAGCTACGTGTCCATGGGCTGCGGCACCACCACTGGTACCTGCACCATGAGCCAGACCGGTACGCCAGTGACTTCCACGACCTGGAACCTCGGCACCCGCAATCCGGGCGAAGGCGGCACGCTCACCCTGGTGGTGAAGACGGCCATCTCCGTCCCGAACGGCTCGGTTATCCCGAACACTGCGGCTATCCGCAGCGCAGAAGTTGACCCGGTGTTTGCCCAAGCCGACGTCCGTGCGGCCACGGCCCCCCAACTGCAGATTACCAAGACCACTTCGGCGACAATCGTAAACCCCGGCGATCCCATTAGCTACACCGTGAAGGTGAAGAACATTGGTACAGACACTGCCGTGAACGCCGTGGCAACGGATACGCTCCCAGCCGGCTTCACCTTTGTAAGCACCAGCCCGGTCGCGACCAGCATTGTCGGCCAGACTGCCACCTGGAACCTTGGGAATATGACTGTGGGACAGGAAGTGACGCTTACCTACACGGTCAATGTTGCTCCAGGGACCACCGCCGGCACGTACGACAACATTGCCAAAGCCAAGGCGAATAACGCGCCCGAAGTGAGCACCAAAGTACCGGTGACCACCCGCGTGCCGCAAGTGCTGGGTGAAACCACCAACCCGGTGCTGCAACTGGCCAAAACCGTGAGCAAGAAAACGGTTGCTCCTGGCGACGTGGTTACGTACACCGTCAACATCAAGAACACCGGCACGGGCAGCGCAATCAACGTCGTGCTGCAGGATATCCTCCCTGTCGGCTTCACCTTTGAGGGTACAGACAACACCACCCAATCCTGGAACCTCGGCGACATTGCCGTCGGCGAAACCAAGACGGTAACCTACAAAGTGAAAATTGGCGCCAGTGTGCCGAACGGCAGTTACGAAAACCTGGCTATGGCCAGTGCCGATAACCACGGCAAAGTAACCGCTACTGTCCCGGTGCAGGTCAAGCGTGGCCGTGTCCTTGCCGAAGTTGTCGAAACCGGTGCAGGGATCGTGGACTTCGCGATTGCTGCATCCGGCCTTGGACTCATTATCCTCGGCTTCGTTCTCACCCGCCGCAAGCGCGGAACCGAACTCGCGTAAAGGTAAATACTCGTTTTACCCGCCGCCCCGCCATTCGCGGGGCGGCGGTGTCGTAACCTGGCGGGCTTGCCTGCCGGAGCGCGTCGGCTGATACTACGTGCATGACCATGAACCTGCAAAACCACCAACCGAACCCCAAACAACCCCGTTGGCGATACGCGCGCATGGCAGGCTTCCTGCTCATTGGCGTAGGAATCATTGTGCTTTCCTATCCCTTGTGGCCGATTATCCGCTATAAACTTACGGGGCCGGTAAGCACGCCGGAGGCCCCGGTTTTCCCATACGAGAGCAATTTGATAGCCGAAGACGGCACGATTGCCCTCCCCGCAACCGAAGGAGCAATTGAAATTCTGACGAATGTAAAGCAGACCCTAAACGTTCCGGTTAAACCTGCGAAACGCGTAAAGGCAAAGGTCGTCAGCCGGACCCGGCCACCAGACAACCGACTGGTTATTCCTAAGATTGGTGTCAACTTGCCAATTGTCGAGGGCGAGGATGGCGATACGGCACTGTGGAAAGGCGCCTGGCGCATTGCCGGGTCGTCCACGCCGAAGATCGGCGGCAACACCGTGCTCTCGGCCCACCGCTTCCGCTACCGGCCACCGTCGAACCTTACCCTCTACCTGCTCGACCAAGTAAAACCTGGCGACGTGATGATTGTGTACTGGGAAGGCAAAGAGTATGACTACCGAATTTCGACCACAAAAATTGTTGGCCGGGAAAACACCGACATTGCCGAACCAACGCTCACCTCGCAGCTGACGGTTTTTACCTGCCACCCGTTGTTTTCTACGAAAGAACGTCTGGTGGTGGTTGGGGAACTTATCTAGTTACGAATTACGAATGAGAATACTACGAATGTACGAAATACGAATTTTTTATAAGTGTTTAGCCTCAAGTGAATATTTGTAATTCGTATATTCGTATCTTTTTTCGTAATTCGTAACCTCTGCTATACTTGACTTTACGAAGATCTTGTGTTAGAGTGCAATGTTTATGAACACCCCTGAAGTAAAGAAAAAACTCCACCACCGCATTGCGCACCACGCGAAGCACTGGTTTATCCCGCACGAAGGGAACGACCACCGGCCGCATGCCTTGCGCCCGCGCGCCTTAAAAACGTACGCGTACATTTTAATTACGGCAAAAATTGCCAGTGCGGCATTCTTGTTTATCGCGTTCCCGAACGAAGCAAAGTACGCCGCGTACACCGCCACCACGATTGTTGCCTTTACCAACGAATCTCGGACCGAAAAAAGTGTAGGAACATTGCAAAGCAATCCCCTGTTGGTGCAAGCCGCCACGCGGAAAGCCAAGGACATGCTGGCCCGCAACTACTTTGCGCACACCACGCCCGATGGCAAACGCTTTTGGACGTGGATTGATGCCACCGGCTACAACTACACGTTGGCGGGTGAAAACTTGGCCGTTGACTTTACCTCGCCCGAATCGGCACATGCAGCACTCATGGCTAGCCCCACCCACCGCGAGAACATTCTCAACAAACGCTACAAAGAAATTGGCGTGGCCGTGGTAACGGGCACAATGGGCGGTGTGGAAACCACCGTGCTGGTAGAAATGTTTGGCACCCAAGCCCCGAAGAAAACCACGACGGCCAAAGTGGTAGCTGCTAAGCCAAAAACCACTACACCCAAACCCGCAACGGTAAAACCGGTACCCAAGCCCGCGCCGAAACCGCAAGTGCAAGCCGGCGAAACGCCCAAACCAGTCGGCGCTGTGACACAGCAAAGTGTAGACCAGCTAACCCTAACCACGGGGAGCACTGCCGATGTCTGGGTGGAATTTAAAAATACCGGCGAGCAGGCCTGGAAAGCTAATGCAGTCACCTTAACAACTTCGCCAGCAAATCGGGTATCCAGCTTTACCGATGCAAGTTGGTCGAGTTCGAGCGTGGTGACTACTTTGGAAGAGGAAGTCTCTCCCCAAGAAGTTGTTCGCGTTGAATTTAAAATAGCCGCCGCCACCCTTGGCACAAACCAAGAAGTCTTTACCCTGGCAGATGCTTCGGGCACGGCAATTGGCGGGACAAGCGTGACCCTGGGTCTTACGACGGCAACGCCAACCGCCGTGGCCAGTGCCGAGCCGACCCCAACCCAAACCGATCTCACCCTGCCCGATACTTCCGTGACAACTGCCGAACCTGCCGCGCAAGCCATCCAGAGCGGCCACGGCGGCATTGTTGGGTTCGTAGCCGGGTTTGGCAACCGTTTCTTCCTGGCCTTCCTGTTCTTCCTGGCCTTGGCCTTGCTTATCAACATCTTCGTCAAAATACGCATCCAGCACGTCCACGTTATTGGCCAGAGCCTGGCGGTCATTGCCCTGGCCACAACCGCCCTCCTGGTAAAAACCCACTTCCTGGAGCAGGTGGCAACCGTGGTTCGCGTACTCGGCAGCTAGCTTTGACCTAAGCGGGTCTTCTTGCTACACTGCAAGCACCCAAAAAAGCAAAATCACCCCCAATATAATTGCCCATTCTGTAGGAGGGATGGCCGAAAAAGTTCCCCACCGGCCTTGACATCTACGCTCCTTTGTTTTGTAAGCACTATTTATCCCGCCGCTTACCTGCGGGATATCCCCAAAAAACGCCCAAAATTCCGGGCTAGTAGCGAAGAGAAATTATTTCAAGAAATCCGCCCCATTAGGGGTTTTCGTGATTTTGGAACAATTTTTCCCCACTACTAGCCTTTTTTTATACTGTATGCCCCAACGCCTCCGTCACTCACTCATTGCTTTGTTTGTCCTCGCCGGGTTGGCAGCCTGGACTATCCAGCCTGTCCTGGCTGCTGAACCCGTGCTCACCGGCCTGGTTTTGGCCCCGGGGGTGGTTACCCTGACGAGCGACCAGACCACAGTCTTTACCCTTACTGGTACGTACAGCAATGCCACCACGGCCAACGTGACCGAATTGGCTGCCTGGACGGTCAACGGTGGCGGGTTTACCGGCATCCCTGGGCAAAAAGGCAGCTTTACCGCAAACGCGGTTGGAAGCTGGACCGTAACCGCGGCCATTGGCGGGCTTTCAGCGAGTGCAACTGTGACCATTACCCATGGCGCGCCAACCGGCCTAACGCTCATGCCTACGCCGGCGAGCGTGACCACCGATGGCAGCGTGGCCTTGCTGCTCTATGCAACCGATGCCGATGGCAATGGCTGGGACGTGACGAGCGTTGCAACCTGGACCACCACCGAAACGACAGGTCTCATTAGCGCCGCTGGTTACAAGCCGCTTGCAGCAGGATCGTGGAGCCTTACCGGCACCCTCGGGGTGCTGACGGTCACGCGGGCTATCGCGGTTACCGCAGGCGTCGTGCAAACCTTAAGTATTGCTCCGGCAGCGGTGCTCACAGTTAAAGTTGGCGAAACCGCGCAACTGCAAGCTACCGCCTATGACGCCGATGGCAACCTGCTCACCCCGTCGGTTACCTGGTCTTTAACCAATCCCGCCGTTGGCAGTGTGAGCACGGACGGCGTGTTCACCGCCATTGGTGCAGGACAAACGAATATCATTGCTACTGCGGGTGGTACCCAGAGCATTACCCCCATCATCGTGCAGAGCGCATCGGTGGTCGGCAGCGATAATGACCCGCAAATTGTTGCTGTTGCAAAACCTTCCACCGTGGCGCGTACACCCCGCGTGGCGGCCGAAGAAGTGGAACGGGTTCCCGAGGTAACCACGCAAACCCCGGAGCCAACTGCCACCACAACGGCGACCAAGGCAAAAACGAACTTCCCGCATCCATGGATTATCGCCCTTATACTGGTGCATGTCATCCTTCTGGCCGGGTACTTTGCCTGGCTCATGCGTCGCACCAACAGTTGGTGGTGGGTACCGCCGGTGGTTACGAGCGGCATTTTCCTAGCCCTCTACAACACCGCCTTTACCAAAGGCACGTACCTGTGGTGGCCCTGGACGATTATTGGCTTAACCATAATTTTCATTAGCGTCTACTACCAGCGCTACGGCCCGCAGGAAGCGAGTCCGGGAAGCATGATGAGTCCACCCAAAAATCCCCCTCAATAGAACCAAGCCCCGCCCTCTAGCGGGGCTTTTCTAAATATATAAATACGTGATTGTACGAAAAAACCCGCATAAACATAAGTTCGTCGTCACGCACAAACATAAAATTCTCTAACGGATCACCAAATAGATCGCCAACGCCCCTCCTGCGGCCAGCCGATACCACGCAAACACTGCTAAGGAATGTCCTTGCAAGTAGCGCAGCAAAAAACGAATGACGACGTACCCAACAACAGTCGAAGCGGCAATGCCAATGCCAATTTGCCACAGCTCGGCCTGGGACGGCTGGGCCTGGAACAACTCGGTTGCTTTAAATAAACCAGCCCCCGCAACCACGGGCAACGAAACGAGAAATGCAAAACGCGCGGCGGCAGCCCGGTCGAGTTTACGATACAAACCCGCAACAATGGTTGCGCCCGAACGGGATATCCCGGGTATGAGCGCAATAACTTGCGCAAAGCCTACTACCCACGCTGTTGCAAAGGTTACGTCGGGCCGCAACTGCTGGCGCCGTACCCAAGCTTCAACCATAAAAAAGACGAGTGCGCCAAACGCCAACGTGCACACGACCACCCACAAGTTACGAACGTGTTCCTCAACCCAACTATCGGCAAAAAAACCTACGGCCGCGGCTGGAATCGCGCCAACGAGTATGGTCCAGGCATTTCGCTGACCGGTATCGTTGTGGACATCCCAATGTCGCAACGACCGAAAAAAATCCTTCACCAGTCCAACAACGTCTTTCCAGAAGTACACAACCAAAGCGAGCAGCGTGCCCAAGTGCAAGGAAGCGTCAAAGCTCAAGCTATTGGCCAAATCAAACTTCAGGAAGTCATGGAACGCGAGTAAGTGGCCAGAACTCGAGATGGGCAGGAACTCCGTAATCCCCTGCACGACACCAAGAATAAAAGCATGTATACTACCCATAGAACTACTATGAATTCGAGCATCATCATTGTACCAATTCTCACTGCCATTGGCACGCAAGTGCTCAAGCTGGCCGTGGACCACATCAAGGGCAACCTCGACCTTAAACACATGTGGGACAGCTACGGCGGCATGCCCAGCTCCCACGCGGCCTTCGTCGCCTCCTTGACCACGATGGTGGGCTTTAGCGAGGGCATTTGGTCAGCGGCATTCGCCATTGCCTTAGTCTTTACCATCATCACCATTCGGGATGCCTTTGGTTTTCGCTACGAAATTGGCGTCCACGGCAAAATCCTCAACCGGCTGGTGAGCGAGCTGCCCGGCGACGAGGCGAAAACCTACCCCAAGCTATCCGAACGCTGGGGTCACACCCCCGCAGAAATC
Organism: Patescibacteria group bacterium; assembly: GCA_038065015.1. Classification (GTDB taxonomy): domain Bacteria; phylum Patescibacteriota; class Patescibacteriia; order PEXW01; family PEXW01; genus CAIPSZ01. The sequence goes on along the minus strand of JBBTRU010000063.1, from coordinate 8,971 downwards.
GTGGTCGGGAGTATTCTCGGGGTAGCAATCGGCGCAGTCGCCAGCCTTGTTTAACGCTGGCACCTGGGGCAGTAGTGCGTACCGCGTCCGCCCAGGACCATACGCCGAATTGGCGTCCCACAGCGCGGACAGGATTTGCCCTTGCGATCGTAGACTTTGTGATACCGGCCGTACGTGCCCACCGAACCGTCAACTCGGATAAACTCGCCCACGGATGACCCATGGGTTTTGATAGCGTGGCGGAGTACCTTCTGGAGGCCAGTAAAAAGCCGCGACCAATCGGCTAGTTTGAGTGACTTCACTTTACGGGTGGGCTTGAGGCGCGCGGCAAAGAGCGTTTCGTCGGCATAAATGTTCCCTACCCCGGCGAGCAGAGTCTGGTCCGTAAGCGCTTGCTTAATGGGCATATTTGGCCGACGACGGAGAGCTGCCTGCAATACCTTTGCACTAAAGTTACGGGCCAGGGGTTCTGGCCCATACGCTGCAAGATCAGCTACCCGTGACAAGTCTGCGCTGCGGACTGCCCGCCAGGTACCGAACAAGCGCAGGTCGTTGTAGTACAACAGTGTGCCGTCGGTGAAACGAATAATGATGTGCGTGTGCTTGCTGGGCATTTTTTCTAATTGTGCGTGAGGGGAATTCAGCAATCGAACAAGCAGCCGCCGCTGACCTTTTTGCTGCACCACTATTTGCCCGGCCATTTTTAGGTGCACCAAAATCCACCAGCCACCCGAAAGCTGGAACTGAATAAGCTTTGCGCGGCGAGCCACTTTGGCTATTCGACGGTCAACAAGAGCTTTTTGAAAAGCCCGGGTATGCAGCTGGGAATGCTGACGTTTGGGACTAAGCGTCTTTGGGCCGACCGAAACCAACTTAGGTCGGCGGACTTCGACCCTAGTAATACGCTTGCCTACCAAACCCTGTAGCCCGCGGGCAACGGTCTCTACCTCGGGGAGTTCGGGCATGCCCTAGCCGAGAAACTTCTTAAAAACATTGCGGAAAACATCCGAACGTGTCGCAATCCCGACAAGTTTATTGCTCTCGACCACGAGTATGCGGCTGACGTTGTGCGCCAGCATCATTGAGCCGGCCTGCATAATTGGGGTGTCTGGCGTCGCAACCACGCAATCGGTAATCATTATTTCGGATACCGACTTTGCAGCAATACTCTTGGCATTGCCTTCGAGCTCAACTTCTTGCAGCCAGAGCTCGGGGTTGCTAGAAAACTCGGTCACGCTGGGGTAGAGCGCCCGAAAAATGTCTTTCTCCGAAACTATACCGAGAATTTTGCCTTTTTCTACCACTGGCGCACCTTTAATGCCATGCTGTACGAACAAATGAATGGCGGTTGCAACCGTCTGGCCCGGGGTTAACGTGTGCACGCTGTGCGTCATGACATCCCGTAAGCGCATACGCCTATTTTGTAAACGGCACAAACGAGCGTGCAAATTCGACAAGCTCCGTACCATTAATGGCACTATGGCTGGCGGCAATAATGTACGTGCTATCCTGCTGCCACTCCAGAATGGTGCGGCCCCGCTCTTCACGGTACCGGCCATCTGCACCGTTAATTTTTACGTGCGCGTACGTATCGACCGAGTCCAGCACGGGTACGGTTGCGCCCGGGGCTTCAATAATTTCTAACCCTTTAAGAAAATCGATAATCGGCGGGGGTGGGTAACCATCATCGCCGTAGTACATGTGGAATTCGCCATTGAGCACGAAAATTTTAGGTTCAAAATACACGTACCGTGCGGGGAGGGCGGTTGGCCGGTACAGCACGAATGAGAGTTGGTGCTGAGCCTCTTCCAGGCTGACGAACGCTTCTTGCACCTTGGTGCCATTTTGCGCCGCCACAACAGTTGCGGCGGCTGTCGCAATCATGCCAATAATCAGCAGGGCAACCAGGAAATGCTCGCGGTGGTGGCGGAGGACGGAAATGAGTTCAAAGACGCACCCGAAGAATAAACCAACCAACGTACCAATGATAATCCAGAAAATACCAAAATTAAGCCAATTGACCTTGGTGATAATGTTAATAATGAGTACCGCAATGCTTGTCCAAAAACCGAAGCTTAACCACCAGGCAATCTTGGTATAGCCAAAATATCCCGTTGCGCCAACCAAAACCGCCACGATGAGCAGGGTGGGGGCGCCAAAGTTCACCAGGTCTTTCATGTTCTCCAAGAAATTATTCATCTCCCCGCTGTAGGTAAGCGAGAGTACCGGCACCAGCATGAACGACAAAATTGCGATGAGGCCGAATACGGACATCGCTACCAGCCAGCCCTTGAGGTAGGGGGAAACCGGCGCGCTAAGCTCCTCGGGTTCGCGCGTGGCCAAACCTTGCGCTAAATTCGCAATGGCATTGGTGGGGTGCGCTTTCTTCGGTTCCAAAAGGGGGTGGCTAATCATTGCCACCAAAGTATACCAAATATTGGCACCTTCCCCTAACCAAGCCTAGGCCCCGAAGTTCCGCTTCCGCTGGGCGTAGTCAACTAAAGCTCGATCGAGTTCTCGCTCGTTAAATTCCGGCCATTTCTTAGAAGTAAAGTACAGTTCCGCATACGCTGCTTCCCAGAGAAGGAACCCCGAAAGCCGCTGCTCCCCCGAAGTTCGTATAATGAGATCGGGGTCTGGTAAACCCTGTGTGTAGAGCGCATCGCTAAACTTCTGTTCTGTTAGCTGTGAAGCTTTTACCCCAGTCCGAATGAGTTTCCTCACCCCGTCAAGAATTTCCGCTCGACCGCCGTAGTTTACAGCTATGTTTAAAATAGCCTTGGAATTATTTTTCGTGACTTCTGCTGCGCGTTGCAACTTACTTTGTAACGTTTCTGGGAGTTCTTCAATTTTTCCTATGATGCGAAGTTGAATCTTTTTTTCTTGCAACTCCTTTAACACATCTTTCACCGCCCAGCCCATAAGATGCATCAAATAGGACACTTCTTTCTTAGATCGATTCCAATTTTCAGCCGAAAAAGCAAAAACGGTAACAACATGAATACCGCGTGCCAAACACCATCGAAGAACATTTTTCACATTTCCATACCCATGTCGGTGGCCTTCAATATTCGGCAGGCCTTTCCCTTTCGCCCAGCGACGATTGCCGTCCATAATAAAACCAACGTGCTTTGGGACGGTGGAGAGTTTCGGTGACATAAATACAAGGCTACTCCTTTAGAGCTGCCACGTCAATGGATTCCTCTACCCGGGTCGGGGTGGTGGGACTTGAACCCACGGCCTCGTCGTCCCGAACGACGCGCGCTACCAGCTGCGCTACACCCCGGCCTGGATAGAGGAATATCGAAACACCGGTTGACTCTACCGAATGGACAGCACGGATGCAAGTTACAAAAAATCCTACTCCAGCAGCAAGAAAATTGCCATGATACCTATCCCGATGAGCAGGAAGCTAAATTGCAAAACCGATCTGCCCGTATGCTCTTCCCGGTGAATTTCGGGTATCAGGTCTGCCGCGGCAATATAAATGAACCCGCCGATGGTAATGGGCACCAGGTACTGCACCAGGGCTGCTACGCGTTCGCCGATAACCAGGGTGACGATCGTGCCGACAATTGCCAGGCAAGCGGTGAGGAAGTTAAACCAAAGTGCTTTCTTCTTGGTATAGCCGGCAGTGAGCAGGATGCCAAAATCCCCAATCTCCTGCGGGATCTCGTGCAGGATAACGGCGATAGTGGTGGCAATACCCAGCGGTACGCTTACCAAGAAGCTGCCGGCGATAATGACGCCATCGAGAAAATTGTGTATGCCGTCACTCACCAAATTAATTGCGCCGACCGGGTGCTTGTGCTGCTCGGTGGAAGGCAGGTGGCAGTGGCGCCAGAAAAGCAATTTCTCCAGGGCAAAAAACAAAACTATCCCCACGAGGACCATGGCAGCCGCCCGGGTTAGCGTTTGAGGATCGGCAAACGCCTCGGGCATCAGGTGCAAGAATGCATCGCCAAGCATGGCGCCAGCGGCAAAGCTCACCAGGTAGAGCAGGCTTTTGCGCAGGCGGTCGTATTGTAGGCTTAACGAAAACACGCCCACCAACGAAATAAGACTGACGAAAATGACTCCCAAAAGTGCTGCAAACCAAGTTTGTACCATAGTACCCAGTATACTATAGGAAGCGCTTTGTATTGACAATCTGCACGAATGGGCGTATTATGAGGTATTCTTAAAGCAAAGAAAACGTACCTACACAACCTCCAAGGAAGGAGCTATATGACGTTAAGGTTCAATATTTTTCGTAAACGCAGCAGCGTGGAGAGTAACAGCGATGCCATTGAAATAGGCGAAGTTGTAATCCCTGGTAATTTCAACGCCCCAAAAGTGAGTCTCGTGTCATCCACTTTCAAGCCTGAAAAGATGTGGAATGGCTGGCAAACCAGAGATCTAGAGAACGATGCTGCAACGACTAGCACCAGCGAAGATACCGATGGACAAACGTCCATTAAAACACAAACATCCTAACCACGACGAGGGAACATGCCTCACAGATCAAAGAACCCGGCTGTAATTGCAATTCGTCGAGAATCGCAAAAAATAGCTACACTTCACGAAGAGCCCCATGTGCTGGGCCTGAACGAACTGCCAACGATCCATCAGTTCACCACGCCACTTGAACAAATTCCTCGGGTGGGCGATGTGACGGTCTCCTTCCGAAAAATAGAAACAGAAATACCTCGGTCGTAAGATCGAGCTTTCTATCCATATGGCCCCACTGCTCTTCACAGTGGGGTCTTTTTTTAATCCAAACCCAATTGCGCTTTCGCCTCCTCACTCATCTTGCTCTTGTCCCAGGGCGGATCAAAGGTAATTTCCACGCGCGCGTCGTGCACCCCGGCCAACCCGCGAATTTTGCTGCCCGTGGTATCGACAAAATACTCCAGCAACGGACAACCCGGAGTGGTTAGGGTCATAAGCACGTGGACATCCTGCTTTGCATCGATACTGACTTTGTAAATGAGTCCAAGGTCAACAACGTTGACGCCCAGTTCGGGGTCGTCGCAGGTTTTTAACACGTCTATAACTTGCGCTTCGGTAACCATGCTACGTCGCTAGATCAAAATACCCGCCGAGTACTTTCCCAATAACGTAGCCCAGCACCGCCGCCGAAAGCGATATGGTCGTCATTTCTATGCCGCTCCGAATTGGCGAACGGTTTACCAGCCGCGCCTTGCCCACGCCCACAAAAAACAAAGCGAGCACCGTGAGAATAACCGAAAGCCACAATGCCGTTTCAACCGGCAAGAGCAGGTACGGGCCAATCGGAATAATCCCAGCGACGAGGTACGTCACCCCCATGTACAGTGCGTTCATGCGGGGTTGCTCTTTACTGGGCAGTTCCAGGTGCAATCCATGGGCATTCAGCTCTTCCAAGAGCAGCCTATTATTCTTGCTCACCCTTTTCATAAGTACGGTAATTTCTCTTGCACCAAAGCCGCGCTTCTTGTACGCCAGACGTACGGCGCGCAATGCCTCGGGACGGTGCTGCTTCAAGTGCTGCCACGCTTTCCGCAGCGCGTCTTTCTCTGCTTCTTGCTTCGACTCGGAAGACAAAAATGTCCCCGCGGCCATGGAAACCGATTCCACAAATATGACGACAATGCCCGAGAGAATAACTACCGACCGATTCGCCGTTCCGCTGGCCACGCCGGTAATAACCCCCAGGGTTGAAACTAGGCTATCTTCTATCCCAAAGACGACTTCACGAATTTCCATTTGCAACCGAGCGCGAAAGGACATTTTGGGCATGTGAATATTGTACCTCGCGCCTGCGCTGCTTACAAACTCACCGCCCGCCCGCGCTGTTCCACCAACTTTTCGGCCACTAAGCGCTTCAGGAGCGCGCGGAAACGCTGCCCCGGCAACCCCTGTGTAAAAAAATACGCTTGCAAAGTGCGAAGGGTTTTCAACTGCTTTTGGCGTACGTGCAGCCTATGGATTATTCTCCCCCGCCAAAACCGGTCACTGTCGGTAAAGGGCGCAGTCGATTTTTTTGGCGCAGGGGCCTGGTTGAGAACCGCCGGGTACGCGGCGCAACGGGCTTGCAGCGGGCACGTGGCGCACTTGGGTAGCCGGGCAATGCACACCGTTGCCCCAAAATCCATAAGCGCGGAATTCCACGCCACACTTTGCTTCGGAACCTGCCGCGCCGCCAGCTTCCACACTGCCGGTTCGGTGAGTGTTGCGGGTCCACGTACGCCATGGTACAACCGGCCCAATACGCGGCGAACGTTCACCTCAACCAGGGCAACGGGTGCAGCAAAAGCAAAGCACGCCACCGCGGCGGCAGTGTAGGGCCCAATCCCGGGCAACGTTTGTAATTCCTGGGGCGTGCGTGGGAGTTTGCCGCCATAATTGCGTACTACCTGCTGGGCAAGCTGGTGCAGGTTGCGCGCGCGGCGATTATACCCAAGTCCAGACCATGCTGCAATCACCTGCCCTTGTGGTGCGTGGGCAAGCTTTTGGAGGGTTGGAAACTTTTTGAGAAATGCACGGTACTTCGGCACTACCCGGTCAACCTGCGTCTGTTGCAACATGACTTCCGAAACCACTATGTAGTAAGGATTTTTCGTCCGCCGCCACGGCAAATCTCGCTGGTGCTTGGCATACCAGTGTAGGAGACGACGTTGCACCCACGCGCGCTTGTCCATACCACTATTGCACGCGCATCTTCGTGTGCTGGTGAATAGCGTGCTTATCGATAATTGTCTGGCCAACCTTTGCGGCATTCGCCGCTTGCAAAAGGTCTGGTGGCATGGCAAACCAAACAGACTCTTGAAGCGTTTCCAAATCTTTCGGCGTACCGCCGCCCAACGATTGCACGCGCTGTACCACTTTTGCAAAAATATCTTCCGGGGTCGAGGCGCCCGAAGTTATCCCAACCGTCTGCACGCCTTCGAACCACGCTGCCAGCACTTCGTCCGGTCCGTTAACCATGTACGCCCGACTGCCGGACTTTTCGGCGACTTCCCGCAAACGGTTGGCGTTTGAACTGGTGGTCGAGCCGACGACGAGGACAACGTTGCACCGCGCGGCTAAATCTTTCACCGCGGCTTGCCGGTTGGTGGTGGCGTAGCAGATGTCGCCCTTTGGCGGGGTAGTGAGTTTTGGAAAGCGCGCTCGCAGCACCTGCATGATGTCGGCCACATCATCAATGCTCAAGGTGGTTTGCGAGAGCACAACGACTTTATCGGGATTGCTGACCTGCACCGTACGGGCCTCGGCTAGGTCGTGGACAAGCGTCGTCACTGCCGGCGCCTCGCCCAGGGTACCCACCATCTCGACGTGCCCGCGGTGGCCGACGAGGAGTATCTCGTATCCTTCCCGCGCAAAACGCTGAGCTTCCAAATGCACGCGCGTGACGAGTGGGCAGGTGGCATCTATAACCCGCAGTCGCTTAGCTAGCGCTTCTTTCCGTAGCGAAGGCGGGACGCCGTGTGCGCTGAACACGGTAACTGCGCCGTCAGGTACTTCCGCGAGATCTTCCACGAAAATTGCGCCTTTGGCAACCAGGTGCTGCACCACGTGCGTATTGTGCACAATCTCGTGCTTCATAAACACGGGGGCCCCGTAGAGTTCCAGTGCCAGCTCGACAATGTCTATGGCCCGATCCACGCCCGCGCAGAAACCCCGGGGTTTGGCAAGGAGTATGTTCATAATTCAGTAATTGTTACGACATCAGTATCTTCATTTTTCGATCCCTATAGCCTACGGCTTTATAGCTCTACGGCTTCCCCAACCTACCACATGCCCCTAGAATATTCCAAGCCAGTACGCTAAAATGCCAGCACTATGAGCTCCACCACTCTGTACCGGAAGTACCGCCCGCAGCGTTTTGCCGACCTCCTCGGGCAAGCGCATGTTGCCCAAACACTTCGCAACGAAGTGGAACGGAACCAACTGGGGCATGCCTACCTCTTCTCGGGCTCACGCGGCATTGGCAAGACAAGCTCGGCCCGCATCCTGGCAAAAGCCGTCAATTGCCTGCACCCCAAAAAAGGCGAGCCGGATAATACTTGCGAAGCGTGCAAGAGTATAAATGAAAACCGGGCACTGGACGTACTGGAAATTGACGCGGCTTCGTACACGGGCGTCGATAACATCCGGGATGTTATTGAACACAGCCGGTTCACGCCGAGCGCACTAAAGTACAAAGTCTTCATCGTTGACGAAGTGCACATGCTCTCGGCGGCGGCGTTTAATGCGCTGCTGAAAACCCTGGAAGAGCCGCCCAGCCACGTCCTGTTTATTCTGGCTACCACCGAACTGCACAAAGTGCCCGAGACAATTCTCTCGCGCTGCCAGCGGTTCGACTTTCACCGCCTCTCCGATGCCGACCTCGGGTTACGGCTTCGCTGGATTGCCCAGCAAGAGGCGCGGACCGTCGATGACGAGGTTATTGATGCGGTTATCCGCGTTGCCGATGGCAGCAGCCGGGATGCGGAGAGCATTCTCGGCCAGCTCTTTGCCTTGGGCGGAAAAAAAATTACGCGCGCCGAAACCGACCTGGTCTTGCCGCGCTCCAACCAGGCGTCGGTTGACGGGCTGGTTGCAAAGCTCCTCGCCAACGATCAAGCCAGCGCGCTCCAGCTAGTACAGGAGAATGCCGACCAAGGCACGGACCTCGAGGCCTTTCGCAATGACATTGTTCGGCGGCTGCGGGATTGCCTGCTCGCGCGCGTTTCGCCGGCCCAACCACCCGCCCTGCCGCCCGCAATCCAGGAACTCCTTACGAACGTGCAACCCCAACAGCTCGTGCGCATGCTCGACGTGTTCCTCGACGTGCAGCGCTACGTTGCCGTCGCTCCTATGCCGCAGCTCCCCCTGGAACTAGCGGTAGTCGAATCAACGAGCAGCGTCACTGCCGAACCAAGTACCCCAGCGCAACCTGCACCAACCCGGGCACCCCCCAAAGCACCGTCACCGGCGCCACAAGCACAACAACCCAACAGTCAACTTT
>JBBTRU010000062.1:0-14603 GCA_038065015.1 Patescibacteria group bacterium | reverse complement strand
AACCTTCCTCACCCTTAGCCTACCCGAGACTTACCCTTTAAGGTTAACTGTACACTGTTCTTTGGCTTAACTATTGACAAAAGCAGAAGTATCTGCTAAATTCTATTGTTTTAGTAAATAAAAACTTTAAAAAGGAGTTAATGTGAAAGCACTTAGTATTATTGTAACTTTAACATTTATTTTGTGCCTTGGGCTTGGTATAAAAATCTACCAACTTACTGAGAAGGTTGATATTCTTCAATCTCAGTACCAACAGGTGCAGACGGCAGTGATCATTCCCGAGGGCGACATGCTTCTTAAGCAAATTGCCAACTATGCTGCCGGGCACTATCATGTCAACGGAGTTTGGCCAAAAGAGAATAAGCTCTTCGATCTCGGCCCCGGGGCGCAATCTCGAAACTGGTATTTTGAATCAGCATACGGAATAGTGACCGGGAATATCTGCATCACTATTCGGCATAAAGGCGAATATGAACAGCTTTCTGCGGTTGTTCATCCGGATAGTAGCGTGACGTACCTCCTCACTGGAGAGTTGCCATACCGCTACCTGTCGGTTGAGTAAAAAGAATTTCTTTCAAAAGGATTGCCAAAAGCAATCCTTTTATTTTTGCAATAACCGCCTCGCCACCATAATGCACGTGCCCGGATCGTTGGTAGTAATACCCAGGCGCGTGGCGTGCATCATAATTTTGTCTGACTCTGCGCCGGGCTGGAACCAGACTCGAGTAATGGACAATGCTTTGGCTTGGGTCAAAATGTCATCACCCACAGCAGGCGGAACAACCGAAACGACAATATCCGGTTTCCAGGGTAAGGCGCCCAGGTTTGGAAAGCACGGGATGCCCGCGACCTCCGTATACTTCGGATTCACGCCCACCACATTCCAGCCCGCGCCGTGCAAATCCTGCAACACGCGGTAGCCGTATTTGGCTTCGTTGGTGGTGGCGCCGACCACGGCATAGCGAAAGTTCGGATTGAGGAATACTTGCGGATCCATAGAGGTTTGGGTACTATCAGGATTATGTCCGTAGGTGGCGAGTTGACTCGCCCCTTCACTATAGATCAGCAGACAACCTGCCCGCCATAGCACGGCGTGCGAAGGCGGGGCTCTGCACCTACCTTATGTCGAACGCGCTCACGCCAACGGCCGCCACCAAGACCCTGACTTTCCAGACGAAGTACCGTCAGGAATTCATTACCATCACCCCGCAGGTGGAGGCCTTCATTGCGGAGAGCGGCGTGCAGACCGGCACCATTACCATCCAGTCGCACCACACCACGGCCAGCATTTGGGTAAACGAGGATGAGAAAAATTTGATTGGCCCCAAAGAAAAGCTCGGCTACATTAACGACCTCTCGCGTGTGCTGGATAGGTTTGCCGACCCCGAAGAAGAGTACGGGCATAATGACGTACGTGACGTAAACAATCCTAAGGGCAAACGCGATACGCACCTTTGCGAACCGGATATCTGCGGCGTCGTGCACGAGTGCATCAACGGCCACGCCCACGCGCAAGGCATGATTTTGCCCTGCTCGGTAACCATGATTATCGAAAACGGCAAACTCGTGAAAGGCCACTGGCAGCAGATTATGTTGGTGGAGCTGGACCACGACAGGGAGCGCAAAGTGACCCTAATGGCGCAGGGAGTGGGGAAGCAAGCGTAGTTACGAATTACGAATCAGGTTCTACGAATATACGAAATACGAATTCGTATTTCGTATCTTTTTTCGTAATTCGTAAATAGAAAAACGGCCGTCCAATATTGGAAAGCCGTTGTTTAGTCATTGCGCGCTTTTAGGCGTAAGAGCCAACCCCACCACCAGCGGTAATCTTTGCCTTCTTTTATGATCAAGTGGCCAATAATGCTCCCAATGGCCAGAAGGATGGCCAGCCAGAGGATAACACTCCCAATACTCGGGTGACGCATGAAGAGCAAGATGATTGCTGCGCCTTCAAAGCAGAGCTTGGCTTTCCCAAACCAATTGGCACCCAAGCGACGTTCGACCTTGAAGAGAAAGACAATACCCGGCAAAGCAGCTAAGACCACTGCGAGTATAAACACGATAACGAACGGTACAGATAGCTGCGGGTACAGCACTTGGAACTGGTAGAACAGGAACAGGTGCAGCACTTTGTCCGCGAGCGGATCCAGCAGCTTGCCCATGTCCGATTCTGCCTTTAACCACCGTGCCGTTGCGCCGTCGAAATAGTCGGTGGCCAGTGCACAGCAGTAGATCCAAAAGGCTGTACTGAAGTCATCCTGCGTTATGGCCCACCAGATGGGGAGCACCGCTACCATTCGCGCAAAAGAGAGGAAGTTCGGAATGAGGTACTTCCACTTCATATTTTCCTCCACATTTTAAAAGAGCCTAGATTGGTCCAATCCTAGGGAATTGCCAGAGTAACGTCAATGTCTATTCGCCGAGGTATTTGCCTTGATTCGCTGCCACGTTTTGCTGCAGCCGCTTGATAAATTCGGCCTGCGCGGCAGGAATATTTTCGGTTTTACCTTTCCAAATTTCTAAGGCCGGGCCTTGGAGGGCGCGCGCGTAGGAGAAGCTAATGGTCCACGGCCCGGTGTTCACTTTCGCTATGGCGTTTAGGTTCACCGTTGCCTGCATGGCTGACTGACCGCCAGATAAAAAGACAATACCCGGAACTTCTTTGGGCACGGCATTGGTAAAGCACCGAATGGTGGCTTCGGCAATCTCTTCAGGCGTGGCTTGCGTCGGGCACTGGTTGCCGCTAATAACCATACTGGATTTGAGAATAACGCCAGTGAGGTCGACGCCGCGAGTAGTGAGTTCTTGAAAAAGTACGCGTAAGGTTTTGGTTGTCACCACTTCGCTCATGTCCAAGTCGTGGGAACCATCGATGAGTACTTCCGGTTCCACCACCGGCACTATGCCTTTTTTCTGGCAGAGGAACGCGTATTCGGCCAGGGCTTTGGCATTTTCTAAAAGGCAGTTGTCTGTCGGGATGTTCTGGCCAATAGTTATGACTGCGCGCCACTTGGCAAACCGCGCACCCCGGGTGTAGTAGTCGGCCAGGCGGGCATCCAGGCCATGAAGACCAATCGTCATTTTTTCTTCCGGGCTGCCTTCCAATGGCTCCACACCCCCGTCCACTTTTATCCCTGGGATAATCCCTTTACTTTGGAGCACTTGAACAAATGGTGTCCCATCGCTAGCGCTCTGCCCCATGGTTTCGTGGTGCAGGATGATGCCGCTGATACCTTGCTCAATCCCAGGAGCAGTAAAAAATAGGTTACGATATTGGCGGCGATTCTCCACTGTATTTTCTAATCCAATGGTCGCTAAACGTTTGCCTGCAGTCGTTTCGCTTTCATCGGCGGCAAGCAAGCCTTTGTGGTCGGCGAGGAGTTGCTGGGCGATGGTTTGGAGGGACTCAGTCATAGTATCCGTAAGTATAGCGTACTATATTTACGAACGATGTAACGCAGCGCCTATGATGAGGTCAAGCATTGCACCGAAAGAGTAACCGTCGTGCTGCACGTCGCGCGAGAGCAGGCTTGTCGGTGTCATACCGGGGATGGTATTAATTTCTAAGACGTAGAGTTTTCCTTTGGACAAGATGAAGTCGGTTCGGGATAACCCTCGACAGCCAAGAGCGCGGTGCGCAGTCAGAGCGGCTTTTTTAACGCGCCGTATCCATGTTGGAGAAAGTCTTGGCGGCGTGAGTTCACGGCTCCCACCGACGTGGTACTTGGCTCGGTAATCAAAGAACGCAGCGGCTTTTGGAATAATTTCCGTAGGCGTGAGGGCGAACGGTTGCCCGTGCTTTTCCAACACGCCGCACGTCAGCTCGCGGCCAGCAACATACTGCTGCAAAAGGACTCTCGCATCTTCTCGTCGGGCCAGACGGATTGCGCTTAGTAATTGCGTGGGTGTACGAGCAATGGAGATACCGACGCTCGATCCGCCCCGTACAGGTTTCACTACTACTGGGAAGGTGATGTGCTTCGGAATCTCTTGATTACTCTTGAGTACGGTACTCGAAGGGATAGTGAGGCCTACCCTCTGAAAAATACGATCGCTGGCAATCTTATCCATTGCTAGCCGTGATGCCCGCTGGCCGCTCCCGGTGAAAGGAATACGTTGTCGTTGGAGTAGGGCTTGGAGCGTACCGTCTTCGCCAAATTTCCCGTGGAGCGCAATGAAGACCACATCACCGTCCCGTTTCAACCGTCGCACTGCTGCGCTTATGGTAAACCGTTTACGTTCTGGCAAGAACTGCCACAAGCCACTCTTGTGGATGCGCACTTCACTTGACGCATACCGTTTACGGTCAAGCGCGCGCAACACCATCTTGCCAGTGCTCACGGAAACCTCGTTCTCGCTAGATGGTCCGCCGCTGAGGACGGCAATGCGTGTTATTTTTTGCATAGACGCTTGTCATTCTACACCGTAGAGTAAAAGCCGCCCAAGAAACTGGACGGCCTTTTATGGTATTTCTAACGAAATAACTGAACGATCTCCTCGTGCACTTTCCCATTCGACGCAATAATCGAAGTCGTTTCCGTCGTGATGGGCTTGCCATCAATATCCGTGCACTTACCACCGGCCGCTTCGATAATTGCGACGAGCGCGGCAATGTCCCAGATTTTAATACCGACTTCGACCACGGCCTCGAGTCGGCCACTTGCTACCAGATTGTACGGGTAGGTGTCGCCAAAAGCGCGGATACGAGCAGCTTGCTCAATGAGCGTTTTAAGACCGCGTTCGCCATTCATTGCTACAAGTTTCTTCATGCCACCGAGGCTCACCGTACTTTCCTGGAGCGTCGCGACATCGGAAACCTGAATAGGTACACCATTCATGAATGCGCCGACTCCTAGCTTACCCCAAAGTTTTTCCTGCATGCCCGGTACGTTCGAAACGCCGAGTGTGCAAACACCCTTTTTCATAAGCCCAATGAGGATGCCGAACAATGGGATGTGCCGGATGAAGTTTTTTGTGCCGTCGATTGGGTCAACTACCCAAACTGTATCATCGCTACTTGCGGCTTTACCGGATTCTTCACCCAGGAAGCCGTAATGCGGGAAGTGTTTGTGTAGCATTTCCTTAATCAATGCTTCCGCTTCTCGATCGGCAATCGTTACCGGTGTGGCATCAGCTTTCTTCTCCGCTGCGATATCACCCCGGTAGTAACGCATGACCAGTTCTTCCGCACGACTCGAAGCATCGATGGCAACATCAAGCTCTCTGGAAAGGTAATTTTGTATCATAGATTTCTCCTTTGTATTTTATACCTTCTTTTGTGTACACCCTAGTGAATCGTTTGCCAGATGTCAATGAAAAGTCCATGCACGTACCACCCAGCTTGACCCCTCGTGGGAAGCCGTCTAAGGTAGGGCAAAAGCAGTACACAATTAACCTGGAGGTACCTTGATAACCTATGCAGACATTCTCGACGCGCAAGCGTATTTGCAAAAGCGCATTCGCCCAACGCATTTTTTAGATTCAAAATTTTTTAGTCATCGCAGCGGTGCAAATGTGTGGCTGGCTTTAGAAACCACGCAACGCACCGGCGCGTATAAAATTCGCGGGGCCCTGAATAAGATGCGCAAACTCACCTCCGAGCAACTGACCGCCGGGGTTATTACCGCCTCAGCCGGTAATCATGCAGCCGGAGTCGCTCTTGCGGCGCAGTGGTTGGGCTGCGAACCCACCATTGTCATGCCCGTCAACACGCCGGACATTAAAGTCGTCCAGACGCGATCGTACGGCGAACCGCGTATTATCCTGTACGGCCAGAACTACGACGAGGCTTCGTTGCACGCGCACGAGTTGCAAAAGCAGTTTGGGTACCCGTATATCCATCCTTTCGATGACGATGACGTCATTGCCGGCCAGGGTACCTTGGGTCTAGAAATTCTCGAACATCACCCCGATGTAGACGCCATTCTTGTGCCCGTCGGCGGTGGCGGGCTTATTGCGGGCATTTGCATTGCGGTGAAGACGCATAATCCCAAAGTGAAGATTATTGGAGTAAATGCTTCGGGTGCAGCGAGTGCGGTCCAAGCTATGCAGCACAACAAGAGGATCATGCTCGAACATGTAGAAACCATTGCCGAAGGTATTAAGGTAAAGCAGATTGGCGAACGGCCGTTTGCCATTATGCAACAATACCTGGACCGCATGGTAGAAGTTACTGACGATGAAATCTGCGAAGCGGTAATGCACTTGGCTGAAAAACCCAAGCAGCTGGTGGAACCGGCCGGCGCAGTTGGCATTGCCGCACTTCTCAGTGGCGAAGTGCAACTGGTCAAGAAGAAAGTTGTAGTGGTTTTGAGCGGAGCAAACATCGACCTGGTGCTCCTTAACCGGATAATCGAACGGGGTTTGCGACTCTCGCACCGGCTTATCAACCTCACACTTTCGAGCCAGCAAGAACTGCCTGCACTCACTCACGTGCTGCAAGGTGTCCAAGCCCAGGTGTTGGACGTCTCCGTGCACCGAGATCTTGCAGGCATGAGTTTGGCCGACCGGATTTTCCACGTAGAGCTACAAACCCAAGATGCCGCGCACGTGGAAAAAATACTCCACGCCCTGGAGTCTGCGGGTTTTCGTAAAGTCTCGTAAGTTCTTTTCTCAAATAGCCGCCCAAGCAATTGGACGGCTTTTATTTTGCTAAACGTGCAAGCTTCAACGGCACGTGTTTCCCAAACCACTGCCAGGCATGTTTACGTACAGCCGGAGTAATGCTCGTCAGCGAGATAGCTAGTGTTCGTTTCCGAGAAAGTCTGCGTTCAATTTCCGGATGGTGGTGCAGGTACTCATGCAATTTCTGCGGAAGAATATCATTTTGCACAATGAGTCGCGTTTTCGCAGGAAGCGATTTTCGAAACGCCGAGCGGAGAATACCATAGTGCGTGCAACCCAGAATAAGGACATTAGGCTTGGTTCGAAAAATAGCGCGCATGTATGCCGGCACAAGATTTTTTGCATCCGCAACTTTGTCATTCTCCACTAACGACACAAGGAGTGGCGCGGCTTGCTGGACGACGTTGAGATGTTCACGACGTTTGAAAAACTCTTTCACGTACGCATTCGAGTCTACGGTACTTCGCGTTGCGACAACCGCAACAGTATTCGGCTCTTGCGCCAGTGTGGCTTCGACCGTGGGAATAATCACTCCAAGCACTCGCCGGTTTGGGTAGTGCTGGGGTAAGTACTCTCGCTGTATTCTCCGCAGCGCCCGTGCCGAGGCGGTGTTACAGGCTAGGATAATTAGGGAGCAGCCATGCTTGAAAAGGTACCCCACACCCTGTTTAGTAAAGCGATAAATCTCTGTTTGCGTCCGGTTACCATACGGGACGCGTTTGGTATCACCGAAGTACACGTAGTCGTACTGGGGTAGCTTTCTCTGTATACTCCGGAGCACGAACAGCCCACCGAGGCCAGAGTCGAAGATGCCAATTTTCATGAGTTCACTATAGCAAAGCCGCCCAAGAAATTGGACGGCTTTTCTTTTGTCATTCCGACCAGTAGGGAGGAATCTCGAAATTTCTAAATGCGAGATCCCTCGGCATGCCTCGGGATGACAAAGAGGATTATTTAACGAGCCCCCGCGCCTGCATGGCCTCTTCCACCCGCTTGAGCGCCACGACGTACGCGCCCGTGCGTAAATCCGTCTTGTGCTTTTCGGCGGCGGCCCACACGTCGTCGAAACTGGTGGTCATGACCTCGCGGAGTTTCTTAAACACCTCGTCTTTGGTCCAGTACGCGCCGCCCAGGTTCTGCGCCCACTCAAAGTAGCTCACGGTTACGCCGCCGGCGTTGGCCAGGATATCTGGCACCACGGGAATTTTTCGGCGGAACAATTTCTCATCGGCTTCGGGCGTGAGCGGGCCGTTGGCCATTTCCACAATCGCTTTGGCTTTAATCTTGCCCACATTTTTTCCGGTAATCACATTTTCCAAAGCAGCCGGAATAAGCACGTCAACTTTGAGCTGGAGTAATTGCTCATTGGAAATTTGCTTATAGTTCTCGCAGTCGCACACCGAGCCAAGGCAGTAGCAACCGTCAATCACGCCTTTTTCTTTTTTACTGTGCAGCACATTGCGCGGGTCCATGCCCTTGCCGCGAATATCCAGAATACCGCCTTTGGAATCGGACAAGGCAATAATCTTGTAGCCCATATCGTGCAGCTTTTCGGCAATGTAGTAGCCCACGTTGCCAAAGCCTTGCACAGCAATGGTTGCGCCTTTTTTGAGCTTGAGTTTTTTGGCGAGCTCTTCGAACACCATTGCCCCGCCAAACCCGGTTGCTTCGGTGCGACCGAGCGAGCCGCCAATGGCTAGCGGCTTGCCCGTGAACACGGCCGGTTCCCAGCTGCCGGTTATTCGGCTGTACTCATCCACCATCCAGCCCATAATCTGCGGGGTGGTATACACGTCGGGAGCAGGCACGTCCGTGCGCGGCCCCAGGTACTTTGCAAACGCGCGCACCCACGCACGGGATAGGCGTTCAATTTCCGCCGCCGAAAGTTTCTTTACATCCACCACAATCCCGCCCTTGCCGCCGCCCATAGGTATGCCGACGACGCCGGTCTTCATGGTCATCCAGAAGGCCAGGGCTTTTACTTCGTTCAAATCCACCTTGGGGTAGTAGCGGATGCCGCCCTTGAACGGCCCACGGGCATCGTTGTACTGGACGCGGAACGCGCTAAAGGTTTTGGTCGAGCCGTCGTCCATGGTTATGGTGAGGGCGGCTTCCAAAATGCGCTGCGGTTTTTGCAGCGACTCGATGAGTTGCGGGTTGAGTTTGGCCACGGCGGCAGCTTTTTTTAGCTGCTGCATAGCACTGGCAAACGGGTTTATGGTAGCCATAGTTGAGAAAAAAAATTGTTACTTCTTGGTGCCCCAGTCTATGCGGCCGCCGCGCTTGCCGCTCTTGGCCAGTAAATACTGGTCGGCCTCGAGTGCGGCTTTCGCGCCTTCACCAGCCGAGATAACCACTTGCTTGAAGGTAATGGTTGTAACGTCGCCCGCCGCGAAGATGCCCGGGCGGGACGTGTCGCAGTTGGGGCCGATTTTTATTTGGCCGCGCGCATCCGTTTCCAGCAGCTCTTTTACCCAGCCCGCTTTGGCCATGTAGCCAATTTCTACGAAGACGACGTCGGCATTCAAGTCCACCGTTTCCTGGGTGTCCTTTTTCAAAACGCGGAGGCCAGTGACCTGCGTATCGCCCAGCACCTCTTTGGTTTCGCCATTGAGGAGCACGGTAATGTTTTGCTTCGCTTGCATTCTCTCCACCGTCACGGCTTCGGCAGTCAGGCGTTCGCCGCTGCCAATAATTGTTACGTCGCTCGCCAACTTACTCAAGGTGGTGGCAGCTTGCACCGCAGACGACCCGCCGCCAATGACGATGACCTTGCGATCGCGGTAGAAGTGCGGCTCGCAAATAGCACAGTAGAGCAAACCCTTGCCATTCAATTTTTCTTCGCCCGGCACGTTTAGGTGGCGGTGCGACAAACCAAACGCCAGGATGACCACTTGCGTCGTCACTTCGCTCGTTGCCGCTTTCACTAGGTATGTTCCGTCTTCTTTCGGTACAAGAGTGGTTACCGTATCGAACTTGAATTCCGCTCCGTACTTCTCGCCCTGGGCTTTAAATTTTTTCATCAAGTCTGCGCCGTCAATAAAGTCGATGCCCGGGTAGTTTTCAATATCCGGCGTGGTCGAGGCTTGGCCGCCAATATCCTGGGAGATGATAATGGTTTTATACCCGCGGCGCGCGGCAAACATACCGGCAGTTAATCCTGCCGCCCCGCCTCCCACTACCACAACGTCGTAGACAATCGCATCAGCCATAGTAGTAGTTTACATTGCCTTCTTTAACTCTGCCAGAATTGCCTGTTTGGTTTGCAAACCGGCCACCCGCCACACGGGTTTGCCGTTCTTGAAGATAATGAGCGTCGGGATGCTCATGATGCCGTACTCCTGCGCTGTGTTCGGTTGAGCATCAACATCCATGGCGCCGACTTTTGCAGCCACGCCAATTTCCTTGGCAATTTCTTCGATAATCGGGCTCTGCACGCGGCACGGACCGCACCAGGTTGCCCAAAAGTCTACCAGGACAGGCTTGGTGGCTTCAGCTAGTACGCCAGTTTTGAAGTTTGCGTCCGTAAATTCGATGCCGCTCATAGTGCAGGGTGGTTAAAGGGAGGTTGGATATGCAGTATAGGTTAGGCCCTGGCTCGCCGCAATTGTGCCTTGGCCGGAAGGTTATGCTTGGACCAATCAGCCATAGAATTTAACACTTTGCGGAAGGCTTTGCCGCTAGGTGTCAGGCTGTACTCCACTCGGGGTGGAGCTTCACGGTAGGCTGTGCGGCCAATCATGCCACAGCTTTCCAATTCTTTCAGCCGGATGGTGAGCGTGCGGGTGCTAATGCCGCCGACGTCATCCATGAGTTCCGAGAATCGGCGGGAGGGGTGCTCGGATAGCCGGCGCAGCAGGACAAAGGCAGCGCGATCTTGCACCAGGCGGCAGACCGTATCCACGGGGCAAGTTTGTTTTGATACTTTCATATGGAAAGTATTACAAATACACATCCAGGCGTCAAGTATTGTCCCCCTTATGTCCGTGGTAGACTATCTCCATCTCGTATTTAATCTTTACGTCTATGCGTAAGATAAGTTACGTAGCGCTAACGTTCTTTAGCGTATTCGCGCTCGTATTTAGTTTTCCTGGCACTAGTCGGGCAGCTAGTGTGTGGGTAGATAGCGACCTTGATGGTGTAAGCAATAGCAAAGATAGTAAACCGTACGACCACGATAACGATGGCTTAACCGATGGACAGGACAAAGACGATGACGATGATGGCAAACTCGATGCCGCTGAACTTTTGAAATTGCGATTTGACCATGATAACGATGCTGTAAAAGATGTCGCAGATACTGATGATGACAATGATGGCACACTTGATATTAAAGAACGCGCCAAACAATTTAACCACGATAACGATAGTGTGCGTGATTCTCTTGATACTGACGATGATAACGATAATGTACTCGACACGAAAGATAAGTACCCCTTCGACCATGATAACGACAAGCGCCGCGATGACCGTGACCTAGACGATGATGAGGACGGTCTCTTTGACCGGGACGAGAACAGCACAGTGTATGACCATGACAATGATGGTACAAAGGACGTAAGTGATGATGACGATGATGAAGATGGCGTTGAGGATATTGATGATTCCAAGGACTATGACCACGATAACGATGGGGCAGGCGATAAAGTCGATAGCGATGATGATGAGGATGGTATAAGTGATGTTAATGAGGACGAGGGCGAAGTGTGGGATCACGATAATGATGGTTCTGACGACATTGACGATGAAGATGATGACGGCGACGGTCTAGATGATGATTCCGACTTGTACGATTTTGATAGCAATAATGATGGTGTAAACGACGACGTTTCCTAGACTTACCAGAACAATAAAAGACGTCCTTCAGGGACGTCTTTTTGTAGCCAACGAATACGACTAAATTGATTTCACAAACGACTTTGCACTCGCTTTTAGGACCTATAAAGCTTCAAGAACAGTGGTCGTTAGACCACGAGTGAGCCCGTAATCGGGGCGAATCGAGTGGTGGACCTCAGGACCTGCCTACCGTCAGGCAGGGGCTCGACCCTTCGGGCCGGGGAGCTTCCTAGGGGCGCTCCCGTTCAGTATTGCTGAACCCTCACCTTTTCCCCTCCTTCCTCACTAGGGTGAGTTCGGAGGGCGAGAATGCCATGCCTGTCCGCCGAAGTCCCGCAAATGCGGGACGAAGTGCGGAGAAGCGCTCTATCCTGGGCAGCGCCGGACGCTTCGCTTGCTCGCGTCCCCGCCTCCCGAAGCCTCGTGCGGCGGGCAGGCGCCGGCGTTCGTCTGCCCCTTCGACTTCGCTCAGGGTTGCCTCACTACTGCCCGTTCGGCCTCCGGCCGAACCCAAATGAGCTAGCTATATATGAGTTATCTATGACGAATTCACTTGGTGGACCTCAGGAGGCTCGAACTCCTCACCTCTTCCATGCCATGGAAGCGCTCTACCAAATGAGCTAGAGGCCCCCCAAGTGAATTCGTTGTAAATTTGCCTAACATTAGCACTTATATTTCGATTGTTCCACGTGGAACATTATTAGTGCCCTCCTTCGCTGAAGCTTCGGAGGACAGCCTTCGCATATTCGTTTATCAAACTTCAGTGTAAAATCTTAATTTAGTGGGCTTGCCAGCCGAAGCTCCGAGCATTAGCGAGGAGCGAAGGCTGGTGGACCTGGGGAGAATCGAACTCCCGTCTCAGCAATGCGAATGCCGTGTTCTACCACTGAACCACAGGCCCATAAATATAGCTATTTTTCAAATTGTTCCACGTGGAACAATTATGCTATTAGGCTGATAATATTGGCCTAATTCGCGACGGCGGGCAGGCACGGGGAAGATTCAGTATATGCCCCGCACCAGTCACTTCGTTCCGGTACAGGGCATGAACCACTCGCTACATATAGGTTCGCGAGCCATTTAAAAAGGTGGCTCGCCATGAATCCGAGCGAAGCGAGTGGTTCATGGTGCCCCTACCAGGAGTTGAACCTGGATCTACCCCTTAGGACGGGGTCGTTCTATCCAGTTGAACTATTGGGGCAAATGGCTAATTCTAGCTATTTTCAAGTGTCGCTTTATATATGTTATGTGAAATATCACTAATTTTTGAGGTTTTTATTGCTAAGTACTGCACAAAAGACATGACAATGGCTATCCCTACGAGCACACCTAGTAATCTTCGTAGGTCTTTTTTTATTGGGTTAACTTCTGGGGTAAGGTTTTCCATAGGTTTTTTAGGTGGTAATTATTGCTCGCTGAGTGTAGCGAAGAAATTACATCCAGACAACGCTTTGACCCTTCTGGGTAGCCGACGTACAATCGAGGTACTCAAGATTTACCCTATAATTTTATGTTCAAAGGCGATACGGCAAGCGCAAAGCAGGGCGATACGGTCATTGGTGGCGCAGTGAAGGTTGAGGGAAATTTTGTAGGTGAAGGGAATGTCATAGTAGAAGGCCAACTGCAAGGAACGTTAAAAACGAAGCATAATGTTACCATTGGCGCTGCGGCAAAAGTAAAAGCCAATGTCGAAGCGGTTGATGTGTATATTGCTGGTGAGCTCGTTGGTAACGTGCGAGCGACTGGTAAGCTCGTGCTTAAGGCTGGCGCAAAGCTGCATGGTAATGTTGAAACTGGCTCCATCTCCGTCGAGCCTGGAGCGATACTGAATGGCAAGTGTACAATGACCAACGTGACGGTCTCGCAAGCCGAATAGTGTTTCAGCAGTTGCAAGTATGTACACGTATATTGTTGAGGCAGGTATCAATGACAAAAAGTACGATGCGGAACTTGCCCGCATCGAGAGCCGTTTGATTGAATTAGAAATGAGCGGCAGGATTGAGAAACTCACCATCCTGAAAAACTTACCCGAAGCAGTAAAGGACGCAATAAAAAATCATAGCGAAACTATTGTACTCATTGGCACGGATCGCATGCTGAACAGCGCGATGTCGGCTTTGGCCGAAACCAATGTGACCGTGGGTATAATACCGCTTGGCGATTCGACGCTGCTCGCCGATGCCTTGGGCATTCCGTATGGCATTGCCGCCTGTGATATTCTGTCGGCTCGCATTACCGCGACGCTGGATTTGGGCAAAGTGAATAATCGTTACTTTCTGTCGAAACTCCACATTCCCGAATGCAAGAGCGTAACCATTGATTGCGATAGTCAATTTCAGGTGTCGGCGCTCTCACCCGCAACCATCGATATTGCAAATTTCGGCTCGAATGGTAACCCGCGAGATGGCCGACTGGAAGTTATTGTTCGGCCGCACCAACGCAAGAAGATGTTTGGGTTTGGCCGCCGGGAGCAATTTTCTCGGGAGAGCGTATTCCCGGTAAAGCGCCTAACC
This sequence comes from Patescibacteria group bacterium, assembly GCA_038065015.1. Lineage (GTDB taxonomy): Bacteria > Patescibacteriota > Patescibacteriia > PEXW01 > PEXW01 > CAIPSZ01. The sequence goes on along the minus strand of JBBTRU010000062.1, from coordinate 627 downwards.
ATACGCAGCGGGGGAGAGAGCATGCCAATAATGTCCGACGGGGAGACAATAATTAAAACGCCGGCGACCGTTGAAATTGCATCGAAAAAGTTAAAAATTATTGTCGGGAAGCAGCGGAATTTCGCTTAGATTTTTTTGTATGCCCGCCCTGCTTGCGAGTGGTTTTTGGGTATGCTAGCGTATGGGCAACATTGACCTTTAGAAAAGGAGTTCTCTGATGTCGAAACGTTCACGTGACTGGATGGTGTGCCGGTGTGCATGTCATGCTCCTGGAAGTTACAAGCGTCACATGTGCGGTTGCGGTTGGTGCGGTCACTGCCAGCTGAATATAGCTGGTAATATGAAGGCTCACCTAAAGACGCATACGCAGGTTTGCGCTACCCAAGGTGATGGCATGTCAGCCTCGAAGCGCCGCGAGTTATTGACTTCGGCAGCGCGTACGTACCGTCGCTAATTTTTTTCAAATGAACCTCGCTTCTCCCGCGAGGTTCTCTTTTTTACCTCCACCATTGACCCAGCACCACTTCGCACAATTCATGAATATTCGTCATTTGCGTTTTGCGGTGAAAATCTGCGAGAGCTGTACCTACGTCAGTGTGCGAAGTGGTGCTGGGTTGACGGAAAGGC
>JBBTRU010000061.1:0-30729 GCA_038065015.1 Patescibacteria group bacterium | reverse complement strand
GCCGTCACTCGAGCGCAGCCGCGTCCCGGCCTGCAGGGGTTGCGCTTTGGTGTAGCGGTTAGTGATAGTTACTTTGCCGCGCGCCTTGCCCGTAAAGGTCGGCGTGGCTGCGGCCGGCGTAGGTTCGGTAGCTGCAGGTGTGGCGGTAAATTGTTTTTCGACGGTAACGGTTGTTTGTACAAATGTTGCGGCCAGGTCGGTTTCGCCCGGCACGCTGGCTGCCGCGAGAGTTGCCTTACTCTCTACTGGTTGCGGCGTCCAGGTAAACGCGATGCGGCTGCGGCCATTGGCCAGGAAGAGCACTGCACCCAGCAGGACGATTGCCGCACCGAAAAAACCTAATACCCATAGGCGCTGGGTGGGCGTGGTGGTGGGGTGCTTGGGGTGGTGTTCGGTTTTTGCCATGGATGTTAGGTATTGTAGCACTTGCCGTTTCGGGTGCGTAGTTTTGGTTTTTGTGTTGGTTCGGGACGACGAAGAGTGGATTGTGCTGTTTGTTGTGGTCAATCACGAGATTGCCACCTTTTCTGGCAGCAGAAAAGGTGGCGCCCAAAGACTGCTGGGGTGTCTCGACGCGGTTGCCTGGTAGGATAACTTTCTCTCTGGATGCCCAGCACCGCGGCGATCCACCCCAGACCCCGAAGGCATTCTAAAATATAGATATATTTTAAGCACTCTCCCCCATATTGGGGGAGAGTGGCCGAAGGCCGAGAGAGGGGTTACCGCCTCACATTCGCCGTGCCAACAATATCGGCAATGGCGCTCCAGGCTGCCTGGCTATCCACCTTGTAGTCCGACGCGATACGTTTGGTACCCTGCCCGTTCGTGGTAATGAGTTCCACGGGCGTGCGGCCGGGGTGACGGGCAAGAATATCCTGGATGGCGATAAATTTTTCTTTGGCTAAGCTTTCGGGTAGGTGAATGAGCAGCGGCCGCTGGTCTTGGGTGGCGGCGTACTGCTTGAGCGCGTCCATGTCCAGCTCGCGGGCGGTGTCCACCAAAATTTTCGGTTCACCATCTTTGTCCGAGACTTTGCCTTCCACAATAATCAGGCGTTCCTCGGCCCACAGGTCGGGGTTTTGCTGCAGAATTTTTGGAAAGACCACCACCTCGACCGAGCCGGCGGAATCCTCGACCGTGACGAAGAGCATGGCTTCTTGCCGCTTGGTAAGAATTTTATGCACTTTGGTAATAATCCCGCCAATGCGCACGCGCTCATCGAGCTTGTGGTGGGCGAGCGTGCTCATGGGGGTGGCAATGAGATTAAGCTGGTCTTGGTATTCGCGGAGCGGGTGGTCCGAAAGGTACAGGCCGACCAATTCTTTCTCCCACTGCAGGCCTTGCCGCTTGCTTACCGCCTCGACCGGCTTCAGGCGCAATGTTGGCACATTTGCCGAGGGGAGGTTAGCAAAGAGCGAGTGCTGGTTGGCATTGGCGGCCTGGCTGGCTTGCTTGTTGAACTGCAACAACCCTTCCAGGTTGCCGAGCAATTGCCCGCGCTCGCCAAAACGGTCCAGCGCGCCGGCTTTGATGAGGCTCTCGAGCGATTTCTTGTTAAAATCTTTCACCTGCACGCGCGTCAGCAGGTCGGTGAGGGTGGCATACCAGCCGTTTGCTTTACGCTCGTGCACAATTGCCTTTACCACATTTTCGCCCACATTTTTAATGGCGTTTAGACCAAAGCGAATAGTGTGCGTGGGTGCCTTGGTCTCGGGCTCGTACACGGCGGTAAAGGTGGAGTAGCTCTCATTAATATCCGGGGGCAAAACCGTAATGCCCATTTGCCGGCACTCATCAATTTCCAAGGCAATGCGGTCAATACTGCCTTCATCGCCGGTGAGCAAGGCGGCCATGAACGCTTCGGGCTCGTTTGCTTTGAAGTAGGCAGTCTGGTAGGCGATGAGCGCGTAGCAGGCGGCGTGCGACCGGTTGAACCCGTAGCGGGCAAAAGGCTCGATGAAGTCGAAGATTTTCTCCGCGGTTTTTTTCTCGATGCCGTTCTGCACGCAGCCGTTGATAAACTTCTCGCGCTGCTCTTTGAGGAGCTTGGCAATTTTTTTGCCCACGGCTTTACGCAGCACGTCGGCTTCGCCCAGGGTAAAGCCGGCCAGGTCGCGCGCCAACTCCATAATCTGCTCTTGGTACACGGCCACGCCATAGGTCTTAGCCAGGCTCTTCTCAAGTTTGGGGTGAATGTACGTTACTTTTTGCTCGCCATTCTTGCGGGCAATGAAATCCGGGATAAATTCCATTGGCCCGGGTCGGTACAGGGACACCATGGCAATGAGATCTTCCAGCTCGGTAGGCTTGAGCTCTTTGAGGTACCGCCGCATGCCGCCCGATTCAAACTGGAAAACGCCGGTGGTATGGCCGGCCCGCAGCAGCGCGTACGGTTTCGGGTCATCCAGCGGGATAGTATCGAGGTCGTAGGTTTTGCCCCGGCCTTTGCGGGTAATTTCAATAGTCTGCTCCAGCACCGTAAGGTTGCGCAAACCCAGGAAGTCCATCTTGAGCAAGCCTAGGTCTTCAATGGGGTGGAGGGAATATTGGCTGATAATGGTTTCATCATCTGGCCCGGCGTGCTGGATGGGAACGTGCTCGATGAGCGGGCCTTTGGTAATGACCACGCCGCACGCATGGACAGACGCATGGCGGGCTACGCCTTCCAGCCGCATGGCCGTTTCGATGAGCTTGCGACCATCGGCATCATTCTGCATTACCTCTTTCAACTCGGGAATGGTGTCGACGGCTTCCTGCAACGTGGTGAACATGGGAATGAGCTTGGCCACCCGGTCGCAGTAGGTGTAGGGGAAGCCCAGGGCGCGGCCGACGTCGCGGATGGCGGCGCGCGCGGCCATGGTCCCAAAGGTTATTATCTGCGCGACGTGGTCGTGGCCGTATTTTTCCTCGACGTACTTCAGCACTTCATCGCGGCGCGTATCCGCAAAGTCCAGATCAATATCCGGCATGGAGATGCGCTCCGGATTCAAAAAGCGCTCGAACAGCAGGTCGTAGGCCAGCGGGTCCACGTTCGTTACGTTGGTCAAATACGAAACAATAGAGCCGGCTGCCGAGCCGCGGCCTGGCCCGACCACCACGCCGTGCGTCTTCGCCCAGTTGACGAAATCCTGCACGATGAGGAAGTAGCTGGCGAAGCCGGTTTTCTCAATGACGCCAAGTTCGTACTCCAAACGTTCACGGATTACTTTGTCATGCTCGCGGCCTGGGTAACGGCGGGGGATACCGGCTTCGCAAAGCTCGCGCAAGAAGGTTTCGGCGGTGTGACCTTGGGGCACGTCGAAGTGCGGCAGCTGGGTTTGGCCGAGTGCAATTTCTACATCGCACTGCTCCGCAATAGCCAGGGTGTTTGCTAACACTTCGGGATGGTCGGGGAAGGCCGACGCAATTTCTTTCTCGGGCCGCATGCTCACATCAATACCTTTGTATGACATGCGCTTCGGGTCATCCATCGTCGTTTTCGTCTGGATGGCGAGCAAGACATCCTGCACGTCCGCGTCATCTGGTGCCAGGTAGTGCACGTCGTTGGTCGCCACGACTTTTAGGTCATGTTTTTTTGCAAGTGCAAAAATTGCGGCGTTCACCAGCTCTTGGTCGGGCATACCATTGGGTTGCACTTCCAGGTAGTAGTTATCTTTGCCGAAAGTCGCAATGTACTTGGCAATCACTTCGTCGGGCGTGGCGTTTATTTTTCCGAGGATGGCATTCGGCAACTCGCCCTGCAGGCAAGCAGACAAGGCAATGAGCCCCTCGCTGTGCTGGGCCAGCAGGTCGTGGTCCACGCGCGGGCGGTAGTAGAAGCCTTCCAAGTGCGCCGCGCTTACCAGCTTGATGAGGTTTTTATACCCGGTCAGATTTTTCGCCAGCAGCACCAGGTGGAATGGCCGCTCATCAATGCGCGGTTCTTTGTCAAAACGCGTCCGCCGCGCCACGTACGTTTCTACGCCGATAATTGGTTTAATACCCGCCTTGGTGGCCTTTTGGTAAAACTCTACGGCCCCGTACAGCACGCCATGGTCCGTGAGCGCGACCGCCGGCGCGCCTTGCGCTTTCGCAAAAGACACGAGATCGTCGATCTTGGGCAGACCGTCGAGCAGAGAGTAGTGGGAGTGGACGTGGAGGTGGACGAAGGGCACGAGTTACGAATTACGAATATGAAGATACGAATCTACGTCCCGCCATGGAGGCGGGATCCCGCCGACTTCTATCCGATTGCAAGTGGTGGCGGGAAATTACGAATGGGGGACATTGGATACATCTCTCCCACCTTGGGGGGAGCCGTAGGCGGGTGCGACCCATCGGGAGCACCCAGGTGCCCGCCCGCCCGCTACGCCTGAGCGAAGCGATGGCGGGCAGGAAGGGCGAGAGAGGGGAAACACAAATTACGAATAAGTACTTATTTGAGTACACAACATATACACGAATTCGTAGTCATTCGTATATTCGTACTGATTCGTAATTCGTAAACCAATTATTCCAAATCGTCAGCGGGCGGTGTTGCGCGTTTGGTTTTTTTATTTTTTACCATGCTCGTCAGATCGCCCACCACGCGGACGACGCTGGCAATTGCCGAGGCCGAGGATGTTACTTTCGTTTGGATGGAATCCAGGAAGTCGCCAAGGTGATCCAGTCGGGACTTGACGCTGTCTACCATGCTGCGGAACTCTGCAATGGCTTTGTAAATTTCCTTTACAATTTGCACCAGGTAGAAGAGCAGCCAGACCGTAAAACCGCCCACGCCCAGCAGGACGGCGGCGAGGACAATGTTGAGAATGTCGCGGGTTTCCATGCGACAGAGTATACTGTGTCCATGCCCGACCAGCAAGTATCCGATCTCGGCCTTAAACTCAACTATTGGTTCCTCACCAACCGGCAGCAATTGCGGCGCTGGTGGGTGCTGGTGCTCATAGCCCTAGACCTGTTTATTCTCACGGCGGTTATAACGCAAGGGCTGCTCTTGCTGTTTCGCTACCGCGATGCCGGCAATGTGGTTTCGAATATTGTGGCCACGACGAAAGACATTGGTAAGGCGCAAACGAGTCTCACCCCCATCCCGCTTGTGCAAGCCAGCCCGGCGACCACCCCCCACGGCCTGGGCCGCTATGATTTTTCCCTGAAGCTCGAAAATACGAATGCCACGTGGCTGGCCAACGTCACGGTGCAATTTGCCGGTGGGGCAAAAGAGCTCACCCCCGTCCGGGTCATCCTGCCACCCAAGAGCACGCGTTACGCCATGGCCTTGGATGTGGCCGCCCCCAGCACCGGCGCACCCCAGGCCAGTGCCACCATAGTGCAAACGACGTGGACGAGACTTACGGGTAATGCCATTGCCGCAATTCCAAACGTGACGGTGAAAAATGCTGTGCAGAGCCAGCGCACGCTTGTTGCCGGTGATGGCGGGCAGCGCGTGGTTACGCAGGTGAGCGGCGATGTGGTGAACCCCGGTTTCCTTGGCCTTACCGGGCTGCGCGTCGGGATTATTTTACTTCGGAATGGGGCAACCGTTGGGGTCCGGAGCGCCATCCTCTCCACCGTGGCCGCCGAATCCATTACGCCCTTCTCGGTTGAGTGGGACACCATCATCAGCGATGCAACCGAAGTTCTAGCAATTCCCGAAGTGCATCCGGGCGTGGTGCAACCGTAGTATGGCGTGGTCGTCGCTGCGCGCCTTCCGGCAGGCCGATTGGGTGCTCTTGGTGGCAACGGCCATCTTGCTCATTTTTGGTTTGGTGGTGCTGGCCAGCGTGACCGTGGCAAAGAGCCCGCCCGATTGGCATACCTTTAGCCGGCAGCTGATTTTTGCCGCGATTGGCATGGGCGTGTACGTGCTTGCGGTGGTGGTAGATTACCGAACCCTGCGCGGGTTTAGCACCTTGGCATACGTGGCGGCGGCCCTCCTGCTCGTTGGGGTGCTCTTTTTTGGTACGACCATTCGGAACACCACCGGCTGGTTTGTGGTGGCCGGGGTGAGTTTTCAGCCGGTAGAATTTGCGAAAGTCCTTTGGATTGTTGCCTTTAGCGCATACTTGGCACGCTACGCCCGCGCTTTTGACCAGTGGCGCCACCTGGCCATTAGTGGCGCTTTTGCCCTGGGGTTGGTCGTCCTCATCCTGCGCCAGCCCGACTTAGGTTCGGCCGTGGTGGTGGGCGGCATATACCTCGGGTTGCTCCTCACGGCAAATGTCCGGCCGCGCCAGCTGGTTATTCTGCTTGGCATCCTGGCGGTTGCTAGCGTGTTGAGCTATGCCTTCTTGCTCCAGTCCTACCAAAAAGATCGCATCAGCGTTTTGCTGGATCCGGGTAAAGATCCGTTGGGGAGCGGCTACAATGTGACCCAGGCAATTATTGCCGTGGGTTCGGGACAATTTTTCGGCCGCGGCTTTGGGCAGGGGACGCAGAGCCAGCTGAACTTTTTGCCCGAGCAGCAGACCGATTTTATTTTTGCCGTGCTCGCCGAGGAATTCGGTTTCGTGGGCGTACTCGTCCTGCTCACGAGTTTCGGCGTGGTGCTGGTGCGCACGGTGCGTATCGGGCGGCAATCCCGCGATGATTTTGGCGCCTTCCTCTCGGCGGGGTTTGGCATTGGCATTTCCATTCAACTCCTCATCAACGTCGGGATGAACATGGGGCTGCTGCCGGTGACCGGCATTCCGCTCCCGCTCGTCAGTGCGGGTGGCAGTTCGGTCATCGCGAGTATGGCCGCACTCGGTCTGGTGCAGAGCGTGGCTATTCGGCGGCGGGCGCTGGGGTAGGGGGTGGGCGGAGGCGCGCGCTTCTTGACCTGGCCCAACCCAAGTGGTATAGTCGCGATGATTCACCAACGGCCGCAAGGCCTTCTTTCATCTTCTAACGAACGACAATGACGACACTCCAGCTCCAGGCAGCCAGCCGAACCACCAGCAAGACCGAACGGGCCAAGCTCCGCACCGCCGGGAACATACCCGCCGTCCTGTACGGCCACGGCATTGCCAACCTTACGCTTGCCTTGCCCAAGGTTATTTTTGAAAAAACCTACCTGCAAGCCGGGGAATCGACCCTCATTGACGTGGTGGTGGATGGCAAAGCGCCAGTGAAAGCGCTTATTCAGGATGTTGATCGCCACCCCATTACCGGCGATATTTTGCACGTGGATTTTTACCAGGTGCGCATGGACGAGAAAATTACCAACGACGTACCCGTGGTTTTTGCGGGGGAGTCGCCGGCAGTGAAAGCCTTGGGCGGTATTTTGGTAAAGAACCTGACGGCCTTACCTATTCGCTGTTTGCCTGCTGACTTGCCAAGTGCAATCGAGGTGGATATTCGGGCGCTCGAAAATTTTGAATCCCGCATTACCGTTGCGGACCTGGCTATCCCGGCAGGCGTAGAGGTGCTGGCGAAACCCGAAGATGTGGTGGCAATAGTTGAACCGCCGCGTAGCGAGGAAGAGCTGAAGGCCTTGGATGAAAAGGTCGAGGTGAACGTTGAAGCAGTCGGCAAGGTGGAGAAAGAGAAGAAGCCGGATGAGGATGCCGAGGCCGAAGCCGCTGCCCCCGCCGCAGAAAAAACGTCGGAGAAAAAGGAGAAGAAGGGGTAACGCGCACGAGCATGGGGGAAAAGCTCACCGACCGACCGAACGATTACACCTTTGGCAAGCGCAAGTTGCGCTGGCCGTGGATTGTCGGCGGGGCAGCCCTTGCCCTGGTGCTTATTGGCGCGGGCAGCTATTTTGTTTTTCGCGGTAGCAGTGCCGGCGAGCAAGACGGCACGAACGACAACACCAATGCCAGCACGGAAACGACTGTCCGGCGGCTTGACGGGGTTACCGTCCCCGTGGAGAAAGCCAATCTCCTCCCGTACGCCGTGGTCATCGAGAACCATTCTTCGGTGCGGCCGCAGAGCGGTTTGAGTAAAGCGGGCGTGGTCTATGAGGCGCTTGCCGAAGGCGGCATTACCCGTTTTTTGGCGGTGTTTGCCACCACTGGCGAAGTGCAGATTGGCCCCGTGCGTTCGGCGCGGCCGTACTTCGTACAACTGGCGCGGGAGTACAACGGCATGTTCGTGCACGCGGGCACGTCGCCCCAGGCCAAGACGGAAATTACCAAGTCTGGCATCACCGACTTTGATCAGTTTTCCAAGCCCTACAATTTCATCCGCCTAAAGAACACTGGCCGACCGCTGGAGCACACGCTCTTCACCAATTTGCATTTGCTCGAGCTGGGCCGCAATGCGCTCAAGCTCAAGAACGAAGGGGTCTACGATGCCTGGACGTTCAAAGCCGATGCACCGGTGGCAACGCCAACCACAAAACCGCTCACCATTGATTATTCTACGCCGTCGTACAAAGTGGCCTACACCTACGACGTAAAGACGAATGCCTATTTGCGGAGCCAGGCCGGCGTACCCGCGCTGGACGCACTCGGCAACGTCCGCATTGCCCCGAAAAATGTCGTCGTCCTGTTTACCACCTCGACGCTTTTCGATACCCTGCGCCGCAACATTAAAGTTATCGGGGACGGCAAGCTCGTACTTTTCCAGGATGGGCAGAGTGTCGTTGGTACCTGGAAGAAAGAGGGGAGTGCCGGGCGCTTGCAGTTTGTGGATAGTGCCGGGAGTGCCTTGCAACTTAATCGCGGCCAGACGTGGGTGCAGGTTGTGGATGTGCCCGAGAAGAATGTAACCTACTAATATCTCATCACGTAAAAAAAGTATGGCAAAAAAAACATCGCCAGCAAAATCCAGTGCCGAAAAACCTAGCCCAACCGTCCCCGCCAAAGAGCAAGCACCGGTTGCGTCGAAAAATCTTGGTACAGCTGGCACGCCGGTAAAAGTCCGGGTCGCTGATGCCGTGAAGAAAAGCAGCACGCCAAAACCCGCCCCAACCCCTGCAGCTTTTTCCTGGAAGCAGCTTTTGCGCTGGCCATACCTGGTGGGTGGCGGCGCTGCCCTGCTTATCATTATTGTGGGTATTGCCCTGGCTTTGGGCGGTGGTACTTCGTCGGACACTCTGACGAATACCCAAGTGACGGCAAATACCAATACGGATGTGCCTTTTGCGCCCGATCTCATGGGCGGTAATCGTTACCTGCACGGCCACTACTACCCCGTTGCGGTCATGATTGATAACCACAGCGCTGCCCGCCCGCAATCCGGTTTGCAAGCCGCTTCCGTGGTATACGAAGCCCTCGTTGAAGGCGGCATTACGCGTTTCATGGCCGTTTTTGACTACCAGGACGTGGCGCAGATTGGCCCGGTGCGTTCGGCACGACCCTACTTCTTGCAATGGCTGGCCGAGTACGATGCGGCCTACGCGCATGCGGGCGGGTCGCCCGAAGCGCTCGGCGAGCTCCGCAAAGATCGCATTCACGATATTAACGGCATTGGCAATGCAGCCGGTGCGTTCCGTCGCGACAAAACCCGGCCCGCCCCCCACAACTTATACACGTCGCAGCAGGCCCTCTACGGCATAACCAAAGCGAGTAAACTCGAGTATGGCAATGCCACTATCACACCATGGACGTTCGGTCCGACGCTTGCTGCCGGTGGAATTCCGGCGAAGAGCGTGGACATGTTCTTTACGGGTAAAGCCAAGTCGACGCAAGTAACCTACGCATACGATGCGGCAAAATTGCAGTGGCTGCGTAGCCAAGCCGGCGTTGCCCACCAGGATCGGCTCACCAAAACCCAAATTGGCGTCACAAATCTCATCGTGCAGCGCATCTCGAGCAGCATTGCCGTGGGCGAGAAAGGCCGGCTCTCCCTTACCGTTACGGGTACGGGGGCGGCCAAGCTTTTCCAACAGGGGACGGTGCGGGATGTTACCTGGACGAAAGCCACCAAAGAAGCCCGGACGGTCTTCACGAATGCCGACGGTTCGCCCGTCACTTTCCTGCCGGGTAACACTTGGGTAGAAGTGCTGCCGAGCGACCGCACACTCTCGGTGCAATGACGAACCGGCCCAAGGTAAAATTGCTGGCTATTGATTTGGACGATACGCTCATCGGCCAGGATTTACGCGTCTCGGACCGAAACCGGCGCGCGATTCGACGGGCCGTGCGTAGCGGCTTGCTCGTAACGCTGCTCACGGGCCGGACGTTTACCACCACGTTACCGTTTGCGCAGCGGCTTGGCCTCACGCACACGCTCGGGTGTTTTCAAGGGGCACTTTTGCGGGGCAAGACCAAAATGCTCACCTCGCGCACATTGCCGCCGCAGAACTACCTGGAGGTCATCCGTTTTGGCCTAAAGCACAAGGTGCAGCTGTGCGTGTACGCACTCGACCACGACACCGTCTATTTTCAACGTCCGTTGAACCATTTTGGAAAAGAGTATTTGGACCATATCGAGCAGGTGCGCCAGATTAGCCTGGTAGATTTGCTCACCTACCCGTTTAGCCACCCGCCGATAAAAATTCAGTTCGTCGCCGGGCCCGAAAAAATTATCCACTTGGAGAAACTCGCAAAGCGCGAATGGGGAAAGAAATTGTACATTACCCGGTCGCGCGTAAATCTCTTGGAGTTCCTCCACCCGCATGTTAGCAAGGGTTTTGCCTTGCGATACTTGGCCGACCACTACAATCTCACCATGCAACAGACCGCGGCAATCGGGGATGGGTACAATGATATTCCCATGCTCAAAGCCGCGGGCGTGAGCTTTGCCGTGAAGAATGCCCCGGCCGACGTCGAACGGGCGGCGGACCACGTCGTTGCCTCCTGCGACCAGGATGGCGTGGCCGAGGCAATTGACTGGATTCTTAAAAATCGTCGCTAACCTATGTTCACCCAATCCAAACTCCCGAACGGCGTACGCGTCCTACTTGCGCCCTTGCGGGATACGCAGGCGGTCACGGTCATGGTCTTTGTCAAAGTCGGCTCGCGCTACGAGAGCCGGCCACTCAACGGCGCATCACACTTTTTGGAGCACCTCATGTTTAAAGGCACGCAGCGACGGCCCGACACGTTGACGTTGAGTAAAGAGCTGGATAGCATTGGTGCGGAGTTCAATGCCTTCACCAGTAAAGACCACACGGCCTATTACATTAAGGCCACCAAACAGCACGTCGACCTGGCGCTCGATATGCTCTCGGACATGCTCGTGCATTCCAAGTTCGACGCCACCGAGCTCAACCGCGAGCGCGGTGTTATTATCGAGGAAATTAACATGTACGAAGACAACCCCATGGCGCACATCGAGGACGTGCTGGAGCTCGGTTTGTACGGCAACACGCCCCTGGGCTGGAATATTGCGGGCACCAAGCAGGGTATCGCCGACATGGACCGGGCTGCCATGCTTCGATTTAAAGAGCAGCACTACATTGGCGAAAACATGTGGGTGGTCGTGGCCGGTAACGTGCCGGGGAATATTCGTTCGCTGGTGACAAAATATTTTGGCATGATCCCAAAGCGTAAACTCGGCAACCCCTTTGTGCCCCAGCGGCAGTTTGCAAAGGACCGTGTATTCTTGGCGAAGAAAAATACAGAACAAGTCCACCTGGCTATTGCGGCACCGGCCTATGCCTACGACGACAAGCGTATGAACGCACTCTCCGTGCTGACTATATTACTGGGTGGCACCATGAGCTCGCGGCTCTTCATAGAAATTCGCGAGCGGCTGGGGTTGTGCTACTACATTCGTGCCGGTGTGAACCCCTACGAGCACATCGGCCACCTGGCCATTCAAGCCGGGCTGGATAAAAATCGCATCCTGCAGGCGATCCCGGCTATTCTCGAATCGGTCGCGAAGGTCGCCGCCGGCGGTATCAGCGCCGAAGAAGTGCGGCGGGCCAAGGAGTACATCAAGGGCAAGTTTATTCTGGGCTTGGAAGATTCCGAGAGCTTGGCTGGCTGGTTAGCGAAGCAAGCCTTATTCCAAAAGGCGGTCAAGACGCCGGCGCAGCGGGTGGCGGCCATAGAAAAAGTCACTTTGGGGCAAGTGAAAGCCGTAGCAAAACACGTCCTGCGAAAAGACGCTTTCCGCTTGGCGCTTATTGGGCCGTATAAAGATTCGCAGGTTTTTGCAAAGTTCTTGCGGTAAGCGACGGCGGCGGGGTATACTGCGGCCATGGAAACACCCGCACAACGGAACGTCAACGTCACCATTTCGACCGCCACCATGGTCCGCATCGTGGTCATGGTGCTGGCGCTGGCCTTTGCGTACGCCATACGCGAAGTTTTTGTTTTGCTGCTCGTCGCGGTGGTCATCGCCACGGCCCTGGACCCGTGGGTAGACAAATTGCAGTACCGAAAAATTCCCCGGCCGCTCGGGCTTATCATTCTCTACATCCTGCTCTTCGGCACCATCAGTCTCATCGTCGGGCTGCTCATTCCGCCGCTCGTCAAAGAAGTTTCGGACCTCTCCAATAATTTTCCCACCCTGTACCAGAAGTTCGTGGATGATTTTTCGGCCCTGCGGGATTTTTCGGCCCGCGCCGGGTTGCAGCAGGGGATTAGCTCGGTGCTCCAAAACCTGCAAGGCGCCGTGGGCAATGCCGGCAGCGGGGTGTTCTCGGCGGTCTCGGGCTTCTTCGGCGGAGTCATTGCTTTCATTGCCGTGCTCATTATGACCTACTACATGGTCACCGAAGAGAGCGGGATGAAGCGGGTGTTCCGCTCGTTGGCCCCCCTCAAGTACCAGCCGTTCATTAACGATCTCATTACCAAAATCCAATCCAAAATGGGCGGGTGGTTGCGGGGCCAGCTTTTGCTGCTGCTCATCGTTGCGGTTATGAGCTATGTCGGGTTGGTGCTGCTGGGCATAAAGTACGCCCTGGTGCTGGCGCTCTTCGCCGGGCTCATGGAGTTCATTCCCATTATTGGCTCGACCATTGCCATGGTGCCCGCGGCATTTATAGCTTTTACCCAGAGCCCGACCAAGGGCATTCTCACCATCGCGTTGTTCATTGTGGTGCAGCAGTTAGAGAATAACATCATCGTGCCGCGCGTCATGAAGAGCACCACCGGCATCCACTCGGTCGTCACTATCATTGTCCTGCTCATTGGTGCAAAGATTGCCGGTTTGCTCGGCATCATCTTGGCCATTCCCGTCACGCTTATTCTTACCACTGCGTACCAGGATATCTTTGGGAAGAAGCGCGACGCCGAACTCCAGCTGGAGCAGTAATATCCCTCCTATGCCACGTCGCGTCCCGCTGCTGCTGACGACGCCGATTTACTACGCCAACGGGGCACCGCACGTTGGGCATGCCTACACCACCATTGCGCAGGATGTTGTTGTCCGCGCGTGGCGGCAGCAAGGGCGCAAGGTCTTCTCGCTTACGGGCACGGACGAGCACGGCCAGAAAGTAGCCGATACCGCAGCAGCAGCTGGCGTTACCCCGCAAGCTTTCGTTGATATGCAAGCGAAGGCGTTTCAGCGTTTGTTCCAGCAGCTCAACATTGGTTTCGATCGTTTCATCCGCACCACGGACGCCGACCACGTTGCCGGCGTGCGGGCGTTCCTCATCAAACTGAAGGCGGCAGTCACACCGTTGGGCCGGCCCGCCGTGTACCAAGGCGAGTACCGGGGGTTGTACTGCCAGGGGTGCGAGCGCTTCTACACCGAGAAAGAGCTGGTGGATGGCAAGTGCAGCTTGCACCGGACTGTCCCGCAGGAATTAGTTGAGCACAACTGGTTCTTCCGGCTAGCGGACTACCTGCCTGCCCTGAAAAAAGCGGTTGCCGGCAAAGCACTCGATATCCAACCCCGGGCCGCGCGCGAAGAAGTGTTGGGCTATTTTAAACAAGGAGTGCAAGATTTTTCCATCTCCCGCGAAAAAGTGCAGTGGGGCATTCCGTTGCCGTGGGACAAAACGCAAACTGCCTACGTCTGGGTAGACGCGCTGCCAAACTACCTTACCGGCGTGGGCTATGGCAAAGATGCGCGCGGCTACCGGCAGTGGTGGCGCGGCGAGGTAACGCACTTTATGGCGCGCGATATTCTTAAGTTCCATGCCGTGTATTGGCCGGCCTTGCTTATGGCGGTTGGCGAGCCAGTACCAACCACCGTGTTCGCGCACGGCTACTTTACCGTTGACGGGCAGAAGATGAGTAAGAGTATTGGGAACGTCATCAATCCGGCCGACCTCATTGCCAAGTACGGCGTTGATGGCACGCGCTACCTTTTGCTCACCCCTTTTCCGTTTGGGCAGGACGGGGATTTGCCCGTGGAGCGTTTTACCGAAAAGTACAACGCGGATCTGGCCAATGGCCTGGGGAACCTCGTTTCTCGCACCACGAACATGGTTGAGCGTTATCTGGGCGGCACCGTCAAACTCGCGAAAGCCCCAAAACCGCTGGCCAAAGCCGAAAAACTCACCACCGAGTTTGCCTTTACCCAAGCGCTTGGCGAGGTGTGGAAGAGCGTGACCTGGGCCAACCAGGCAATTGATAAAGCCAGACCGTGGGATCTCGGGAAAAGCACCAAAGCGGCGGACAAGCAGAAGCTGGGGAAACTCCTGGCCGAGCTCGTGGCCCAGCTAAAGGAAATTACCCGGGCCATTACCCCCTACCTGCCCGCGACCGGCGCGACCTTGGTGAAAGTCTTCCAGCAGAAAAAGTTGGTAAAAGCTCCGCCGCTTTTTCAGCGCGTCGTATGACCACGGCAGATATCGTCCTCCTCGTGCTCCTCTTTGGCTTTGTGTGGGCCGGCTTCTGGTACGGTCTCATTCAAGCGCTGGGCGGCATTGTCGGCATCGTTGCCGGCGCCATCATCGCCGGGCGCACGTACACAGTTGCCGCCGGCTGGATCGGCGGGAGTAGTGCCCGGGCCGGATTAGCCAACTGGCTAGCGTTCACGGTCATTTTCGTGGTGGTTAACCGCGCCGTGGCAATGGCCTCGGGCACCGTGGGAAAAATTCTCAATGTCGCCAAAATCGTGCCGGGCGTTGCCTCGGCAAACCGTTTGGGCGGGGCGCTCGTCGGGTTGGTGGAAGGTGCGCTCATTTTGGGTTTGCTGGTTGCCCTGGCGCAACGGCTGGAGGTGAGCCCGACGTTGGTGCAATATTTGGACGGCTCGCGCGTTGCAAATATCCTCGGCACTATCGGCAGCAGCTTGTTGCCGCTCCTCCCCGACGCCATCAAAGGCGTGCAAAGCATTATCAATGTCTAGCGGCACCCTCTACATCGTCGCTACGCCAATTGGGAATTTTTCCGACCTCTCGCAGCGGGGGCGGGATACCCTCGCGCACGTGCAGGGCATTATTGCGGAAGATACACGCGAGGCAGCCAAACTTCTCACCCACATTGGCACGCAGAAATCAATTGAACGTTATGACGAGCACACGCGCGGGGTACGCGAAGATGCTATTCTCGAACGTCTAAAGCGCGGCGAGTCCCTCGCGCTCGTTGCCGATCGCGGCACGCCGAATATTGCCGATCCGGGTGGGCGATTGGTCGAGCGTGTGTACCGTGAGTGTCCAGAAGTCAAAGTGGTTCCAATTCCTGGCCCGTCCGCTATGGCAACCGCACTGTCCGTTTGCGGTTTTCCATTGCAGCAGTACACAGGCTACGGCTTTCTGCCGCTCAAGAATGGCCGGCAGACCATCCTCAAGAATATGGTTGCCGATGAGCGACCGGCAGTGTTTTTCGAGTCGCCGCACCGCGTTGAGAAGGTCCTCCAATTTTTTGTAGATAACTGTCCGGACCGGGAAGTGTTCGTGGCGCGGGAGCTTACGAAAACTTTTGAGCACCTCTACCGCGGCGTACCAGCAGACGTACTGGCCGCCCTGCGCGCCGATGCGGTGAAGGGGGAGTTTACGGTAGTGCTGGGGCCGAGGAAATAAGAGGTGTATACTTCCAGAATGAAGAAGGAGTTCATAGGTCAACAATGTATATTCTTTGTCCTTTGCACGATATTTATTGGTGGAACCCTTTTTATAAAATCGCAGGTAGTTCACGCAACGCAGTTCGAGAGTATTGGCCCATCGCCCATCCTTTTTAAGACTGATGGTAGCCAAGAGATATTGCCAAATGCAGAACGACGTACTTATGGTGCTAGTGTTTTTTCTGGAGATCTCATTGGCGATGGAAGCAGTTTTATTGGTTTTTCGGCAGACAGCAACCCTGGAATTAATCTATATAAAAAGGTAGATGGTGTTTGGGTAAGCGTACCAAGTTATGGGACACTCGTGCCCTTTGATTATCTTGATGGCCTGGAGTCTAGACCACTTGGCACGAATGCAACTCTTGGTCATTTTTCAAATTCAGCAGTAATGGATTTGGTACTTGGTGCACGACGTGACCCTATGAATGAAAGTGTGCCACGTTTTGACCACAAAGTGTTGGCTCCTGGTCCGTCAGTTGTAGCACGATTTCACTACGTTTCTGGTGTTGGATTTTCTTTGGTGAATTCTTTCTATCCATTTGGCAAGGACTACACTAGTGGTGTAAACGTAGCCGCAGGAGATGTCGATGGCGATGGCATTGATGAAATTATTGTTGCTAAAAGTGCAGGAGCAAAGCCCGACGTAGCGTTTTTTAAATCCGATGGTACGTACATGTATACACTCTCGGCATACGATAGTACTTTCCGTGGAGGTGTGAATGTTGGGACCGCAGATCTCAATGGTGATGGACGCGCTGATCTGGTTACTGTGCCACAAAGCCAGCGCATAGCCGAAGTTCGGGTATTCGATGTGAGCAGCGGAAATATTTTGAAATCCTTGACCGTACTTCCAAACATGAAAAACGGCGCGAGTCTAAGCGTCTCCCCTTTAGCCTTGCAGATACTGGTAGGGTCATCTGCAGGTAAAATTTCACGTGTACAACAGTACAGTTTGCAAACTGGAGCACTCACCGGCACCAACTTGCAACCTTTCCAGTCTGGGTACCAAGCGGGTGTTGAAGTCGCATACGTGCCTGGAACGAATGGGGACTTTGTGGCCACATTTGGTTCAAAGTACTTAACAAATGGCCAGCTATTAAGCTACAATTGGTGGTTTCAAAGCAAACCACAAGGTTCGCTCAATAAAGATGGTACCCCAACTCCTTCACTTTTTGGGACAGATGGTACGGTGCTCGCAAAATACCCAGCGGTTCCTGTTGGCGCCAGTGTCGCAGTTGGAGACGCAGATGGAGATGGTATGGATGAGGTATTCTTCGGCTCGCCCCCCGGCCAAAAGCCAGTAGTGTGGGTGTATAAGGCGAATGGTAAATACGTGAGAACGTTCCCGGTTTTTGAAACGAAATTACGAACCGGTGTGACCGTCGAATTCCTTCCCATAAGTGGCCTGAAAGCAGCGAGGGTGATTGTGACCCCGCGCGATGGTGCGCCGTCTGCCGTGCGTTTGTACACGGCAAATGGCGCGTATACAGGAGTAAGTTTCCTCGCTTTCCCGGTTACCCAAACGAAAGGCGTAATGCTGACCGTCGGGCATTTTAATGGAGATGCAGATTATCAAATCGTTGCCGCGGCGCGTGGTACGTCTTTACCAATTCGTGTATTTAGCATGAGTGGAAAGTTATTACGTCAACGAAGTATTGCGACTGAGCAAGCGTCGGTTATTCCATACTTTTCTACTATAACCAACCTACCTGATAGCAATGGCGACGGTGCTGATGATCTCATAACATTGGCTAATCCGCCCCAGCAACTCGTTTTTTTCTCTTCGTACAGTGGCAAGACCCTGCAGACGCACTGGGACTATACTCGGGCGGGAGATTGGCCGATTGATCAACCACCACTCTATCCCTTCCCGCGTCCTGCCGGCGACACGTACGGACCGATTACCATTTCTCAACTTACAGGGCGAACGAAACTCGCCGTAGGTGTGGCGGGAAACGCTGGACCCATTGTTATGGTCACGGGTTCTTCTAAAGCAGATATCAATCTCTTCAGTACCTATCCAAGCACGTGGAAGGGTGCAGTAACACCCGCAGCGTTACCTCATGGTTACCTTGGAAAAGAGGCGTACGTTGTTGTTCCTGGACGTCCAATGGACAGTGCCCAGTGGAATAGCAATCTCAATTACCTAAAACCATCTGAAGTTTCCCAAGGTCAATTAACAAAAATGCTTCGAGTGAGCGGGAAGTTGGCTCATGGAACCTATTCCGCAAGTATCATCATAGCTAACTTACGTAACCCAAAACTCAAAATCACTGCTCTCCAACCGAAATGCAACGGCATCTGTGGTGCGCCGATGAGTAGCTACGTAAAAGCAGCTAACGGTTTTGCGGCCCTTAACGGATTTGATATTTCAGCGCAGGTCCAGAAAGGGAAGCCAATTGGTTTTACTCTGCAAAAGTACGGTGGGCTAGCTTTTACGAATACCAATGAGTGGTTGAGTAGTAGCACGGATGAACTCTTTCTTGACAATTACAACAGTATTCGTACGAATTATTTCGCAACGCTCACAAAACAAAGTTTGGCCGCCGGTTGGTCGCGAAATGGCTCAGGATGTTGTAAAGGGAGTTTCATTGGCGTGCGTGGTAGCGATCTCCTCATGGTTACCTACAGCGTCACTGGTGGTGCGGCGGCCCAAAGAGATTATATTGCGAGCTTGAATCTCATTCGCATTGTTCAAAATGATGGTGGTAGTGCCGTAGCCCAGTACTATTATGGAAGGTACTTAGCTGGACCGGGTAATATTATTTATGGCGCTCTCGTGTTGAGCCAGCGTTGATGAAAGGGGAGTTTACGGTGGTGCTAGGGCAGAGGAAATAAGAGGTGTATACTTCCAGAATGAAGAAGGAGTTTAGTCATTTGCAACGTCGCTACCTGGTTATTGGGGTGCTCATTATTTTAGTTACTGTATGGCCACGTAACCTTAAGGCCTATAATTCTACCTCTGTAGGGTCTTCCCCGCAGCTTTTTCATAGTGATGGTTCACACGCACAGCTGAAAAATTGGAATGGGATGGTTTATGGTTCGAGTATTTTTACTGGAGATCTTGTAGGTGATGGGAGTATGTTTCTTGGGTTTACAGGTGATAGCTCCCCAAGTATCAGTCTTTTAAAGCAGGAAGGTGATACTTGGGTTGAGGCGAAAGGTAGTGGAACATCTGTGGAACCTTTTAGCATCCTTGACGGCATTGAGGCCCTTGGGGTAGGTACTGTCGGTGTTACCGCAAATTTTTCTGGTACTGCAAAAAAGGATCTCATCCTGGGAGCGCGTCAAGATGCCATTTCTGAAGAAATTCGTTTTGATGGTAAGAAACGCAAAGTTGTCGCGTCAGCGGTTGCATGGTTTCGCTACGAAGCTGATATTGGCTTTACTCGGATGCAAAGTTTTTTCCCATTTGGTACAACCTATAGTGGGGGTGTCAACATTGCAGCAGGAGACGTTACGGGCGATGGAATTGATGAGGTAATTGTTGCTAAAAGTGCAGGGAGCAAACCGGATGTAGCAATTTTTTCGAACGACGGAACTTTATTACATACATTTAGTGTATATGAGAGTAATTTTCTTGGCGGCGTAAACGTTGCTTCGATTGACTATAATGGTGACGGACGAGATGATCTCGTCATTTCCCCGCAGAGCAAGCGTACGGCAACTATTCAAGTCCTTGATGTGGCAACCACACAAGTGTTGCAATCATTTCCTGTTTTTCCCACTCTTCAATCAGGTGCGAGTATAAGTATCCATGAATCAACCCAGCGGTTACTTGTAGGCACCCCAGCTGGACTTACGCCTCGTATCCAGGAGTATGACTTACACACTGCAACACTCGTCGGATTGAATGTCGTGCCGTACCAGTTAGCATTTCGTGGAGGTGTAGAAGTAGCATATTTACAAAACGCAAGTGGCGATTTTGTTGTAACCCATGGTGCGACGTACCTTACGGGTAATCAACTTGCAGCCTATAATTGGTGGTTTGATAGTAAGCCAGAAGGTCGGCTGCGGAAGGATGGCACACCTATTCCGTCACTCTTCGCCACTGATGGTAAAGTTCTGGCTGAGTATAGTGCGGTTCCACCAGGTGCGAGCGTCTCCGTTGCAGATGTCGACGCTGATGGTGCTGACGAAATTGCCTTCGGTTCCCCACCAGGACAGACACCGCGGGTTTGGCTGTACAGGTCGAATGGAGTGCTCATCAAGTCATTTGCAGTATTTGATAAACAACTTCGCACCGGTGTTACTGTTGCTCTTGTGCCACGAGTTGGTAGCCGTAATGCAATTGTTTTAGTGACGCCTCGGAATGGTGCGCAATCATTCGTACGACAGTATACTTTAGGGGGTGAATACACAGGGATAAGTTTCCGAGTACACTCGTCAACTTTTACGAAAGGGATAATGATGATTGTTGGAAAATTTCAAGGTGGAAATGAGTATCAAATACTCACCATGCCAAGAGGCGTCAACCTTCCCATGAAACTTTTCAGTATTTCTGGAAAACTTATTCGTCAAAGAACCGTTTCGCTTCCACAACAACCCATAGTGCCATACAGCTCGAGTATTGCAGTTCTGCCAGATAGTGACGGTGATGGTATTGATGACATTATCCACTATAGTGGACCTGCGATGGCAAATGTATTTTTTACTTCGTATAGCGGTGCAAACTTGCAAACTATTTGGGATTACACTCGCGCGGAGGAGTGGGGTGCGAAATATGGACCAGAGGGGTGGACTTTTTTCGATCCCCCCTTTCAAAATTTCGTGCGGGGTGATGGCCCAGCGCAAAATTTTGGACCGATTACTGCAAGCAAAATTGATGGTCGTACAAAGCTAGCAATTGGTAGTGCCGGCAACATCGGTCCCGTTGTGATTGTTACGGGTTCTAGTGAAGTTGACCATAATATTATCAATACATTTTCGAGCACTTGGAAAGGCGCGGTTACGCCTGCAAGTCTACCGCATGGTTTTTTGGGTAAAGAAACCTACGTCGTAGTTCCAGGCAGGCCCATGGACACAGCTATATGGAATAGTAACGTAAACTTTTTAAAACCTTCAGAAGTGCCAGCAAGTCAAATTTCCATTGCCAAAAGTGTAAGTGGCAAACTTCCGCATGGTTCGTATACCGCAAAAATTGTTATTGCAAACCTGAAGCATAAAAAATTACAAGTTCGTACAGTACTACCGACCTGTAAGGGTCAATGTGCTGCACCAATGAAAAGCTATGTTGATAATGTTCATGCATTTTCTGGGATTAACGCCACAGGGCCCTACCCTTATCAGTTACGTGCAAATCCATACGATCCAAAAACTGCCGGGAAACTTCTTGGTTTCCATCAGTACAAAAGCGGGTCACTTGTATTTTCCAATACAAATGAATGGTTTGCTAACCGTGCGGACACACTCTTGCGTGATGATTACTATACTATTCGTGAAAAGTTTTTTTCTACCCGTACTGGTCAACGTACCGTTGCAAGCTGGGGGATAGGGGATGGAGGGCGATCACCTGGCAGTCTCATTGGCGTTCGCGGTGGCGATTTATTTTTCATTACCTACTCAACGAGAGGAGGAGCTATCGCCGATAGAGAGTTCATCAATAGTTTCAACTTTATTTACGCTGGTGAGAATGACGGAGGTGGGGCGATCGCACTCTATTACCGTGGTAAATTTTTATCCGGACCGGGGAGGAATATTACTGGCGCGTTACTGCTGACTGAAAAATAATGAATGTAGCAAGAAAATAGCAATAAAAAAAGCCTGACGTACGGAATCAGGCTTTGGGGTGCTAGCAGGTCAAGCGATCTGCAGGACTTTTGCAATTTCATCCAGGTGCAGGTTGTCGCCATTGCGGTGGATGAACGTAATCCCGTCGTGTTCGGTCAACTGCTGCGCGAGCGTCGCGTCATCCGAGATAATAATGACCGTCATTTTGGGACGCACGTGGCGTATACTCTTACCGATTTCCACCCCAGACGTTAAGCTGTGACCCGGGATGTGTCCGGCGAGTACGACGGCATCGGCTATGGCATACCGTTGGGTTACCCACCATTTGGCATCAAAATTGATTAGGTCATTCCTGCACAAACATGACACTTGCACATTGTGCTTGCTGCATACCTCTCGGATTTGTAGGCAGATGTCAGCATCCAGATTGATAATGAGCAGGTGCGTCGATTTGGACATTTCGCCTCCTTGCTTTTGTGCCGTTTTTTCCATTTTAGGCTTTTCCTTGGGCTATGCAACCACCCCGAAACCGCACCCCTTGACTTTTCCGGTATAATTCATACAATTTTTACGTGCCAATTTTTGGCCCCATTCCTGCAGGGAAAGCAGGATAGGACCGTATTTTCGAGTACCGCACATGCCTGAAAACCCTACACCGAGCAGCTTTTGGAAAGCCTTAGGCATTGCCTGGGAGTTCGGCTGGGTCATCGTTATTCCCTTGGTGGTCTTCGTCCTCGGGGGCAGGCTCCTAGATCGGCATTTCGGCACGTCGCCCTGGTGGTTGCTGACCGGGCTCATCGTCTCTATTACCCTCACCACAATCGGTTTGGTCTGGAAATTCAAGAAGCTCCTTCGGAGCATTGAAGATTCGTCTCAACCACCTTCCTCGAAACCCTAAGCCATGGCTGACATCTCTCTCGCTGCCGAAACCGTGTTCCACCTCGGGCCCTTGCCGGTGACGAACAGTTTACTCACCACGTGGCTGGTGGTGGTGCTCATTATTGTCGGCAGCCTCATGCTCAAGCGCCGCGTGGCCGAGCGACCGGGTGGGTTTCAGAACGTGGTAGAGTCAGTTATGGAGGGCGGCCTGGGTTTAATGGACTCGGTAACGCAGGATCGCAAGCAGACCCTAAAATATTTCCCATTCGTTTTCACCTTGTTCATTTTCATCATCCTGGGTAACTGGTTGGGCCTGCTGCCCGGTGTCGGCAGCATTGGTTTCCACGAACTCCACGAAGGCAAGGAAGTGTTTGTCCCGCTCTTCCGCGGTCCGGCCGCTGACCTTAACTTCACCCTGGCCCTGGCCGCCATTTCGGTGGTTGCCACGCAAGTAATTGCTATTGTCACGCTCGGGTTCATGCGTCACCTGAAGAAATACGTGAATTTTAAAGATCCAGTTATGGGGTTTGTCGGTGCCTTGGAAGGAATTTCGGAATTTGCCAAGCTCTTATCATTCTCCTTCCGGTTGTTTGGCAACATTTTCGCCGGGGAAGTTTTGCTCATTGTCATCGGCCTCATCATTCCGTACGTCGTGCCCATTCCGTTTCTGTTCTTGGAAATTTTTGTAGGCTTTATCCAAGCATTTATTTTCTCCGTACTAACTCTGGTATTTTTAAAAATTTCCACCACGGGGCATGAGCATTGAAGAACCGAGCGCGGGCGTCTCTGCCCGCGTCCCGCCATGGCGGGACGCTTGGAAAATATAAGCCTGTGTTGAAACGTTCCTGAAGTACCCCGGTAGTTCACGAACGTTTCACCATTAATCCCGCGTGACGCCCCGTTAAGCTCGGCGACGTAACGTCAGGAAAGGAAAATCCTATGGATGTAGAATCCGCGAAAGTGTTTGCCGCCGCCATTGCTATTGGCGTGGGCGGTATGGGGCCCGGCCTGGCCATTGGTATCTTGGCTTCCAAGGCCATGGAAGCCATTGGTCGAAATCCGGAAGCCGCCGGGAAAATTCAGGTACCCATGCTCATTGCCATGGCGTTTGCCGAAGCTATTGCCATCTACGCGTTGGTCGTTGCGCTCATCATCAAATTTATTTAGTTTTTCGCTGACGATTCCTCCGTCAGCTTGGCGGAGGTAGGTGAACGAATAACTGCTTACTATGGAAGAACTCGTAAAAAAATTTGGTCTCGATCTTGGCCTACTCATTGCGCAAATTTTGAATTTCGGCGTGGTACTCTTTGTGCTGTGGAAGTTTGCATACAAACCCGTACTCAAGGTGCTGCGCGAGCGGCAGGAAAAAATTTCTCAGAGTTTGGATGACGCCAAAGCGGTGAGCGAGAAGTTGGCCGAAGCCGAGAAATTGAAGCAGGAAAAAATATTGGAAGCCCGCCGGGAAGCACAGACAATTATGGAGGGCGTGGAAAAGGAAAGCGAACGGTACCGCCAGCAACGCTTACAGGAAATTGACACGGAACTCACCACCATGCGCCAGCACGCCCGTAACGAAATTGCCGCTGAAAAAACGCAAGCGCTCACGGAAGCCAAAACGGAACTCGTAAATCTCATTATGAGTGCCACCCAAAAAGTCGTGCCGAAAGGTGCCACCAAAGACTTGGACAGTAAACTCATTACAGAAGCTATTGAAGAGAGTCGGAATGCTTAGTATGAATTATTTCCACTCATTTCGACCCACCGAAGCACACCCTCCTACGCTGAAGCTTCGGAGGGTTGCCCACCAATCTATGTACAAAATTTCACTCCTTAACGCGAAGGTGGGCAATGCGTAAAGCCTCTATCCGCCAGTATGCCGAAGCCTATTTAGGTGCTGCGAAAGCCGCGCCGCAGAAGGAGCAGACTAAAATTGCGAAGCACTTGGTGGCATTGCTCGCACGTCAGCGCCAGCTTCGTTTGGTCCCACGGATTGCTGCCGAACTGGAACGCCTCATTGCCGAACAAGGCGGGCCAATCATTGTCAAAGTTCGAAGCGCCAAGGCCGTGACTTCTGCGGAGGATGCCGAGCTGACCAAGAACTTGGAACTCGCGCTTAAGCAGAAAGTAAAAATTCGCCACGTCCACGAAGCCAAGCTCCTTGCCGGCGTAAAAATTCAAGTGGGCGACCGGTTGATTGATAATGCTCTCTCTTCACGTCTTGCTGCACTCAAAAGTCATCTGCTTCAATAATTCCTTTTCGTACACTACGTATGCCCCACACCATTGTTGATGTTCTCAAAGCCCAGCTCCAGTCCTACACCGCCGCGGCCAGCACAGCTACGGTTGGCCATGTCATTGACGTGGGTGACGGCATTGCGCGCGTGGAAGGTTTGAGCAACGTAAAGTCCAGTGAAAAGGTGACGTTTGCCTCGGGCGCCACCGGCGTGGCCCTCAACCTGGAAGAAGACACGGTGGGCGTGATGATTCTCAATGGCGCCACGGGTGTGGCCGAAGGCGAAGAAGTCCGCGGCACTGGGCAGGTAATGTCCGTGCCCGTGGGCGACGCGCTCATTGGCCGGGTGGTGAACCCGTTGGGCGAGCCGATTGACGGTAAAGGCGCAATCAAAGCCACCGATACGTTTCCGGTGGAGCGCGTGGCACCAGGCGTGATTACCCGCGAGTCCGTGAAGCAGCCGGTGCAGACTGGTATCAAGGCCATTGATGCGCTCATCCCCATTGGCCGCGGCCAGCGCGAACTCATCATTGGCGACCGGCAGACAGGCAAGACCGCCATTGCCATTGATACGATTATCAACCAGAAAAATAGCGGGGTTATTTGCATCTACGTGGCCATTGGCCAGAAGGCCAGCAAGATTGCCCGCATCGTTGCCGAGCTGGAAAAGCACGGCGCCATGAACCACACCATTATCGTACTCGCCAGTGCCTCGGATCCGGCTGCGCTCTCGTTCCTGGCGCCATACGCCGGTTGCGCCATGGGCGAGCACTTCATGAGCAAAGGCAAAGACGCTTTGGTGGTCTACGACGATCTTTCCAAGCACGCCTGGGCGTACCGCCAAGTATCATTGCTCCTCCGTCGTCCGCCGGGCCGCGAAGCCTACCCGGGCGATATTTTCTACCTCCACTCTCGTTTGCTGGAGCGCGCGGCCAAGCTCAATAAAGACAATGGCGGCGGTTCGCTTACGGCTTTGCCGATTATCGAAACCCAGGCCGGGGACATGAGCGCGTACATCCCCACCAACGTCATCTCCATTACCGATGGGCAGATTATTCTGGAGTCCGATCTGTTCTACCAGGGCCAACGCCCGGCGTTGAACGTCGGCTTGTCCGTTTCCCGCGTGGGGTCCAGCGCCCAGCGCAAAGCCATGAAAAAAGTGGCGGGCAAGCTCCGCTTGGACATGGCCCAATACCGCGAGCTCGCGGCCTTTGCCCAGTTCGGCTCGGACCTAGACGCGGCCACCAAGCAGCAGTTGGAGCGCGGCAAGCGCACGGCCGAATTGCTGAAGCAGGGGATTGGCCAGCCCATGCCTTTGGCCGAACAAGTTGCGGTACTCTACGCCGTGACCCAAGGTTACTTGGACGAGGTGGAAGTTGAGAACGTCCAAACTTGGGAAAAGCATTTCACCAAAAGCCTGCGCACGGGTTCCAGCGCGTGGATTAAGAAGATTGAAGACAGCGGGGAACTCACGCCCGAACTGGAAGAACAGTTGAAGACCGCCCTCACGACCTTTAAGCAAAGTTAAAAATGGCCAGTACGCTCGATATCCGGCGACGCATTAAGTCCGTTGGCAATACCAAGAAGATTACCAAAGCCATGGAACTCGTGGCCGCGTCCAAGATGCGCCGAGCCGTGCAGCAGGCGTTGGCAACGCGTGCCTACGCCAAGGCGGCGTGGGACGTGCTCACCAACGTGAGTGCCGTTACGAATCGTGAGCTCCACCCCTTGCTCGTCGAGCGCGAGGTGAAGCGCGTGGCCGTTATCGTGGTTAGCTCGGACCGCGGCTTGGCCGGCGGTTTGAACACCAACGTCGTGCGGCAGACCCTGGAAGTGCTCAAAGCACAGACGGTGCCTGCAGACATCATCACCGTCGGCACAAAAGCAGCCGATGCCTTGCGCCGTTTGAATGTGAATATCGTGGCGGCATTTCCCAACGCGCACACGCATCCAACCGTTGCAGACTTGCAGCCAGTGGTGAAGATCGCCATTGATGATTACGTTGCTGGCGTCTATGACCAAGTTTTCGTGGTGTACACCGACTTCCGCTCCACCCTCGTCCAGAAAGCCTGGAGCCGCCAAGTTCTGCCCATTCGCAAGCAGGAGCTCAAAGAAGTGTTGGATGACGTGGATAGTTCCATTGCGATGCAAGATATTGCAGGGTTCCAAAATCCGTACCTTTTCGAACCGAATGCCGAAGCCGTGCTGGAGAAAATGCTACGGAACTTGGTGACGAGCCAGATTTATCAAGTCGTGCTGGAATCGCTGGCTTCGGAACATGCCGCGCGGATGGTGGCCATGCGCAACGCTACGGATGCGGCCGAAGAACTCATTGACGATCTCAACCTCACCTATAACCAAGTGCGCCAAGCGGGCATTACGCGAGAAATCGCGGAAATCTCGGCCGGCCGCGCGGCGTTAGAATAACCTCATATGACCCAAGGAAAAATTACGCAGATCATCGGCCCCGTCGTAGACGTCCACTTCGACAAAGACATTCCGGGCATTCACACCGCGCTCACCGTTGAGCGCAAAGGCAAGGCACCCTTGGTGCTCGAGGTGCAGCAACACTCGGGCGCGAACGTGGTGCGCACCGTGGCTATGGATAGCACGGACGGTTTAGAGCGCGGCATTGCGGTAATCAACACGGGCGGTCCCATTCGCATGCCCGTTGGCCCGGAAACGCTTGGCCGGATTTTTAACGTGGTTGGCGCTCCGGTAGATGGCGGCGCACCAGTAAAAACGAAGACCATGTACCCCATCCACCGCGAAGCCCCGGCGTTCAAAGACCAGGCCACGAAAGCCGAAGTTTTTGAAACCGGCATCAAGGTTATTGACCTCATTTGTCCTATCGTCAAAGGCGGCAAGGTTGGTCTCTTCGGCGGCGCGGGCGTGGGTAAGACCGTAGTTATCCAAGAGCTCATTCGCAACATTGCGGCCGAGCACGGTGGTTATTCCGTCTTCGCCGGTGTCGGCGAGCGCACGCGTGAAGGCAACGACCTCTACCACGAAATGAAAGCCAGCGGCGTTCTTGGTAAGACTGCCATGGTCTTTGGCCAGATGAACGAACCGCCGGGTGCCCGCGCGCGCGTCGCGCTCTCGGGTTTAGCCTTAGCCGAGTACTTCCGCGACGAGGAGCAGAAAGACGTCCTGCTCTTCATTGATAACATTTTTCGCTTTACCCAAGCCGGCTCCGAAGTGTCCGCCCTGCTCGGCCGCATCCCATCCGCCGTGGGCTACCAGCCAACCCTGGCCGAAGAAATGGGCGAGTTGCAAGAACGTATTACTTCCACCAACAAAGGTTCTATTACGTCCGTCCAAGCAGTGTACGTGCCTGCGGACGACCTGACTGACCCGGCGCCAGCCACAACTTTCGCGCACCTCGACTCTACCGTGGTGCTCGCGCGCGGCTTAGCTGAACTCGGTATCTACCCGGCCGTGGATCCGCTGGATTCCACCTCCACAATTCTCGACCCCGCTATCGTCGGTGAAGAGCACTACGCCGTGGCCCGAAGTGTGCAAAAAGTTTTGCAACGCTACAAGGACTTGCAGGATATTATCGCCATCCTCGGCATGGAAGAGCTCTCACCCGTAGACAAGCTCACCGTCAGCCGCGCGCGCAAGATCCAGCGTTTCCTCTCGCAGCCGTTCTTCGTGGCCGAGCAGTTCACGGGTTCGGCTGGCAAGTACGTCCCCCGTGCCGAGACTGTCCGCGGCTTTAAAGAAATCCTGGACGGCAAGTACGATGACGTTGGTGAACAGAAGTTCTACATGAAAGGGACAATTGACGAAGTAAGGGCCTAACCTCATTGTCATTGCGAGGACCCCGAGTCTATCGAGGGGGACGAAGCAATCTCCCGATTACTTGAGCAGAGAGATTGCCACGTCCCGCAGTAGCGGGACTCGCAATGACAGAAATTTATGAACAACCTCCATCTCACCATTACCACTCCCGAACGCATTGTCCTCGAAACCGAGGTCAGCAGCGTGAACGTACCCACGGTGGATGGGGAAATTGGGATATTGCTCAATCACATTCCCTTGGTGTCCATCCTGGCGCCGGGCGAGCTCCGCGCTGTCACGTCTACCGGGGAAGAGCAAGTTATGGCAGTCTCTGGCGGTTTCGTGGAAGTGCGCGATAACGCCGTGGTTATTCTGGCCGACACCGCCGAGCACGCGCACGAAATTGACGAGCAGCGTGCGGAAGAGGCTCGCCAGAAGGCACAGCAGATTATGACCGAGCGCGCCACCGACGATGTGGGCTTTGCCGATGCGCAAGCGGCTATGGCGAAGGAGCTCGCGCGCCTCAAAGTGGTGCGGAAGCGGCGGAAATCAGTGTAGTATCATCTTATATTAAATAATGCTAGTTTATGGGTAGCGGCCTCGCCTTTACCCATTCTTCCCTATGAAAGGATTCAACCAGAACATTGAGCAAGCAACCATTGAGAATACCAACTTTCGCAAAGTGCTCTACACGGCCAAGCACTGCCAGCTGGTGCTCATGGCGTTGCAGCCGAACGAGGAAATAGGCATGGAAGTGCACCCAGACAACGACCAATTTTTCCGCTTCGAAGCCGGGCAGGGAAAAGTGATCATCGATGGGAACGAGTCTGTAGTGCAGGATGGATCAGCCGTGATTGTTCCTGCTGGTGCGCGGCACAATGTAATAAACACGTCGCCCACGGAAGCACTCAAGCTCTACACGCTCTACAGCCCGGCGCATCATAAGGACCAGATTGTGCGTGCAACGAAAGCGGAAGCGGTTGCGCAAGAAGCAGACTTTGACGGGCAAACCACAGAGTAGTGAATTCATTCCAAAGAGAAACATCCATTTTTTATGAATGGATGTTTGTAGTGTTGGTGGCGGTTATAGTACTACGCTACTAGGTGTAGGGGAATGGAACAATGAGTAGGGAATACCTCTTTCGCGTTTCGACGGATATGGGGCAGATCGCCGATTGCTTTGATGAGTGCGATTGTATTGACGATGTAGAACCAGTCAATCTGCTTGGTATTCGTACGGACACGGAGCTCTTGCACGAATGCCTCGATGACGTCTGGGTCGTCGTGGACAATCCTCGCGATGAGCGATCCATTCTCTCCAATGTGCGGGTCCATGTGTGTGTTTTTTATGCTCACGTATTCTCCAATATGTTGATTTAGTATTTTCTTTGCGAATGCACATACTGACAGACCTACGTCATACTGTCAAGCCAGGTTGATCAAATAAAAAGAGCGAGGAAGGGGATTCCTCGCTCTGTAAAGAAAGCTCTTACTTAGATGGCTCGGTGAATTTTGGTCGGGTAGCCTTCCCCGCGCCCCAGAACTTTTTCCACCAGGATCGGTGAGATTCTTGTCTGTAGTAATCCCGCCACTGGCCGGCAACCAAGATGTACAGCTTCAGTGAATCATTTGACTGCTTGTAGGCAACATTTTCGGCATAGCTTTTCGCCAACATATTGCTGAGCTCTTCTTTTTCAGTGTCACAACGTTTTTCTCGTTGTTTGAAAATTACTGTTGCTTCAGCAAACTCCTGCAAGTCTTGCTTTGCTTTCGCTTCGACTTGGGCCAGGGCTCTGCTCAGTTGAGAATTCTTTTTGCTCTGTGCCTGCGAAATCTTTTGCAAACTGTCATTCTCCTGCGTCAGTGTGTACATTTTCGTTGACGCTTGAGTATTAGCAGACTGGAGTTCTGCAAGATCCTTGTACAAGCGAACCAAATCAGCATTCTGCTGCTCATTTTTGGTCTTGAGATCAACAATTTCCTGCTTGTTGCAGCCACTGGCTGCGCAAATTGAGATTCCTATGATACACACTATTGCGATTACCCGACGGTACATACCTGTACCCTCCTTTCACTATTTGGGTGTTTGGGAATGAACTTGGTTTCTGTTGAGCAAGCTAGCCTACACCTGAAGCTTTGCTGCGGTCAATAGAAACCCACTCATCTTCGTTATATTTGCTATACTAACGGTATGCCTAAATACATACGATACATTCTAGTAGTTGGGATCTTCTTGTTTGTACTGGACGGCCACATCGTGTGCAATCCCATGGTGGCTTCGGCGAAGGCGA
>JBBTRU010000060.1:0-23547 GCA_038065015.1 Patescibacteria group bacterium | reverse complement strand
GGTGGTTTTTCCCGCTCCATTGTCTTGCCGGTAGACGTGCTTTCGGAAAAAGCCGACGCCTCCATGAAGAACGGCATCCTGACCATTACTATCCCTAAGGTGCGCACGGCCAAGACGCAGGTGGTCCGCGTGAAGCACCAAGACGAGTGAGCAAGCGTTCGTTTTCTCCAGCACTGTAGTTGGTGGGGCCCGATGGCTCGGTGATCGTTGTCGGTGGGCCCTGCCCATCGCTTTTTTCTATAACCCGTGTATGCGCGGAATAATCCAAAAAATTGAAACCAGCCACGCCCACATCTTGCTCGATGACGGTCAGGTGCTGCACGTGCCAGTGAGCGAACTGGACTCGGGCGTACGCGTGACGAGTGTAGTGAACGTGCGCGTGCAGGACGTCCAGCAAAACAGCGCCGACGGTGGAGATAATTCTCGCCAGAAGCTCAACGATATTCTCTCCAGCCGGCCCGAATGAGCACGCACAAGCGCAACCTTTTGGGACGGACCAAGAAACAGCGCCGAATAATTGTTGACGCACTGTTTGGCGTCGGCAGTCTTGGCATCCTGCTCGCGGTTGGCCTGCTCGTGCCTAGAGCGTACGCCAAGACTATCCTGCCGGGCGTGTGGGTAGGCGACGTTGCCATTGGGGGCAAGACCGTGGACGAGGCAGCCGCACTCTTACAAGAACGCGTTGACGCGCTGGCGCAGGCGGGATTGGTAGTCGACGTGGATGGCAAAGCGACCATCGTCCCCATCCAGCAAGCCCTGACGACGAGTGACCAAACCCCGCCCCTGGTAGACGTGGACGTGGTACAGAGCTTGGCCGGCGCTGCCGCGTATGGCCACGACTTTGGCCTGGTGCGGAATGCGGCGCAGTTTTGGCGGGCCGCACTTTTCCGCAAGCATGTCGCGGCGCTGGTGGAGACCGATGAGGTGGTGGTCGAAAACGTCATGCGCCAAACCTTCGGCGCCAAGGACGACCCGCCCGAGAACGCACACCTGCAATTTGCCAAAGGCACGTTTACCGTAAGCCCCGAAAAAGCCGGCCGCGGTTTTGTGTACGAAACGGCTGTCCGCCAGGCTATTGCCCAGTGGAAAGACGTTCGAGCCGCGGCAATTACGCTGCAGCGCGGGGAAGACAAGCCCCGCCTGAAGGCCAGCGATGTAGAAGCCTACGTTGACGATGCGCAAGCCGTCGTTGCCCGTGCCCCGTTTACCATAACCTTGCCCGATGGCACGACGGCCACGCTGGATGCCGCTGCCGCCGGCGCGGCGCTGGATGTGCTGCTGGTAAAAGGCAGCAAGAAGCAGCTGGTATTTTCCGAGTCGCGCTTGGCAGGATTTATTGCCGCCCTGAAGAAGAAGATTGATATCGAGGTTAAAGACGCGCGGTTTACCATTGCGGCCGGCCGGGTAACCGAGTTTCAGTCTGGCCAGGTAGGGCGCGCGCTGGATGTGAGCCAGACGGTGGCCGCCATGACCGCATCCTTCGTGGAGGGGAAGGCCAAGAGCGTGGCTGTGGTGAGCAAGGAAATTCACCCGCAGTCTGCCAACGCCAGCGCCGAGAGTTTGGGCATTACCGAGCTCGTTGCTACGGGCAAGACCAACTTTGCCGGCAGCCCCACCAACCGGCGCAAGAACATTGCCAATGCCGTGAAGCTGCTTAACGGTTTGCTCATTAAAGCTGGCGAAGAATTTTCTTTGGTAAAGGCACTCTCCCCCATTGAGTTGTCTAACGGCTACCTGCCGGAGCTCGTCATCAAGGGCAACCGCACGGTGCCCGAAGTGGGCGGCGGCTTGTGCCAGGTTGGCACCACTATGTTCCGCTTGGCGCTCGATGCGGGCGTGCCAATTTTGGAGCGGCGCAACCACAGCTACCGCGTGAGCTACTACGAACCGCCCGTGGGTATGGACGCCACGATTTACGACCCCTCGCCCGACTTCCGCATTCGGAACGACTACGATTCGGCGTTGCTGCTGCAAACCCGCGTGAGTGGCGATAATCTCATCTTTGATTTTTACGGCACCAAAGATAGCCGGGTGGCCAGCACCACGACGCCCAAGCTCTTCGGCGTTACCAAGCCGCCGCCCGCCAAGTACATAAAAACCACCGACCTGGCGCCGGGTGTGAAGAAGCGCCTGGAGCGCGCGCACAATGGCGGCTCGGCAACGTTCACCTACACCGTGGTCAAAGACGGTAAGACCACGAATAAAGTATTTGATAGCAAGTACCGGGCCTGGCAGGAAGTGTGGCTGGTAGGCGCTACGGCCGAAGAAGTTGCCGCCGAAAGCGCGGCATAAGAAAAAAGCCTCACACAGTTTATGTGTAAGGCTTTCGGTTTTTTGGTAGGAACAATGTTAGTGACCGCGAGCATTTTTGCCATTGGTGGTGTTGCGATGTTCGCGTACTGGAGCGCGGCGCTGCGCTTTTTCCGTCGCCTCGTCGATCTCGTCCTGCATACGGTCATTTTCACTGAGACCGAGCTCGGACGCTTCGGCACAGATGTTTCCACCTAATGAAACAACGTGCATGCCCCAAGTGATGCCGTAGCCGTGGCAAAGAATCGCTGAAGTCATAGGGCTAATAGTTAGGAGCAATGTTAGGCCGAGTGCAGGAAATGTCATATTGTTCACATGTCCCGGTACCAGCTTGGAATTGTTCCACCAGTTGGTGACTTTTGGTAAGATCCAGTATGTCAACCACCACAGAATCATACCAGCAACGATGAAGGCAAATGCAGCCCCAGCATCAGTACGCTCGGCAATCTTTTCTTCAAGACCGAACAACCAAGGTAGTTTTCCAGTTTTGAGATAGTAGCCTTCACCGATTGACCAAGCGAAGAACACAAGCAGTGTGCCGCAGAAGAGTGGCCCCGTCTTCTTTCCATTCTTGGTACTTCTGTACCACCACATCATCAGAAGTGCCATAATAAATAGCCTGAATGCCCAATTGAAGAGGGTATCCATTTAGAACCTCCTTGTTGGAGTATTAGAGTTGTCAACGAAAGTTCCGTTTCGTGTTTACTTAGCCAAAACTAGCTCCCTCCCCTTTTTCCGTCAAGTGCGGGAGACAGCAATCTGCAGCCAAGAAGGTTGCATCGAGGAGTAACGTAGAGAAGAATCCGCGTTCACCTAGATGCGACCCCCATGCTTGTCGTGGCTGCAGGTTGCTGGCCCCGGCCTGGTTGCCGGCGGTTCGGGAAGCAGTTTTTCAGGTACTGCAAGTTGACCCCGAACCTTAGCAACCCCAATGGCTTCTGTCAAGCCTTGCCTAGGACTTTAGCATCATTTTTTGGCTAATCTAAGCCAAAAACTCTTGCTTTCCAGCGCGGATAGTGATAGGGTGCAGCTATGACTATTACCGTACGGGCCGCAACCGCCCCTTCAGCCAGGGCGATTTTTCTCCTCATGGCACAGGGTGCAGACCTGAAGCAGCACCCGTGGTTTAAGCGTCTGCCAGCCGCTGTACAGCAGACCGCACTCGCCTTGGTGCGCGCTAGAGAATTCACAGGAAAAACCGATGAAGTGCGGGTCATCCCCTTTGGGTCAGCGGCCCGGACGCTAGTCTTGCTCGGGCTGGGCGAGCGAAAAAACTTTACGCACCGGCAGGCAATGCTCGTCGCTCGGAAAATTATTGTGGTTGCGAAGCAGCACAAGCTACTGGATGTAGCCCTAACATTCGCGGATGTGCAGGTATCAGGTTGGAGCGCAGAGCAGCTTGGCCAGCTTTTGGCCGAGAATTTTCAACTGGCCCACTACGACTACACCCGCTATCGCACGGTGCCCAAAGGCGGCTGGCCGCAGGTAAAAAATGTGCAGATGCTTTGCTCGGCTAATGCACTACGCGATGTGCAACGTGGCGTGCGCGCTGGCACGATTATTGGCCAAGCCACGAACGCGGCGCGGGATTTAGGCAACACCCCGGGCAGCGACATGACCCCAACGCTTTTGGCCAATGCGGCCGTCACTGCCGGTAAGCGTATGGGCTTTACCGTAACCATCTTAAAAAAAGACGCTCTGGAAAAAATTGGCATGGGTGGCGTGCTGGGTGTGGCGCGCGGTTCCGAGCACCCGCCAACCTTTTCGATTTTGGAATACGCGGCCCCAGGCCACGAAAAGGACACGCCCATTGTGTACATTGGCAAAGGCGTGACTTTTGATAGCGGCGGCTTGAATGTGAAGCCCGACACAGGGATGTACGAAATGCACATGGATATGTCTGGTGGCGCGGCGGTGATAAGCGCGCTCTCTGCTATAGCGTTACTGCAATTACCCGTGCGGGTTATCGGTCTTATTCCCGCTGTCGAAAATATGGCGGCGGGCGACGCCTACCGACCAGGCGATCAGCTGCGCAGTTTGTCGGGCAAGACCATTGAGGTAATGCACACCGACGCCGAAGGCCGCGTTATCCTGGCCGATGCATTGACCTACGCCGAGCGCTTCAAACCCAGTGCCGTCATTGACGTGGCAACGCTCACGGGCGCGGCCATTGGCGCTTTGGGCCAGCGCGCATCGGCGCTCCTCTCCCCCGACGAAAACTTCTCGCGGGAATTGCAGGAGCTCTCCGAGCAATCTGGCGACTTTGGCTGGCCCCTGCCGCTGTGGCCCGAGTACGAGGCTGATGTGCAAGGCACGTTTGGCGATGTGGCGAATAGCGCCAAGACCCGTTGGGGTGGCGCTATTACCGCCGCTGCTTTCCTGTGGCAGTTTGCCAAGAAGCATAAGCGCTGGGCGCACATGGACATTGCCCCAACCATGACGACGATTGACGGCCAGCACTTAGCCAAAGGCTCGGCCGGTGCAGGTGTGCGCTTACTCGTTGCGTATGCTCGCGCTCATGCCTGAAGACGCTACAGTCCTTATGCCAACCGAGTTGCCCGAAGAGCAGTCTTTCGATATTTCGCTGCGGCCGAAGAATTTGCAGGAGTACGTTGGCCAGCAGCAGGTAAAAGAGAATTTACTCATTGCCATACACGCAGCGACGAAGCGCAAAGAAGCCTTGGAGCACGTCTTGCTTCACGGCAGCCCGGGTTTAGGCAAGACGACCTTGGCGCACGTCATTGGCAATGAACTCGGCGTTACCGTCCGCGTCACCAGCGGTCCGGCCTTAGAGCGCGCTGCAGACGTGGCAGCAATCCTCACGAATTTGGGCGAGAGCGACGTGCTCTTCATTGACGAAATCCATCGTTTGCCGCGCGCCGTGGAAGAAATGCTCTACCCAGCCATGGAGGAGTACGCCATAGACTTGGTAGTGGGCAAAGGCCCAGCCGCGCGGACGCTGCGACTGGATTTGCCCAAATGCACTATTATAGGGGCGACGACGCGGCTGGCACTCCTCTCGTCACCACTGCGTGACCGGTTTGGTTTGACCTATCATTTGGATTTTTACAGCGAGGCAGATATCAATGCCATTCTCGAGCGTTCGGCGCGGCTGCTGAATATCCAGCTGGATCCGGATGCGCGCGCGCTGCTCTCGGCTCGGTCCCGCCGCACGCCGCGCGTGGCGAACCGCATTCTCAAGCGAGTGCGAGACTTTGCCCAAGTGCGCGCCAATGGCAAAATTGATGTGCCGAACGCCAAGGCCGCGCTCGAGCAGCTGGGCGTGGACCAACTGGGCCTGGACCAGACCGACCGCCGCGTGCTCATTACCATTCTCGACCAATTCAACGGCGGGCCAGTTGGGCTTTCCACGCTCGCGGCAACCACGGGCGAAGACGTTCGCACGTTGGAAGATGTGGTCGAGCCCTTCCTGTTGCAAATTGGCTTGCTCGTGCGCACCCCGCGCGGTCGCGTGGCTACGCCAGTGGCCTACCAGCATTTGCAGCGCGAAGCGCCGTCAGATTTACAGCAACGGTTGGTGTAGCGGTATACTGTTCACATGTCCCTCTCGCTTGGATTACTGCTCATCCCCTTTGCCATCCTGCTGGTGGTGTGGCTCATTTTTAGCATTGTGGCGCTTACCAAAATGCTCCGCTTTGGCTTTGTCAGCCGGCCGGCGGTCATTTCTTCATTCGCGTACATCATCTTTGCCGTCGTGGTGGTCGTGGCAACCGTAACCAGCTTGACCGCCGTGGATTGGTCGGCAAGCCTCGACATTGGCACGCCGGACATTTCCCTGCCCGACCTCAAGAGCGTAACCAACACTTTCCAGCAATGAAGCTCAAGCCCACCTTCCCTAACATGCTGCCCGGCGAGCAGGTGGTACTCCTGCTCCACCGCCATGGCTTTGTGGCACTCCGCATCGTGCTCGTGTACTGCTTGCTCGCGCTCGTCCCCGCTGCCGCTTGGGTACTGCTCGGCACACGCACGACCGCTCTCAACGACGCGACGAGTGCTGGTTTTGCCGTTATCACCATCCTGCTGGCGAGCTACGCGCTGGTGTGGGGTTTGCTCTTCTTCGTATCCTGGCTCAACTACTACCTGGATGTGTGGATTGTCACCAACGAGCGCATCATTAACATCAAGCAAGTGCGGCTCTTCCACCGGACGGTGAGCGAGCAGAAGCTCTACCGCGTGCAGGACGTGACCTGGGAAATGCAAGGCGTGCTGGGCAACATGCTCAAGTTCGGCAACGTGACCATCCAGACGGCGGCCGAGCAAAGCAAATTTACTTTCGAGCATATTCCGGACCCCGAAGGCGTGGCCAAGAGTATCATGCACTTGCTGGAGCAAATCGAAAATCAGCTCGGGGCCAATACGATGGCCAAGCTGGATGGGGACGTGCTGGAAGGGGCGGGTAGTGCAGCGCCGCCGCGGGGAAAACCGCCAGTAGCGAAAGTTTAAGCGACCACCGGCAGCAGTGACGGGCGCACATCGAGGAGCGTGCGCAGCCGACACGCCTGGGCAGTGAAAGCTGACCACTGGCTTTGCTGTCGTGCGGCTTCGAGCGCCACCGAGAGGTTATTCCAATCTGTGCTGCTAAAGTGCAAGGTTTCGCCGGCGCGGACCGGGTCGGCCAAGGCCATGGAGCTGGCGAGCTTGGCCACGGTTTCCCAGTTGCCGGTGGCGGCCTCGGCGCGCACCAAGGCCAAGAGTTTTTCCCAGTCCTCGGCCGTCACAATGCCCGGGTGAAAGCGGTCTGGATCGGCCCCGTGCAGGTGGTGGGCGTGGGAGACGAAGGCGGCCCAGTCGCCTTTTTGGCGCAGGGCATCCAGGTCGGCGAACATCGCGCTCCACAAATCTTCCGGTACAATGAGAATAGCGCCGCGGGCCGGGTCCATTTGCTTCAGGCGGGAGAGACGCGCAGCCACAGCCTGCCAGTCGCTAGCCGCTTCGAAACGGGAGAGCTCGTCCATGGCAGCATCCCAGTCGGGATCGGTTATGTTGACCTGGGCGTAGCGCTCGGGGTCAATTATTGCCAGGCGCGAGGCGTGCCAGACAAAGTCGTGCCAGCGTCGGCTGCGCGACATGTTGGCGAGCTCGGCCACCATGGCTTGCCACTCTTCGTCAGTAATACTCACCGTGTAGGGCATGGGCATGGAGGGAGTATAGCACCGTGGGTTTGTTGGAGGGTTAGGGTTGAGAAACTGGATGGGGAGGTGAGGGTGGAGCGGCGAGTATGGGCGTGTGGTTTAAGTTTTGAAAAAAATAATTATAGCGACCTACGAACCAATGTTTGGCACTTGGGGGTAGCTCCGCGCTTGACAGGCGAGCCGACTTTTGCTATTGTGCCGAGTTAACTAGCCAAAAAATCATAAACCCGAAAAGGAGTGTACCGTGAAAAAGCAACTTTACATCAGCAAGCGCATGTGGATGACCATTATGTGTGCAATCATCTCATTGGCTCCGGCAGCTAGCGCACAAACCAATGATTCGAGTTCGAGTCTGTGCAACGCCAACGATTTCAAAGTTTTTATGGAACTGAACCCCACCTTGAAAGAAGTGGCGGATAGAGACCTGACGACGCTCACCGATTCATGCCCGCAGTACCGGAGTCTCTATGAACTGTTCCACCTTATTCTCACCTCACGTGGCGAATGGTACCGAGTCCGTGATTCTATCGAGTCGCAGGTCGTAGTGCACGAATTCTCGGCTCACCGAGTGACAAAATTCTGCGGCACCTACTACGGCCTCGTCACTGACGACACGATTCCCGACGTATCACCATCCAAGTATTGGTCCGACACCATACGAATCGGTACGACCCCGCACGTGCGAGACGTGAATTTGCTCGTTGATGCTCTCAACTTTATCGGACAAGAATGGCGCTACACAAATTTCACGATCCATGTCGTCTACGGCCGCGAGGATGATATCCCCATCGTCAAAGAAGTCGCTGTCTCGGCCGGCTACTGAGAAGGCGAAAAAAAGAAATACGCAAACACCCAGTCGCTGTAACGACTGGGTTTTTATTAGAGGATCGTAAGAAGGCCGATTTCAATGTTTGATGAACATGATAATGCTTTCCAGTCTACCGATTCCTACCTTACGGATACACCTGCTTCAAGGTGATGCCGGTGTAGTAATTCTTTAAAATCCAGTCATAGGTTTTGGCTTCGTCCCGCGCGTACTTGAGCGCGCCAAAGGCGGACATGCCCACCATATGGTTGCCGCTGCCGCCGGTGAGGTACGCGGCCGGGTAGGGCGGCGTGGTGCACGTGCCAATAGCGTCTGGCACGGTGAGCAAGTAGGGGAAGTAGCTCTGGTCCGCCCCCCAGACTTCGGCAAAGCTGCGCGTGCGGCCATCGGTGCAGGATGAGTAGGCGGCCACAATTGCGCCAACGGTGTTCTTCACTGTGACCGGCGCGGGGTGAGTCATGACCACGCCGCGGGTAGCCACCACAGCTGCCACCAGGTTCGGCACTTTGAGTTCGTAACCGTAGCCTTTGTACAACTGATCCGTGGTGGCGTTGATGTCGTAGAATTCGTCGGCATGTTTGGTCTTGCGCAGGTTGTGGAAAAGCGCGTAGGTGCGCGCGGCCACGGCCATAGTTTTCAAAAATTCCGTTGGGCCGCTATTACCGGTTTCGGCCAGACCGCTGACGTACTGCTCCATGGGCAGCTCGTTAATCATCCAGATTTTCTTCGTGGCAGGCGTGTAGCGAAATTCAATAATGCCGCGGAAGCGGTTGTACTGGGAGTTCCAGCTAGTCACGGTGACAATCGTCCCCGCGGCTTTACCCGTAATGCGCAGTGGTCCGGGTGCTGCCGTGGTCACGCCCGCCAGGGTCACGCTGTACGCACCTGCGGTGTAGGTGAGCCGGACGACGGTGCTCGCTGGTACATCGGTTACGGTAGCGCCGTTCGCATCCGTCACCGTCAGAACCTGGTCTCCAGAAAATTCTATCCAACCATCCGACGTGGTGACCACGCCGACGCGTACGGTTGGCTCGGTTCCCAAACTTTCCGTACTCACCACCACGGGGTTAGGGCTTGGCACTTGCACCACAATCGTGAGTAAGCCATCCACGGCGCGCGTGAGCCCGGTGGCAAGGATTTGGACTTTTTCCACGTACTCGCCGTAGTCTTTGGGTGCTTGCAGGGCAAAGCGGAAGATCCCTTTCTGCCCGGGCTTGACCTGCGACGTCGTCAAACGGCCCAGCACGGTTTTGCCGTACCAGTTCTGGTGCCAGAGCTTGCTGGTGCGCTGCTGCGGTTCGGCCAGGGCCAGCACCACTTCACCGGCGCCGCGGCGGTTCCAGGTCTTCGTGCCCGTATTTTGCACCGTAATATCAAACGTCTTTGATCGACCCGGTTCCATAATAAACGTAGTGGATGACGTGAGTCCGGCATCAATGCGGTACGCGGCAGTTTTCGGCTCGCCCACGCGCACGAGCACTTCAAATGCGCCGCCAGGCATAAAGTCGATGCCTTTCACCGCCAGGGAAAACCACTCGCGATACTCCCCCACTTGCTTCGGCGCTTTCAAGGTGAAGGTAAGCGTTACCGTTTCGCCGGGCTTCACATCTTTTTTTAAGCCGGTTGGCCGCACAATAGTGCCCCAGCTTTTATCGGTGAATTTGGTACCTTTGTTTACGTTAAAAGCCGAGCCAACTTTTTTTACCGCATTGAGCGCCACCAGGTTGCTGCCTTTTGCCCGCCAGGCATTTTTGCCGGTGTTCGTGGCATCGATGCTGAACTGGATGCTCTTGCCCGGTTCGATGTTCAGTGCATCCTGCGAACGATTACTCATGACTGCGCGGTACGGCGGCACGACGGGTTTCTTTACGGCTGCGTGAGTGCTTGCCAGCGGAAATATGAAAAACGCGCTTGTGAGAAGCGCTACAAGAGCGAAACGCGCGATGGTGTGAGTGTTTCTCATCGCTACGCTTGCATTGTACCACGGAAAATGGTCAAATGTCAACACATTACGAATGTACGAATCAGTACGAATGTACGAAAGTATGCATTCGTAATTCGTATATTCGTAATATTTCATTCGTAATTCGTAATCCGTGTCACTTACCGGCCAACTCGCACGCAATACCATCCTGCAAATTGCAGGGAAAATAGTCAGCACCGTTATCGGGCTGGTGGTTATTGGCTTGCTCACGCGGAGCCTGGGCGCGGACCGGTTTGGCCACTACACGACGGCACTCGCGTTCGTGCAAGTGTTCGGGGTGCTGGTCGATATGGGGTTGTATATCGTTTTGGTAAAAAAACTTGCCGAAGAGCCCGAGCGGCGTGATGCGTGGGCAAGCACGGCTTTTACCCTGCGTTTGTACACGGCGTTGGGCTT
The DNA here is from genome assembly GCA_038065015.1 of Patescibacteria group bacterium. Taxonomy (GTDB): domain Bacteria; phylum Patescibacteriota; class Patescibacteriia; order PEXW01; family PEXW01; genus CAIPSZ01. The sequence goes on along the minus strand of JBBTRU010000060.1, from coordinate 12,878 downwards.
CCTCGTTCTCGCGCCCCTTACCGTACTCCTCACTCACTATCCGGGAGACGTGAAGACCGCCGTGGCCATTGCCACGCTCTCGACTTTTGCCGTGACTCTCAACCAGGTACTCGTGGGCGTGTTCCAGTGGAGTTTGCGCATGGACCGGGTGGCCATTGCCGAAATTGCTGGCCGCGTGGTGCTGCTGGCGGGGACGCTCGTTGCCGTGGCCAAGCACGCCAGCGTGACCGGCATCATGCTGACCGTGGCGTTGGGCAGCGTGGTGAACGCCGGCATCAGTTTTTGGTTTAGCCGCAGCTTCGTACGCATCCGCCTGCGGCTAGAACGGGAAATGGTTCGGACGATATTCCGGGAAGGCTGGCCAATTGCGCTTTCCATTGCCTTCAATCTCGTTTACTTTAAAGCCGATACGCTCATTCTCTCGGCGGTGCGGCCCGCCAGCGAAGTGGGTTTGTACGGTTCGGCGTACAAGGTGCTGGAAGTGCTGGCGACGATCCCGGCCATGGTTGCCGGTTTGCTCACGCCCATACTGGCCGCCGCGTATGCCGGTCAACAGCAGGATCGGTTGCGGGATATTTTGCAACGCGCCATTGACACCGTGAGCTTGCTGGCGATTCCGCTGGCCATTGGCACCGGCTTCGTGGCCCGGCAGGTCATGCTTTTGGTTGGCGGCCCCGAGTTCGTGGCGGCCGCAAACGCCCTCACCCTGCTGATGATTGCAACCGCAGCGATTTTCTATGGTAACTTGTTTGCCAACACCGTCGTGGCCGTGAATGCGCAACGGCGCATGCTCTGGGGCTATGCGGGCGTGGCGGTGGCATCGCTCGCCGGCTACTTCCTCACTATTCCCCGCTGGGGCATGGCGGGGGCGGCGAGCATGACCGTGGCTAGCGAAGTGGGCGTGACGTTGGTGGCGTTGTACTTTATCTACCGGGCCACCCGCGTGCGACTCCGCGTGACGAACCTGTTAAAAATTACTGGCGCCTGCATCCCGCTGGTTCTTGTGCTGCTCGCCACGCCCGACCTCGGGCTGGTCTGGCGGCTCGGCTTGGCAATGGTGGCGTACGTCATCGGGCTTACGCTCTTCCGCATGTTCCCCGCGGATATTCTGCGGCAAACTTTTTCTCGTTTCACCTATGCGCGTCGCGATTGATTACCAAGCTACGGCCGGGCAGTCTACGGGTTTTGGCCGCTACGTGAGCCAGCTGCTCGCTGCCCTGGAGCGCATGTTGCCGTCCACGGATAGTATTGCGCGCATTACCACCGTGAAGAAAAATTTGCGTACCCCAAGCCGGGTACTCTGGGACCAAGTTGGGCTGCCGCTAGCAGCGTGGCGCAAGAAACCGGATGTACTCTTCGTGCCCGCGTTTAGCAGTCCGTTGCTCTGGCGGGGCAAGCTCGTCATGACGAGCCATGACCTTATTGGCCTGCTTTTTCCGCAGTACTTCTCGCGGAGTGCGCGGTTCTACTGGCAACAGCTTTTACCGCGTTCGCTCAAACACGCCAACCGTATCTTGGCGATTTCCGAAGCCACGAAAAATGACCTCATACGCTTGCTGGGTATTCCGGCCGAGCGCATTACGGTGACGCCGCTCGCCGCCGACCCCCGCTTTTGCCCGCAGGCGGACGTCGCTGCTGAAACCGCAGCGCAGCGGAAGTATAATTTGCCGCGGCCGTTCTGCTTGGCCGTCGGTACCATTGAACCGCGAAAAAACCTACCTTTTTTGGTTGAGGCATTTAGCGTCGCCAAGCGCGAAGACCACGATCTGGTTATTGTGGGCAAACCCGGTTGGGATTCGGACGTCCTGCACCAGCGCATCCGGCAGCTGCACGTAGACCAGCGTGTGCGCGTGCTGGAGTACGTCGACGAAGCCGACTTGCTCACCCTCCTGCGCATGGCCACGGCGCTCCTCTTCCCTTCCCGTTACGAAGGTTTTGGCTTGCCCCTGCTCGAAGCCATGGCATGCGGCACGCCGGCGATTAGCAGCACCGCCGCCTCGCTCCCCGAAGTTGGCGGCAGCGCCGTGCTCTATGCCGACCCGGCCGACCTGGATACCTGGCGCGACCATATCAGCCGGATTATTGGCGATGCCAGCTTGCGCGCGGATTTGCGGACGAAAGGTTTGGCTCGCGCCGCTACTTTTTCGTGGGCGCGCACCGCCCGCCTCACACTCGACGCCTTGCACGCAACGGTATGATGCATTTTGATCAACTCACGCCCCGCCTGCGCACTAGCCTGGGTGCCATTGCCCTCCTCATTGCGCTACCCCTGACTTTTGTTGCCAGCCGCGTACCCTTTCTCGCGGCCGTGGGCGTGCTGGGTCTGTCGGCGTTTTTCCTTTTCTTGCGCCAACCCCTGTGGGGCGCATTGAGCATCATTTTTCTCTTGCCTTTCGAGCGCATTGGTTCGGTAACGGTCGGCGGCACCACCATTCGACCCAGCCAGGTGGTTGCCCTGGTACTGCTGGGGGCGTGGCTCGTGCGCTCGGCGTGGCGGGGCAAACTCAGCTGGCGGCCCATGCCGCTCATCTGGCCACTCATCATTTTTGTGGCGGTGAGCGCGCTGGGCCTTACGCATGCGGAAAATATGAGTCGCGGGGTCATGGTTTTTGCCTTCACGGTGTTCACGCTGCTGGTCGGCATGCTTATCCCGCAGGTAATTACCACGGAGCACGACGCGCGGCGGGCCTTACACGTCCTTTCCATTACCACATTCCTCGTTACTGCTTTTGGTCTGTTCCAGTTCCTCGGCGATCTGGCCGGCCTGCCGCCTTCGCTCACCGGCCTGCGCGACCTGTATACCAAAGCCGTGCTGGGCTTTCCGCGCGTGCAGTCCACGGCCCTCGAGCCGCTGTACTTTGCCAATTTTTTGCTGCTGCCATTGTCACTATTAACCGCACAACTTTTCGGTAAAGTGCGTATGAGCGGTGCATTGGGCATTCCCCTGCTGCTCCTGGCTGGTGTTGCGTTCGTCCTTACGGTCGCACGCGGCGGCTACCTGGGCTTTGTTGCTGCCCTCCTGGTCATCTTCGCACTTTCGTGGCGTTACGTGCTGCACCCGGGGCGCATTCTGGCCTTTGTCGGCACGGGAGCGGTGGTCGGCCTGCTCGCGCTGCAATTGCTCAGCGGCGGGACCGATGGCTTGAGCAGCCGGAAGTTTACCGAGCACATTACGAATTTGTTCACCGGGGCCAGCTACGAAGAACGCGTGGCAACTTTCGAAACGGCCAAGCGCGCGTTTGCCGAACAGCCGTACATTGGGGTTGGGCCCGGACAGTTTGGGCCGTATGCCTCGACGAATCCGAACGTGACCCCGAAGGAGGGTTGGAAAATCGTGAACAACTTGCCGTTGGAGCTCCTCGCCGAAACCGGGGCCATTGGTTTTGGCGCAATCGCCGTTGCTTTCCTCATCCTCTTTTTACGAAGCATGCGCGCGCTCGTGGCGGCGCCTTCGCCCCTGCTCCGCGCGCTCCTGGTAGGCGGCACCGCCGCCATCGTCGGTATGCTGGTGCAGTATCAAACTTTTTCCATCCTCTATATCATGCACGTGTGGGTGGCCATTGGTTTGCTCGTGGCGTTCCAGAATATCGCCCTTAAGAAAAACACCTGATGCTGCTTGCGCTTATTTTTGGGGGTGTTGGCCTCTGGCTTGCCTGGCGACGGCCGGCGTGGGGCGCGCTCGCCGCCTTCGCCCTCCTACCCGCGTACCAGCTTCGGTTCAGTGTGTTCGGTTTGCCGAGTACAGTGCTGGAAGCCGTAGTTTTGGCCGTTATCGTGGGCGCTCACCTGCATTGGCTGCAACGTCGAAGTCCTTGGCCAGTGCTAGGCAAAGGCCTGTGGTGGGCCGCCGGGCTCTGGTTGCTGGTTGGCCTGGGCGGGGTGGGGGTGGCAGCCGACCATTACCAGGCCCTGGGTTTATACCGGGCATACATTGCGGAGCCGGTCTTGCTTATGCCGGTGTGGCTGGCCGTTGCGCAGGATGCACGGGCGCGAAAACTTTTCGTGCACCTAGCGAGCGCGCAGCTCATCCTGCTTGCCGTCGTCGCCATTGGCCAACGGCTGGGTTGGCTGGTTTCGCTTGCGCCGTGGAATGCGGAGCATCCTGCGCGTATGACCAGTCTTTTTCCATTTCCAAACGCCGCCGCGCTGTACACGGCACCGCTCGCAGCGTTTATTGCGGGCGCGTGGCTCGCATTTCGCGGGCGAATTGCACGTTGGGAGAGCAACCTGTGGATAATTAGCACTTTTTCGGGAATTGTGGTGTGCAGCCTCGCGGTTTCGCGCGGGGCGCTGCTCGGTCTGGGTATCGCTGCAGTGGTTGCGGGCGCCTGGAGTGCGCGACGGTGGCTGTGGTGGGGTGTGTGCGCCCTCGCCGTCGTCGCTTTGCTCATCGTGCCAACCACACGGCAACAGCTCACCAACATTATTACCACGAAAGACACATCCGCCGATGTGCGGACTGTCCTCTGGCAAGGGACGTGGCACATGCTGCGCGCCCGCCCGCTGCAAGGTGCCGGGCTTGGCGCCTTTCCCGCGGTGTACAATCGCTACCGTTTACCCAAGCACGTGGAATTGCTGCAATTCCCGCACAACCTCTTCCTCAACGTATGGTCGGAGCTGGGTCTGGCCGGGTTACTCTTTGCGCTGGGAGCGCTTTTTTGGCTAAGTAAAAGGCTTTTTCGGCTGCTGCAGCGTCACGAGGCGTGGGCCGTGGGCGCTTTGCTGGCTTGGATTGTGCTTGGGGTGCACGGCCTGGTGGATGTGCCATTCTTTAAGAATGACCTGGCCGTACTTACCGTTGCGCTGGCTACGCTCACCGCTTTTGTTCCCATTCCAGACAACAAAATTCCGCCAGCATAGGAGCGGCGGAACTTTGCTTTTTAGACACTGATAGATTATCTATCGCTGTCTTAACACTTCACCGGCTATTAACGCTTCTTCTTTTTGCCGGCCTTCTTCTTTTTCTTTGCTGCCTTCTTTTTCTTTGCCATGGTGATGACACCTCCTCTCGTGCGAAACGTTGTAGATAACGTTCGTTAATGAGATTGCGTACACCACGTTTGGTAACGTGATACACATATTGTAGCACAAAAAACGTTGTCAAGCAACGATTGTGTCATTTCGTCAACCCCTCACCACTTTTTTCAGAAAAAAGTGGTGAGGGGTCAAGCGCTTATGCGTTGGTTTTCTCGCGCGATTGGCGTTTGCGCGCGTTTGGGTCTAGGTAGCGCTTGCGCACGCGCACATTTTTTGGTGTTACTTCGACCAGTTCGTCATTGCCAATGTACTCCAAGGCCAGTTCGAGCGAGAGTTCGTGCGCGGGCGTGAGCTGGATGGCATCATCGGCACCGGACGAACGCATGTTCGTCAGTTTTTTTCCTTTGCACACATTCACTTCAATATCCTCATCCCGGCTGCATTGCCCTACCACCATGCCCTGGTACACTGGCGTCCCGGGTTTGGTAAAGAGTACGCCCCGGCCCTGCGCCCCTTCGAGGCCGTAGGCATTGGCATCTCCCGCCTCGGTGGCAATGAGCGAACCGTGCGGGAACGGGTTCAGGTCGCCGGCGGCAGGCTGGAAGCTGTCGAAAACATGGTGCATGACCACGGTGCCGCGCGTTTTGTTGAGCAGGAGGTTTTTGAGGCCGATGATGCCACGGGTAGGAATGTGGTATTCCAAGTGCGCTTCGCCGTTGGGCGTGACATCCAGGTGTTTGAGTTCGGCCCGGCGCTTGCCCACTTCAGCAATCACGTCGCCCTGGTACTGCTCGGGTACGTCGACCGTCAGGTACTCCCACGGTTCGTTGAGCTTGCCGTCCATTTCTTTCGTTATGACGTGCGGCTGCGCAATTTGCAATTCGAAACCCTCGCGGCGCATGGTCTCGATGAGGATGCTTAAGTGCAACTCGCCGCGGCCCGAGACGAGGAACTGATCCGAGCTTTGCCCGGGTTCTACGCGCAACGCAACGTTCGTTTCTAATTCTCGCGCGAGTCGTTCTTTGAGATTGCGCGAGGTAACGAACTTGCCTTCCTTGCCGGCAAAGGGACTGGTGTTGACGCCGAACGTCATTTGCATGGTTGGCTCGTCAATGGCTACCGGCGGCAACGGCATGGGATTTTGCGCGTCGGTAATAGTTTCGCCAATCATCACGTCGTCAAATCCTGCCACGGCCACAATTTCGCCAACGCCTGCTTGCTCCACGCTCACGCGGTCTAAGCCTTGGAACACTAAGATATCCGTCGCCTTTGCTTTGATGAGTGAGCCGTCAATGCGTCCGAGGGCCACCTCTTGCGTTTTCGTTATGGTGCCTTGAGTGACTTTGCCAATGCCCATGCGGCCTTTGTAGTTGTCGTAGGCAATAGCGAGGACGAGGACCTGGAGTGGCGCCGCTGCATCACCTTTGGGTTCTGGAAAGGTTTTAACAATGGTTTCAAAGATTGGGTCCATGTTTGTGCCTGGGTGGTGCGCGTCCAGCGTCGCCTGGCCGTTGATTGCTGACGTGTAGACAATGGGGAATTCCAGCTGGTCGTGGTTTGCGTCCAGTTCCACAAACAAATCGAACGTACGATTAACTACGTGTTCAATTTGCGCGTCGGGTCGGTCAATTTTATTTACCACCACGATAGCTTTGTGGCCCAGCTCCAGGGCTTTGCGGAGCACGAACTTCGTCTGCGGCATGGGGCCTTCCTTGGCGTCGACGAGTAAGAGCACACCATCAACCATGCGGAGCGTGCGTTCCACTTCCCCGCCGAAGTCGGCGTGGCCCGGAGTGTCCACGATATTAATTTTCGTATTGTGGTACACCACGCTCGCGTTCTTGGCTTTAATCGTAATGCCGCGCTCGCGCTCCAAGTCCATGGAATCCATAATCAAGCTGCCACCTTCGGTCGCTTTGTTCACCGAGTGGGTTTGCTTGAGCAGGGCATCTACCAGGGTGGTTTTCCCATGGTCGACGTGCGCGATAATTGCGATATTCCGAAGATTCATAGAGTTACGAAATACGAATAGACACTACGTCCCGCCGTGGAGGCGGGATCCCGCTAACTTTTATGCGACTGCAATAAGTGGCGGGAAATATACGAATTGAGTAGGCATTTTCTCACCAGTTACAGAAAAATCACTGCCCAAGGCAGGACAGGAAGAGTGTAGCGGGTATCGGCCTTTCGGTCAACGGTATATACTCCGGTAGCCAGTAGTTACTGTTTGCCCCCCCCATTCGTATTTCGTAGATTCGTATCCCTTTTCGTAATTCGTAATCGTATGCTCCTCTTCCGCTGGCTCATCAATGCCCTCACCGTCCTGCTCGTGGCCTACGTGGTACCGGGCATACACGTCGAATCGTTCTACACGGCCCTCCTCGTGGCCCTTGCTTTGGGCATCCTGAATGCCGTTGTTCGGCCAATTCTCATCATACTCACCCTGCCAATTACCCTCATTACCCTGGGGTTGTTCACCTTGGTCATCAATGCCGGCCTTTTTTGGCTGGTCAGCACCTGGGTGAAAGGGTTTACGGTCGAGAGTTTTGGGGCGGCCGTCTTGGGAGCGCTGGTTCTCTGGATTTTGAGTATGGTCACCAATATCGGTCGCAAAGCCAGCCGGGCCGTTACCCCGTAGTTTAGGCTAACTTTAGCCAAAAAATTGCCACCAAGGCAGTTTTTTATTGCGCTTTTTATCTTTCCCTCCCCTTAGAACATTGACATCTGGGCTGGTTGTGCTAAGGTGCTTCTTCGCAAGAGTCTGCCGAGAAATTGGCAGTTTTTTGTTTATACCCCTATGGCACTCATTCCTCGCAAACACAGCCGTCGCATTTTCCAGATCACCCTGGCGGTGCTGGTGTGGCAATTCGTCTTCCCCCAGCATGCCTTTGGCCAAAGTGTGTCCGTGCAGCCGGTGGCTATGCCCGACATGACGATTATTGTTCCGGTTGGCCAGCCTTTGAGCCCGGCCGTGCCACTTGCCACCCTCGAACCGACTGCCATACCTAAAGTACCCAACAAGGCCCACAAGGTCGTGCGGGTACGGACCGTGGTAATGACTGCCTATTCTTCGACACGCGACCAAACCGATAGCGACCCCTTTACCACGGCCTCGGGCCATAAGGTGCGGGATGGCATTATTGCCATGAATGGCGTGCCCTTTGGCACCAAAGTCCGCATTCCCGAGAAGTTTGGAGACAAAGTTTTCGTGGTGCAGGATCGCATGAATGCCCGGTACGGTTCGAGCCGCGCCGATATCTGGATGAAAACCCGCAATGACGCCAAGCAGTGGGGCGTGAAGCGGGTGAAAGTGGAGATTTTAAAATAATACTTTGCAAAACCGATGCACTATCGCATCGGTTTTGCTTTTGGTGGTAGGATATTCGTGTGCCAGAGTGGTGGAACGGTATACACGCGACACTTAAAATGTCGTCCCGCAAGGGTTGTGGGTTCGAATCCCACCTCTGGTACCAGAAGAGGCCGCGTGATTTTTCGCGCGGCCTCTTCTGCGTATGGGGCGGATTCGAACGGGTGCGAGCGTGCGTAGCACCCCGGGCCGACCTCCTGTCCTACAGGACCGTAGGTCCGGAGGAAGGCCGAATCCCACTGGTATAAAGTTTTCAGCATTTACCCTTGACGCCAGGCGCTGTTTGCGCTACGCTTTTTGGAAATTAAACACTGCACATACTATGGAGGCAAAATGCGCGTGAAGTTTGAACTTAAATTGCATGATACAGTCGTTGAAAAAAAACGTATTAATTGTATCATTTTCGATTGGGAGTCCGAGCTTGAAGAGCAAGAGGTTTTAGAACTTACCCATAAGTTTATTACCTCCCGGAAATTTTTTACCAGTAGAATGTCCGGATTAGACTACGTTCGTGAGTCAGAATTATCTATTGAACCAGTGGAAGAAAATGCTAATCTAATGGACAAGCTTGAGCTTCTACAAAAATATTGTAGCCCGCCTCTTACATAGAGACGGGTTTTTTTACCTGCGAATCCCAACGCAGTACACACTGTGTACTGCTTCACCCGTGAGTTTCAAAATGGGGCCCCCGCAAACGTGGCACGGACGAGCGAAGCGAGGAGTACGCGTTTGTGGGGTTAAGCGAGGCTTCTCGTGAAGGGCGTAGCTTTTGTCGGTCACGACAAAACGGAGCCCGCCGCGAGAAACGAGCTGGAGCGGGTAACGGGAGTCGAACCCGTGGCGCATCCTTGGCAAGGATGTGTATTACCGTTATACGATACCCGCACGTATTCAATTGGAGGCGACGGCGGGAGTTGCACCCGCGCGTAGGGGTTTTGCAGACCCCTGCCTTACTACTTGGCTACGTCGCCAGGTGCCGTCGCGCCTTCTTAAAAGCGGTACGCCTCATGCTACCAGAGCTTTTGTAGGCAGGCAACCCTAGTGATGGTCTGCCCCGATGGCTTGGTGAATGTTACTATAGCCATCCCGCCGCAATAGCTCTAAGAGCCGCTTGTTAATATTCCGAATCGTGGTCGGGCCGCCGAAAATGAAGCCGGTAATGAGCTGGACCAGGCTGGCGCCAGCGCGGATTTTCTCGTAGGCATGGTCACCGGTGAATATCCCGCCCGTGCCGATGATCGTAAGTGCGCCCTTGGTTTTTCCGTACACGTAGCGGATTGTTTCGGTCGAGAGATTGCGTACGGGCTTGCCCGATAAACCCCCGGGCCAGTTGTGGTTGTGCTCGTCGGGGTGGTCGAGCAGTGTTCGCGCGCGGGCCGTGTCTTTGAACAAGTTGCCAATAACCAAGCCTTGCAGGTTGTAGCGCAGCGCGAGTTCGATTATTGCGTCGAGCTTCGCCCGCTCGATGTCGGGATTGATTTTTAGGTACGTAGGTTTTTGGATGCGATGTTGGGCGCGGGCGTCCGCCAGTGCTTTGAGCAAGGGTTCCAGCGTCCCCGGTTCGCTAAAGGGCGTGCCATCCGGCGTGTTGGGGCAGGAGAGATTAATCGTAGCGTACTGGCCCAGGTCTTTCGTCCGAACGTAGACTTTTACGTAATCAGCGATTGCGGCTTCGCCAAAGCAATCCGGCAGGTTTGACTTTGCCACCGATACGCCGTACGGCATGGCTACGCCCGTCCGTTCCAGTCGTTGGGCAACCCGTTCCACGCCCTGGCTCTTGAGGCCGTAGTTTACCACCAGAGATTTGCTGCGCACCAAACGGCGCACCCAGGGTTTTGGGTTGCCGGTGTATGGTTGGCCGGTAATCGAGCCAATTTCGGCAAAGCCAAAGCCAAACGTATCTTCGAAGTGTAAGAATTCTCCGTCTTTATCAAAGCCAGCAGACAGGCCTACGGGGTTGGGGTAAACGACACCGTCCACCTGGGTGGAGAGTTCGGGTGCATCAATGCGCAGGTAGCCGCGCAAGGCATGGCCAATGCCGGGGATGCGTGAAACCAGCTCCGACCCGCCAGCTACTATCGGATGGATCGTATCGGGCGAGAATTTGTACAGGATGGGCCGGATGATTTTTTCGTATAGCATACAGTTACACTAGCATTCCGTTGCCAAAAGAGAAGCAGCGCAAGCGCTTTGCAACTGCTTGCGTAGCTGTTGTGGTGCTGCTGTTAACGTCACGCAAATTTCCTACCAATCCAGAAAGTGATAATCCAGGCAAGTGGCACCAGCCCGAGCATGGCATACCACCAGATGCGCGCCGCTTTTTTGTTGACGTGTTCGAGCAGCCGGAGTACGAGCACGGCAGCTATGAGCCAGCCAATGAGGATGCCGAGGCTTGGCCACTGGTCATGGAGTACGCGCGGGTCGCCCTTGGTATACCACGTGCGCCAGCGCGGCAGGGCCACGAACCAAACGTGTAAAACCGAAGCGACGTACGCAATGTGGATGCCCCAGCGCTGCAGCCCCCACCAGCGTTTGCTGCCAATGGCGCGCATGAGCGTGGTGGACGAAATTGCGGTGAGTCCAACAAGCGCCAGGGTAGCGATGCTCCCGAACAGGAAGCCTTTCGCGCCCGTGGTGACAAAGCGCACTCTGCCCGATGCGCTCGTGAGGAGGAAGAAAGAAATGACGAAGTGCGTTACCACGAGTACCGCAGCAGTAATCCCGAGTTCCTTGCGGTACTGCAGGTAGCGGTCCACGACGTTGTACCAGCGGGTGAGCGGGCCTAGCAGCAGCACGAGCGCAAGGATGATGAAGGCAACATCGGCGATTGCCCGATTCGCAATGTTCAATGAGAACACTCCTTGGCGGGCGTACCAGTAGAAGGCGGCAAATGCAAAGAGTAGGCCAGCGACGAGGGCAGCAGCACCGTACTGCCGAAATTCAAAACCCCAGTTTGTGCCAGACTTTCTATGGGCAACGGCGGCGACGTCGAGCTTTGGGTTTGCCGTAAGCGGCTGCAGGGTTGATGTATCCATAGGGAGTATTATAGCGTACCGCGAGCGATGGCCGTACGTAGGTTTGCTACGTAGGTATTGAAAAAGAAAAGGTTGTGGATGGTAAGCAGCGTCAGCCCGCTCATTTCTTTGGCCCGCACCAGGTGGCAAATGTACGCGCGGCTGTACATCCGGCAGACCGCACACTGACAGGCGGGATCAATTGATCGTTTATCTTTTAGTAGTGCGGCTTTAGAGAAGTCGAGACGCCCCTTGCTGGTGAATGCAGTACCATGCCGGGCGTAGTGCGTGGGTACAATGCAGTCGAAGGTGTCCACGCCAGACTTGATGACCTCGGGAATGTCTTTGAGGTGCCCAATGCCCAGCAAATGGCGCGGCTTCTTCTCGGGCAGTTCGGCGTTCACCCACTCCAGCATCTTGCGCATACCTTTGGCGTCCGCGCCAAACTCGCCGCCAATGGCAAAGCCGTCAAACGGCAGGCTGCCAATGAACTTCGCGCTCTGGATGCGTAGGTCTCTGTACTTGCCGCCCTGCACAATGCCGTAGAGCGCTTGCTTGCTCGTGTGCGTCTTCAGGCATACCGTTGCCCAAGCGTGCGTTTTCACAAGCGAGGCTTGGTTGTACGCGTAATCGGCTACGGGCGGCGGACACTCATCGAACGCCAGGATAATATCCGCGCCGAGTTTCTGCTGGATGCGGATGGACATCTTCGGCCCGAGGAAGAGCTTCTTGCCATCCACGGGCGAGCGGAACCACACGCCCTTGTCCGTAATGCGGATCTCTTTTGGTTGTTGGCTATGCCTTACGGCTATGCGCGATTTGCCATTTGCTATTTTCCCTATCTTCAAGTCTTTCCCAAAACCCAAGCTAAACACTTGAAAACCGCCCGAGTCGGTCATGAGCGGCAATGGGAGCTTGGTAAATTTATGCAGGCCGCCGTGCTTGGCCACCACATCCTCCCCCGGCTTCAGGTGCAGGTGGAAGGTGTTGCTTATGGCTAGTTGCGTGTCGGTTAGCCGTAACTGGTCGTGCGTGAGCGCCTTTACCGTCCCCTGCGTTGCCACGGCAACGAACGCCGGCGTCTGTACAGTGCCGTGCGGGGTTTTGAGTACGCCCAGCCGGGCATTACTACGCTTAGATTTTTTGGTTATGCGAAAGGAGATCATGAGGAAATACTACCATAATAAAAATATACCCCGCCTGTTGTGGTGGGGTATATTTAAACGTAACTATTTTATTTATCTTCTGAAGCTTGCACAAGCATGAGGGAAAGAATATCTTCTCGGATATTAACGCCCATTCTTTCAAGCTCCTCATGTAAGTGTGTAACGTGTGAATAGAAAGATCGACATCCAGCAGCAACAAGCTTAGCCTCGGCTGATATTACCCGGAAGTCTGCTGTAACTCTGAAACCCGAATTCGTTTCATTTGACTGTCTTCCCTCAAGTCCAACAATGATATACCCATTTTTATTCTTAGCATATTTTATTTTAAGTTGGGCAGTATTTATACTTTATGTT
>JBBTRU010000059.1:0-6058 GCA_038065015.1 Patescibacteria group bacterium | reverse complement strand
CTACCCCGCTTTCGATACTTCAAACTGCACACGATGTATCTCATCTTGTGCATCCTTATCGCCCCCCCCCTCTGCGGGCCCCTCGACGGGCTCGGGACAGGCGGGGGGTGGGGAAATTGACAAAAACCTCATAAATGCTAAGCTTTTTCTATGGCAATTGACTGGACAAAAATTTACCAGAAGTACAAAGGCCTTTGGGTCGCTCTCCAAGATGACGAGCAGACCGTCATTGCGAGTGGCAAGACTGCGAAGGAAGCTTGGGATAAAGCCCAAATGCAAGGGCACATGAAGCCGACGCTCACGCGCATGCCTGATGAGATGGTTACCTACGTTGGTTCGGGGGTATGAAGTTCAGCTATAAGAAGTACCCGCAGGACATTTTACGTCCTGTAATTCGCATTGAGGTAAAAAGCAAGAATCAGCCATCCGTGCCGTATGAAGTGCTGGTTGATTCCGGTGCTGATTTTTGTATTTTTGATGCCGGGATTGCGGAAATACTGAACATTGATTTAGAGAGCGGTGAACCCAGAAACGTTGCTGGAGTGACTGGAGTGCAAGAGGTGTACTACGTCCACCCGGTAACCCTTTTGTTAGGCGGATGGGAATATCAAACTGAGGTTGGCTTTATGCCGGGCGTTTCACGCTTCGGTCATGGCATTGTTGGCCAGATCGGATTCTTTGATCAATTCAAAGTGAAGTTTGACTATCAGAAAGCGGAAGTAGAGTTGATGAAGAAGTAGGGCGAATTACGAAATTACGTAACTTTATATAGTTATGCTATTTGACAAACTTTATAAAGTTTGGTATTCTGTCTGTATATGACCATCCAGCAGAAATTGCAGACCATTCAGGCCTTAACGGGTAAAACCCAGGAAGTGCTCGCCCGCGAGCTGGGGGTGAGCTTTGTGGCATTCAATGCCTGGTTCAACGGCAAGGCCCAGCCGCGGCCCGGGGCGTCGGCACGCATTAATGCACTATATGCCAAAGTCGGTGGCGAAAGCATGCCGGCCGGGTCCTTTTTGGATGCAAAAAAGCAAATAATCAAGAAGCTCAACCACAAGCACCCAAACGTACTCAAAAAGATCCTGACACGCACAGACTTGCATGATGAATTCATGCTGGCTTTGACGTTCCATACGAACCGCATTGAAGGCAGCACGGTGACGAAAGGCGAGAGCGCTGCCATTATGTTCGACCATGTTGTTTTGTCCAATCGCAGCTTGGTTGAACAGCAGGAAGTAAAGAACCACCAGGCGGCGTTAGACTACTTGCTGCACCATTTGCACAGTGGCCTACGCATTGATGAAGTGCTCATTCTTCGCCTGCATAGTATCCTACTCAATGCCATTCAAGCTGATGCGGGCTCGTACCGTCAACATGCCGTACGAATAGTCGGGGCAAATATACCAACGGCAAATTACCTGAAAGTGCCCGTGCTTATGAAGTCATTATCTTCTGGTTTGGAAAAGAAAGCACCTGATAGCATTGCCGCCATTGCTGATGTCCACGCACGCTTTGAGCAAATCCATCCGTTTGCCGATGGCAATGGTCGCATTGGCCGACTCTTGATTACGGCAATGCTTTTGCGAGCTAACATTGCGCCAGCAATTATTGAAGCTAGGCAACGACAAGCGTACATGCGCAGTTTAAACGTGGCCCAAATGACTTCCGACAGTATGCAATTGCAAGAGTTTCTTTGTGATGCCGTGCTGAAGGGGTACGCGTTGTTTGAGTAGTGTTTTGCTTTTCCTTGGGGCTTAGGAAGGGGGGAATAAGAAAAGACCCATCTGGTGAGAGATGGGCTTTTCAAAGAGTGCGATGGCGTTTGTGTTAGGCGATGCTGAGCCTAAATTTTGCAAAGAAGCGTTTGAAGAAGTTGCCCTTGGGTGCGACATCTATATCTTCTTTCACAATACCAGCATTGATGTTGAACTGTGGTAGTCGTTCGTGGACGGCTTTAATGGCTGCCTCGACATCCAGGCCTTCACCATGATGGTCGATGGCGTAGTTTAGTACGTCATCGGTAACACCTGCCACTCCCAGTTGTCTTGCACGTAGGACGGCAATGACCGTACCAGCGTGGCTTCCACAGACGTCACCCCATAACATGCCAATGCGATCTCCATAGATGCGCAGACTGTCGAGACTCACGAGATTCCCGACACCACCAGCGAAACTATGTGGGTCGACAGCGGCACCAATGCTTAGAACCTCTATGCAGCAGATTAATGCGCCCATGTTACCTTCGGCCATGGCAACCGCCATATCCTTGGGCGACATTGTCAGATCGATTCGACGTTTCGTTTCCGTATACATTGTTAGTAACTCCTCTTTTGGTTTTTCTTATTTTGACAATATACACTATCACAGCTGCGGGGTTTTGTCAATCCCTTGAGCGGCCGATGAAGTTATTTCATTAGAGTACTCGTCGTATAGTCCAGTACAGCGCCAACAGGGCAATGATTGCGGATGTGCCAATAATCGTCCGCCTGTCCCAGTGCGGCTGGTGTTTGCGCAGGTGCAGCAAGACCGGCACGAGCAGGCCCAGGATGAGTAGCTGCCCAATTTCCACCCCGACGTTAAAGGTAACCAGCGCGGGGACGAAGTACGTTTGGGGCAGGCCCACATCCTGCAGCGCCCCGGCAAACCCTAGGCCGTGCAGCAAGCCAAAGCCAAAGGTCAGCGCCCAGCGCTCGCGGAGTACCTGCTTTTTGCCACCTCGTGTGAGCATGATATTCCAGCCCGCCATGAGCGCAATGGAAAGAGCGATGAGCGGTTCGACCAGGCGGGCGCTTAGCGTAACAATCTGCAGACCAGCCAGAATGAGGGTCATGGAATGCGCGAGGGTGAAGGCCGTTACCAGCAGCACCATGTGGCGGATTTTTCTGACGACCAGAATGACCGTGAGCAAGAAGAGAATGTGGTCATACCCCAGCAGGATGTGCTTGAGGCCCAGGCCAATAAAGCGCTGGACAACAGTCCAAAAACTTTCTGGGGCTTGGGCAGACGGTGTAGCGGTTGTTTCTGGCACCCCCGGGTAGGTGTTGCGGTCACGCGTCAGCACAACTTCTCTGGTCTCGCCCGCCGCCGTTATGGTTAGGTAGTGGTCGTACGCTACAAACTGGTCGTTGAACAGCGTATCGGTAATTTCTAAGTTTTCAAAAGTGATCGCCGTCGGGCAGTTCACTTGTCCAGTCCACTTCGTCGTGAAGCTCTCCGCGTCAAATGTCCACTGGGTTATTGCCGTAGTGCAGGCCTGGCCCGCCACGGAGATCGGGAAATGCTTTTTAAATTTTGCCGTGGCCTCGGCTAAGGCTGCGCGGCTAGCCTGCGTTGGGCGGAAGTCAAATTCTACTTGCGTAGATATGTTAATTTGTGAACCCTGCACTTCTAAAGTCGTCGTTACGGCAATGTAATTAAATGAGTGTGCGAAAGCCCCTTTGATGGGTACCAGCACGGCAAACACGCAGACGATGGTAAGAGACAGTAACCAGGTTCCAAATTTCATAGGGGTAGTATACATGCTTGGCAAGTGTCATCCTTGCAATGTAAGGGAAGAGTAAGGAATGAAAAAAGACCCCTGTCACAGAAAGGAGAAGGTGACAGGGGTTGGGGTCAGCTGGGCGAGCAGACCCTCATTTGCTTATGAGCTGGCTGACGTGGGGCAAGCCATTGCGCTTTGCCCACTGGATGAATAGATCACGGTTTTCCGTATCGAGGCAGAGGAATGTGCATCCACCCATGACGTAGAACATTTCGTATAGGCCAAAAGAGTGCTGCACGCTCACCTTGTCACGACGGACCATGTTAATGGTAATGACCATTTCTTTTGGTTCACCATCCTGGTAGTAGGTAAAGGTCATTTTCGCGGGATGGCCGGAACTTGCGTCTTCAAAGAGTAAATTGTGTATGAACGGGTTTGAGCCTCCCATGGAATCCTCCAAATGCAAGGGTTTGTTTTCCTGTTGTTTTAGGCTTGCACTCTACGTCAACCCTCCCTCATAGTCAACCCAGCACCACTTTCGTGAGCTCGCGAAAGTGGTGCTGGGTCAAGCCCGTGGTACAATTGCTCTATCATTTTAACCCTTCCATATTATGAACCAGCAACAGCAAATCCAGATAAAAATCGACGATGCGACGCTCAAAGGCGTGTACGCGAACATGATGGGCGTGGCGCACAGCAAAGAGGAGTTTGTCCTGGATTTTATCAACATCTATCCAGCCCAGGGCACGGGTGTGGCCACGGCGCGGGTCATTGTTTCGCCCGGCCACATGAAGCGCATTTTGGGCGCGGTGAAAGAAAATATTGAGAAGTACGAGAAGAGTTTTGGCAAAATAACCGAAGCCGACGCCCCCACCACCGGCGGGATTGGGTTTCAGGCATGATCACCCCCGTAACCCCAGCAAAGACGCAACCCGACAAAAAACCAGAACCCTGGAAGTTCTGGGTCATGGGCGGCTTGGCCGTGGGGTTTGCCGTCATTTTCTGGTGGACGCTAAGCCTGCCCTTGCAGCACAACATCGTCGGCCTGCCCGCGTGGGAGCAAGGGGCACAGTTCCTCATCGCTCTGGTATTTTTCTGCGTAATGTTGGCACTGTTCGGGGTGGTGGCCATGGCGGCCAAGCGAAAGTATTTCTGGGTAACGGCAATAACTGCTTTGGTCTGTAGTCTGGCCCTGGTGCCGTTCTTCCCCATCCGCACGGCCACGCTTGGCGCGGCGGGATTTGCTTTTGTGGGTTTTCTCGTTTGGGCGTGGAATGTGGGCGGCGATGTGCAGAGCCGGATTAAGTTTCAGCCGCACTACACCATCCACGCCGGCTTTGGCACGGGCATTATCCTCATCCTGGTGGGTATGTCGTTGTGCTACTACAGCACGCTCGGCACGTCGGCACAGACAGCAGAGTCCGTCCGCACGGGCCTCATTGGCGCGGCGCGCAATGGCATAGATTTCTACCTACCCAAGCAAATACCCGGCTACCGCGGGACCATGACGCTTGACCAATTTTTAAGTTTGGTGGCCACGGACAAGTTCGGCGAATTCGTCGTGCCGCAAATTACGCAAACCTTGGATACAGACGCGAAGAAAGAAGAAGCGTACAAGCAAATTACCGAACAGCTTAAAAAAGTAAACCCGGTGTTTGATAATCCGGACGTCACCGATAGCGTGACCAAGCAGCTCGAATCAAACTTGGACTCGCAGCGCACCCTTTTGCAGCAGCAAGTGCTTGCCCAGCTTTCGGCCGCCCAACGCGCACTTCTGGATGAAGCGCGGCGGGAATTTTTAGCAACCTTCAAAATCGAAGCCCAGGGGAGCGATACCATGGACACCGTGGTGGAGAAAATCCTCACGCGTAATGTCAGCAAGTACGTAGATCCGTACGAAAAAATCATCCCGCCCATATTGGCGCTCTCGTTCTTTTTCATTGTGGAGTTCATAAGTTTTGCCTACCGGTACATCATCTTCGGTTTTGCGCCAATTATTACCTGGCTGTACCGCCGGTTCGGGCTCTTGCATCTCTCGGAAAAATCGGCTACAGTGCAAAATCTGGAAGTGTAGAAATTATGGCTAAAGACTACTACGACATTCTCGGTGTCTCGCGTTCGGCGAGTGACGATGATATAAAAAAAGCCTTTCGCAAGAAGGCTCACGAGTTCCATCCGGACAAATCGCACGGCGACGAAGTGAAGTTCAAAGAGGCGAACGAGGCGTATCAAGTGCTCTCGAACAAAGAGAAGCGCGGGCAGTACGACCAGTTTGGCCAGACCTTTGAAGATGCGCGGCGTCAGGGCGGTGGCCCAAGTGCTGGTGCGGGGTTTGGCGGCTTTGGCCAGCAGGGCGGGTTCCAGGGTAACGTGGACATGGGTGATCTGGGTGATATCTTCGGTGACATGTTCGGCTTCGGGGGTGGCCGGTCACGCCGCACCCGCAAGCAATCTGGCGCAGACATCCAGGCCGATTTACAGTTGAACTTTCGGGAGGCAGTATTTGGCGTAACCAAAGAGTTTTCACTCTATAAAGAAGCGACCTGTGAAAAATGCGACGGCAATGGCGCCGAG
>JBBTRU010000058.1:0-4396 GCA_038065015.1 Patescibacteria group bacterium | reverse complement strand
TACCTTGCCCACCTCCCCCCAGAATCCTCACCCTTGAAGGTTAACTAAACACCCTGCATGACCCTCAACATCACCCGCTGGCTGCCAAAAGTCGTCAAAATCCTGTCGGTCTTTTTTGTATTGTGGGTAGTCAGCTTCATCGTCAGCGACGATATCCAGTCTAAAGTGCTGGAGTGGGCGCAGGCGTTTGGCTACGTCGTCATCTTCCCCTGGATTGTCCTGGCGAACATCATCGTGGGCCTGCCCTCCAGCTTCCTACCCATTGGCCTAGGCGTAGCGTCAAGCAATGGGGCGTACCATCCAGTTTCAGCAGTGGCTATCATTACCTCTGCCTCACTCATTGGCGATGTGCTGGCCTACGCGCTGGCCCGCCGCTACCGTCATACCTTCCTGAAGTGGCTCGGCGTTTCCGAGCTGGACCCCGACTACCAGAAAGCCTTTCAGTATGTCCGTAAAGGCGGGGGTAAGCGTTTAGTTTTTATTACTCGATTTTTGTTTGGTGCAATTCTCGGCTTTGTTAACTACGCGGCTGGCATCCTGCGCATGCCGTTCATGACATTTTTCTGGCTCGCCTTTCTCGGTGAACTGGTGTGGTCACTTATCTGGTTTGGCGTGGGGTACTATCCCTTTTCTGTTAGTGCGTGGATTCGCGAGCACGCCTTGCTCACCGCCGGTATTGCCATTGTGGTTATTGCTGCAGTGTGGTGGTTGCACGTGTGGCACAAGCGCCACCACAAAAATTTACTCTTAAGCATTTGGCATATGCTCGTGGGCCGCATTCAAGACTAGCCATGTACACCATTCGAACCTTCACCTTGCCCGATGGCGAGGTCATCACCTACGGTGTTGCCGGCCAGGCAAACGGTCCGGTGCTGCTCATGCTGCCCGGACAAAAAACGCTTGCCCCGGGCAAGCTCGGCAACGACTTTATCCCCGAGCAGGTTGAGTACTTGGCCACGCACTTCCGCGTCATCAGTTGGAATTATCGCGTGCAGAATTACCAAGGAGAAAAAGCCAACGTGCAACGCATGGCCAAAGACGTGCTGGCTTTTTTGGAAGCCGAGCATATACATCAGGCTTGCGTGTACGGTTACTCGTACGGCGGGATGGTGGCAGCGCGCTTGGCCAATCTGGCGCCCCAACGGATCAAAGCCATGGTGCTGCTTAATGCTTTTCCGTACTTGAGTTTTGCTTTCTACGGTTTCAACTTCATGACCTTGCGCTTCCTGGCGCACCTGCTCGTCATCCCCAGTCATACCTCCTCCCACTTGCGCGAGAGCATGATGCCGCGGTTCCGACAAAAGCCAGGCGGCTACCACGGGCCCATTGGAAAATTTTTGGATTGGCTTGGCCACCACGGCTTGGATTGGTTCTGGAACCACGTGTGGACAGCACGCATTTGGTCAGCACTCAAAGATGACGTGCGACCAATCCTGCCAGAAATTCAAACGCCCACGCTGGGTGTTGCGGGCCGGGCCGATGCCGCGACGCCGGTTGAGTCGGCCGAGCAGTTCCATGTTGGCCTCAAGAACAGTGAACTCAAAATTTTGGACGACGCCGGGCACTACACCGCCCGTATTTGGCCCGAAGCCTTTAACCGGCCCATCAGGGATTTCCTCATCCAGCAGTACAACCTGCCCGTTGATGCCATGCCGATAGCTCACCGGCAGCCCCCGGCGCGGGTGCGGGCGGTTCGCCTCGGCCTTACCTTAGTGGTACAGTACTGGCAGTGGCTCCGCTCTCGATTCCGCTAGATTCGTATGAAAATCGGCATTGTCTCCGAGTCGTACTACCCGGCGGTTGGCGGGTACGCGGAGCACATCCACAACCTGGCGGTTGCCCTGCGGCAGCGCGGGCATACCGTAAAAATTATTACCACGTCGTACGGGGAGTACGCCGACGCGCCGTTTAACAGCCCGGATATTTTGCGCGTGGGCAAATCGTTTAATTTCCATAAAAACGGCTCGCAGTCGCACGTGGCGTATGGCTGGGGAATGAGCAAGGCGATTCGCATGATTTTGGCGCGAGAGAAATTTGACGTGCTGCACTTGCAAGCGCCCGAGCAGCCCATGCTTAACTGGCTGACCTTGGTAAACTCGGACACCGTTAATGTTGGCACGTTCCACGCTATGTACGACCGGTCTATACCGCTGGGCGTAGCGCGCCCGCTCGCGGCCTTGCCCTTGAGCCGGTTGCACGCCCGGATAGTCGTTTCCGAAGCCGCCCGCACATCTATTCGGCGTTACTTCCCCGAAGGCGAGTACACCACCGTGCCCAACGGCGTTAACGTGGATCGGTTTGTCGCCGGCAAACCCTTGCCCGAGCTGGCGGGCCGGCCAACTATTCTTTTCGTAGGCAATTTCGTCATCCGCAAAGGCTTTGTCAATTTACTCGAGGCTTTTGGCCTGGTGCAGTTGGCCGTGCCAAATGTTCGGCTGGTGGCCGTGGGGGATGGCCAGCTTCGGGCGCGCTACCAGCGCCAGCTGGGCGGTGTGCTCGGGCGCGACATCATCTTCACCGGCCGCGTGTCGTCAGACCAATTGGCTGACTACTACGCTTCGGCCGACGTGTTCTGCGCGCCGGCAACTGGCCGGGAGAGTTTTGGCATAGTGCTCATTGAAGCTATGGCTGCCGGCAAGCCCATTGTCGCCTCCGACATTGACGGCTACCGCCAGGTGCTGGCGCATACCGGCGCTGCCCTGACGGTGCAGCCGCACGACATTAAAGGTTTAGCCAAAGCGCTCATTAGCGTGTTGCAAGACAAACCGCGAGCGGCCGCTATGGGTGTTGCTGGCCGGGTGGCCGTAGAGCAGTACCGCTGGTCCAACGTGGCGGCGCAAGTGGAGCAAGTTTATGTGAAGGCTCGCCAAGCCTTTCCGCAGGTGCAGCCCGTGCAGCAAGGCTGGCGCTGGCTCGCAAGGTTCCTGCCCCAGCGCAAGCGTCAGTCCGAACGTGTGATTCTCGATGAGTGAACCCTCATTCATCGCCAACGCCTTTGCGAGTTACGGACTCGTCGGCGTATGGTTTATTGTTGCGTTTGAGGCATTTGAGTTTGTTGGTTCGCTGCCCATTGGCCCGTTTATTGTGTTCCTGGGTGGCTTAGCCAGCCAGGGCAGCATTTCCGTGGTGGCGCTGTGGCTGACGGTGTACACGGCAGTGGTCTTTGGGGACAACATGGGCTTCCTCGTCGGTCGAAAATTTGGCCGGCCCATTCTGTACAAGTTCGGTACCAAGTTACTCAAGCAGTCATCCATCGATAAAGCTGAGCGTTTCTTCTTGCGCTACGGTGCGGTAGCCGTGTTCTTCACGCGTTTTATTTTTGCCACCATTGCCGCGCCGCTCAATGTACTCGTCGGCGCCTCGGACCTCAAGTGGAAAAAGTTTTTCATTGCCGGCGCCCTTGGCCAGGCGGGCTGGGCGAGCATCTACGTATTCCTGGGCTACTACTTTGGCAAACAGATTGGCGGCTACGTGGCGTTCATTAATGAGGCAGATGTAGTTTCCCTCCTCATTATTACCGTTGTGGCAATGTTGGGTTTTGCCTGGTTTGCCACCCGCGCCATCCATCACCACGTCCGGGTGCATAGGAAGTATCGAAAGAATCAGTAATTTCTTAGGTGTTCTGTATAGCGACTTATGTTGTGCGGTTGATTTTGGTCAATCACGTGTTGATTGCCCTTTCTGGCAGCAGAAAGGGCGCAAAGACTGCTGGGGGCCTGCGACGGAACCCAGGAAGCAGAAAAGGAATACGTATAGGATGCTTCCGGCGCAGTCCCCCAGACCCCGGTGTGCTAAACAAGCATTCTCTGTAAGGGGAAAAGAAGATGCATTGCAAGTACTTTGGGGTTGTAGGGGGTGATCGCTGAGCCAATATTTAGTGAGACTGCAAATGCTTCCCGAGTGCGAATCGAGCACCCCCTGCTGGTCTCTTTGGGGCCACCTTTCTTGCCACCAAGAAAGGTGGCGAATACTCGTAGTTACCCATCTGTAACCGAAAAACCTTCGAGGTCGTTGGACAGAACAACCACCAGAACCACCCCTACCCCTCCTTATACAATGAGGGGATAGTTGGGGTTGACGCTCTTTTTGGCAGGGGATATAGTATTAGCACTCGATACCAAAGAGTGCTAATACTATTGTTAGACCATGGAAAACCGCAAGGAACAACTCTTCCATACCATTGTCCGGCAGCACATTGCCTTGGGGGAACCCATTGGCAGCCGCTACCTTTTAGAGAAGTCCCATTTGGATTGCTCACCCGCCACGGTCCGCAACGACCTGGCCGAATTGGAGCAGGAAGGCTTTCTTACCCACCCCCATACCTCGGCCGGCCGGGTGCCCACGGAAAAGGGCTGGAAGTGGTTTTTGGAGCGGTTTATAACCGAGCAGGATGTGC
>JBBTRU010000057.1:0-6339 GCA_038065015.1 Patescibacteria group bacterium | reverse complement strand
TGTATGCGTTCGTGTTGGTGTTGCTCGCGTTCGTGTTGTCGTTTGCGTTGGTGTTGGTGTTGGTCGTATTCGTATTCGCTGTGTTGGTATTCGTGTTGAGATTTACCTTGCTGGGGTCAACGGTCAAGCTGCGGGCGAACATTTCAAGGGTTGTGCGCGAATCAACCGATGGCTTGGGGCCGTAGCTCAGCGACACGCTGTACACCTGGCTGCCATTGGCGAAGTAGTAGGCATTGCCATCCGGGGTCATGATGCCCGAGCTTAACTTATCCCAGGTCTGCACGTCGGTAATGGTTGTGGCATCGACACTCGGTGCTTCCTGGATATACCACTGCTTCGCCGTCTGCCGCGCGGCATTGTTCTGGATGCTGACGATAATCGTTTCATCATTGCTCGGGTTGGAGAAGAGTTGCTCCGTACTGGTACGGGCAACCGTGGTCCAGCTGCGCGGGTAGAGCACCGTCGCCCCGTACAGGCTGTTGGTGTACGTACTCACCAGTACCGAAGCGCTTAGCTTGCCGGCGCCCTTGGGGTTATAGCCCAGCTTTATCTCGCTGCCATCCAAAAAGCCATCACCGTCGGAATCCTGCGAGCTGGGGTTTGTGCTGTAGACGCTCTCTTCCGCGTCGGTCAAGCCGTCTTTGTCCGTATCGATGCTCGACGCGGCCAAGGGATTGCTGTTAACGTTGCTGTTGGCGTTCGTATTGGCATTACCATTGGTATTGACGTTTGCATTCGCGTTGAGGTTGCTATTGCTATTTGCATTGGTATTGAGGTTTGCGTTATCGTTTTTATTGGTGTTCACATTACTATTGGCATTCTTGTTCGCGTTGGTATTGGTCACGGGCGTATTCGTGACCAAATTTACGTTGCTGGTGTTGGCGCTATTCTTATCCAGCACGCCGGTAAACATAATGGCCGCGCCCGCCCCGAGCAGGACGACCACGATAATGCCAATGGCCAGGATGAGCTTCTTGCTCCCCTTCTGCGGCGCCGGCATTGGCCCGCCGCCAGTCTTGGAAGATGCCCCCAAGAAGCGTTCGGGCATGGTGTGAATTTCCAAAGGCGTGGACGGGGGTTTGGGCGCTGGGGTGGCAGAGCTCGCGGGCTGACCAATGGATTCAAACATATGGTTTGGGGTGACGGGGAGAAAATTACTTTTGGAGTTGTTGCTTGGCGACGTTCAAATCGAGCAGGAGGCCCGAGCCTTTTGGATTATACCCTTTTTTCACTTCTGTGCCATCGGGGTTGCCATCGCCGTCGGTATCCGGGCGCTTGGGGTCGGTGGTGTACACGTTCACCTCTTCGCCATCACCCAGGCCGTCGCCATCGGTATCGGCCTTGGTCAGGCTCGTGCCGAGCTCTTGTTCGCGATCATCGGTCAGGCCATCCGCATCTTTATCAAGCGGGGCGCTAAGGGTTGGCGTGGGCTGCACCGCGACGCTATTGGTGGTTTGCACTACTGTGTTGGTTGCCGCTTGATTGGTCGTCACGGGCGTATTCGTTGTTGCCGGCTTGCGCAGGGCGAAAAAACCAATTGCCCCAGCGCCGAGCACAAGCACCACCCCGCCACCAACCAGGATCGGCCAACGCCGGGCGGGCGTGTACTGCGGGATGGGCTGGACCGCTGCAGGACGAACAACCGGGGGGGTTGGTCGCGCAGGCGGCGGCACTTGGCTGGCCGGATCTACTTTGGCAAAAATGTCATCGGGGGGTTGGGTGGGCATAGCGATACAACTTACGACCCGGCACAAGGTACGGCCGAACAGGTGTTGCCATTACAGCAATTTGGCGTTGCGCCGCTACAGAGCGAGAGAGAACATGCCGTGAACCCAGCTTGATTCCAAATTCGGATGAGACGCGGTGTAGACGTAGCGCAATTCGGCGTCGGGGCATTGTCACAAGCGCGGGCGGTAATGCTGTACGTCTGTCCATTCGTCGTCCCGACGCGAGAATCCCAAGTATACGAGTAGGTTGGGGTCGGGTCTGGCGCGGCCATGCTTACCCCATCGCGGAAGAATTCCACGTCACGAACGCCCGTTCCGGTATCGGTGGCAAAAGCAAATATGAACACGTTACCACTGTACCAAACGTTATCAATTCCAGGTGCGGCGATATTAACCGTTGGCGGCGTGGTATCCGGCGCGGTGACGGTAATGGTGACCGGGGCAGTCGAAAAGCTATTACCCGCACTGTCCCATGCCTCTGCGTAGTACGTGGCGGGTCCGGTTAAAGGTGTTAGGGACTTATCGTATATATCTGCACTCCCGATAAAATCGGGAATGCCTTGCATTACGCCGTTCCGGTAAAAAGCCACACTGAGCACACCCGAAAGCGCATCGGTGGCGCTAGCCTGAAAGAGGATACTCGGAGGCGTAGTGACGGTGCTCCCATTTGCGGGAGCAACCCACGTTGCGGTTGGCGGGGTTTTATCCACGTTCACGGTTTGGGATTGCTGGGTGGCAGTGTTCCCGTCGATATCGCTGGCATTTACGGTGACCGTATAGTTGGCACCTTCAACTGGGTCCCAAATGTACTGGCAGGGACTACTCCCACAGGTCGCTACGGTCGTGCCATTAACCGCAATGGTCACCTGACTCAACCCGCTCCCGCCAACATTGTCTGCTGCATCTATAGATATGCGACCAAGATTTTTGATGTAGACGGGGCTGCCGGTGTTCCAGGGTGTAGTGTCAAAAAAGAAATTCGACAGCGTCGGTGGCGTCGTGTCCGTAACGTCGTTTGCCACCGTGACCACGGACTTGGCTCCGCCCTTGCAGCCCAGACTGTCCGTACCAATTGCCTTGAGCGTGTGCGTACCGTTGGAGGTTGTGGTAAGCGTAGTCCAGTTGTAGGTACACCGGCCGTTGGTACAACTTCCAGACGGTTGTGGCACCATTGGGCCGGGGGCGTTGTCCAGATAAAAGACCACGCTGTTAAGCAGCTGGTCGCTGCGGCAAGTTTTAGTAACGTCAATGAGCACCGGCACGGTGGGGTTGTCCGCCACCGACGTGCCCGTCCGCGGCTGGCTAAGGGTCATGACTATCTGGTTATCAACCGTCACCAATGCCGTGGCGGTTGTCACGTAGTTCGACGTGTCGTACACCACGAACGTTATGGTGTGATTGCCCACCAGTTCGGGCAGGGTGTTCCACTGGTAGGCGATGCG
This sequence comes from Patescibacteria group bacterium, assembly GCA_038065015.1. Classification (GTDB taxonomy): domain Bacteria; phylum Patescibacteriota; class Patescibacteriia; order PEXW01; family PEXW01; genus CAIPSZ01. Next base: position 3,170 of record JBBTRU010000057.1, on the reverse strand, counting down.
ATAACTCGTCGGGGCAGTAATGGGGCTGTAACTCCCACCGGTAAGTGGTATGACGTTACCATCGATGCGCAACTCGGCCCGTAGCACGGCGACGTTATCCGTGAGCACGGCATTGAGGATGACCGTATCTTTGAGCGATGCTCCGGCAAGTGCTGCCGCCGGGTTCGGTGCGAGAGTGTACGTAACCCCGCTAATGGTCGGCCGGACTGTATCTGGCCCGGCCACGCTGCTGTACACCACGGTTTTAAGATCGGCAGCCTGATTGCCCGCGCGGTCGTAGGCCACGGCCTGGATGGTGTGCGAACTTGCATTTGCATACCCGCTGTGCGGCCAGCCGTACACATAGGGTTGGCTAAAATCCTGCACGCTCAACGCCCCGTCGACCAAGAACTCCACCCGGTCCACCCCGGTGGCGCCCGGCCCGGTGTCGGTGGCATCCACAATGACATCGGTGAACCCGCCGCTAATGGTGGCCGTGGGCGTGACAATGGACACGGTCGGCGCACCGGTTTCGGTCGCATGTTGCACCGTCACTGGCAGCTGCTTAATAGCGGTGTTGCCGTACGCATCGTACGCCACCACGGAATAGGTGTAGCTGTCGTTGGGGAATTGCTGGATGAGCGAGCCGGGTACCGAACTGTTGCCGGTAAAACTCGAGGGGTTACCGGTTGCCAGGGCTTGGCCAAGCAATGATGTGCCCAGATAGAATTCAATTTTCGCAATGCCGGTGTCGTTCGCTTGATTATCGGTTGCGCTGGCCGAAACAGGAGTGCCAGTATCGTTAAATATAAATCCTGCGGCACTCGGGCTGCCCAGGGTAATCACCGGCGGGCGGCTATCCCCGGGCGGATTGTTGAGGGAGTAGATGCGTTGGGTATTGGCACTCTTGCCGGTCTTGTCTGTGGCAAAAACGACAAGCTTATAATTTACTGCGTTCAAGTATGGCCGCGTATTCCACGACCAGTGGTACGTGCCGTCCTGCGCCGGGGTGGACACTGTTGTTCTGGCTACTTCCTTGTCCGCTGCATCGCGAATGGTAAACGCCACATTCGCAATACCCGATTCGTCCGCACCGAGGTCGGTAGCCGAAACTGCTAGTTCTACCGTGCCTTGAATGGAAGGTGGAGATGCAGCTGGAGATGGCAGAACAATATTCACTAGTGGAACGGCGATATCGCCCTGCGTATACAGACGTTGAGTGTTAATTGCATCAAATGACCCAGACGAAATACGCACATTAAAACCAAAACACTCCGAAGTACCTTGGCAAACATCAGTGCCTGGTGCACTCCACAGCGTCAATACACTACCAAAACTCGAATTGCGCACAACATTCTGCTCAAACGTCGCGTACAAAGTTGACGAATCCAACGTGCCAACGAGAGCATACTGGTACATAATTGCATGCGAATCGGGCGGATCGGTACCATCACTCGGGAACGTGAATTTCTTCGTCACTTGATTCCAACAGGTTGTCTGGTCAGTATCGTCCGTCCCGGGAGAATCCGGACAGCGGGCTTGGTCCCACTTCGGCGCTACATCCTTGGGCAGGTTTATGCCTAATACTTGACCTAGTGCCTGCTGCCAGGATGGCCAGGCCGAGGTGGTAAGGCCTTTAAGGAACGATCCCGACTCCAACTTCGGGTAGGTTTTCGCATGCGTGTCGTAGTAACTGTCCAAAGCGTAGACCATCTCGTTTAGGGCGTGCACGCGCTTGGTATCCCGCCGCAGCATAGCCTGGTCAAACGCTGCTTGGGCGTTCGTGTTAAAACGCAGATTTTGCAAAAGTTGCTCGAATATTTTAATGGTTTCGGGCTTGGCATTGTCCGAATACGAAAACACGTAGATGTTGGGATAAATAGTGTCGCATGTGCTGTCCACGCAGTTCGTTGCCGAAACATACACCGTGCGACCTTCGCGAATGGCCGGGTAGCCATCCACCTCCAGCGTGGAGCCGCTCGGGGCTTTGTTGAATTCCTTGCGGTACCACCGGTCTGGCGAGAGATCGCCTAAATTGCTGTGCACGCGCACGCCAATGGCATCGCCGGTATTCTGGCTGTTCTCTTGGGCAAATAAGAAGTACTCCTTTAGCAGGTCGGGGTCAGGGGTGGGCAGTCCCAGCACAACCGGGAGTGCCAGGGTGGTGGTGCCAACGTTGTCCCCGCAAAACGCGGTGGTAAAATTGTAGTCCGGGTCGCGGTAGGGCCACGCATTCGATGTGGTCGGCCACGGGTTGCTGCAGAGGAATGACTGCACGGTCGCCGAAGCATTGCCTGTACCAGAACTGTTCGTCCCGGTAACGGCAACGCTAAGTTGCTCTTGGCCGTTCGGCACGTTGAGACTTTCGGAGCAGTACGTGCTGCTCGTGCTGTTATTCGGACACGCAGCACCAGCGGCTCCTTGCTTGTACACGTTACTCGGGCCGGGAGAACCACCACTATCCCCTTGCGTCCAGACGTAGGCGGTGGAGACTAAAGTTAACGGGACGTTATTGGCGTCATACGCGTTCACCGCGTAGGTGTGCTGGTTGCCGGGCGTCGCGGCTTGCACGTCGCCGGCGCAGCTATCACCGCTGCAGGTGTACAGGTCGGTTGCCGGCACAATTTCCGTGCGGGCAATTTTGCAAATGACGGCGCTCGGCCCCACGGTGTAGTTACCAGAGGTCCAATCAGCGCTCAAATACGTGTTGGCGGCGGAAGCAATACCGCCAGCGAGCCCGGTAATATGCACGTTGTACGTACCGTCCCCGAGTAGTGTGGCTGGGGCAATGGTTACCTGCCGGTTGGTAACGCTAAGGGTTGCCGGTACACCCACTCCACCCTTTTGCAACTGGATATTTGTTGCGTTGAGCGTACCGGTTTGCATGTCCTCGGCAAACGTGACAATGAACGCAGTATTGCGACAGCTCAAAACTCCGGGTGCTGGGGTAATGCTTTGTATGAGTCCGCTCGTACATTCTGTAAGCGCCTTGCAAATACTCAATTGGCAACAGCCGGTGCTGCATTCGTTGTTCTGTTGGCAAGAAACGCTAAACGGCTGCGGGTTTGAGACACAGTAGTTTGTACCACTGGTTTTCGTCCCAACAACCGTACTGCCGGGCGAATCGGCGCCTGCTACGGGCAGTACATTTCTACCCTGCGTCGTGGAGAACGTGCCGATATTCGTTGGGG
>JBBTRU010000056.1:0-36610 GCA_038065015.1 Patescibacteria group bacterium | reverse complement strand
TAGCCGCGCCGACCTGCTGCGCTCGAGCGAGCGCCTGCATACGCTGCTGCAGACCAAAGCCGCCCTGGAGATTGCCGGGGCACCAGTGTTTACCACGGACGGAAAAATTGTGTGCATTCATACGGGCACGGACGGAGATTGCATACCGGTCAACACTATCCAGAGCGGACTGCAGCGCATGCAGAAGACCGGCGGGGTGAGCCGGAACATTCTCGGCGTGCGGTATATCGATTTGGCGGTGGCGAAAGGCCTGCTTATTAAACCGGCGGCCGAAGGGGATGCCGGCGCCCTGATTGCGGGCGATAACACCACCCCCGCCGTCAAAGCCAAAAGTCCGGCGGAGCGCGCGGGTGTGCGTTCGGGCGATGTAATCCTGAAGGTCAACGACCAGGTGCTCACGTCTACCTACTCGCTTTCGGACGCGGTGCAAGCGGTTGTTGCCCGAGGCGTCGCCACCCTCACGTACCGCCGCGATGGCAAAGAGCAAAGCGTGCCCGTGACTCTGGAGGTGACGACGCCATGAGCAAGGTTATTGGCGGTGTGCTTTTTGGTATTGCACTTATTCTCCATTTGACCGTTGCCGATGCGCACGCTGCAACACTGCAGCCCTACCGGCTGGTGCTTACCCGGCAAGCGGGCGGCTTAGAATCACGTGTGGTTGCCGCACCGAGCCTTTCGGCTGCACTTGCCCAAGCCCGAGCGTTGCCCGGGGTGGTTGCGGCTGAGCCTGACGTAACGTACCGCATGGCAGGAGTCCCGAACGACCCGGACTATACCCAGCAGGCGGCCTTGAGCACCATTGGTGCCCCGACAGCCTGGAATACCCGTACCGATGCCAGCAGCGTGGTGGTGGCCGTGCTCGACTCGGGGGTCGATATTACGAATCCGGATTTGGCGGGCAACCTGTGGACGAATCCCAAGGAAATTGCCGGCAATAGCGTGGACGACGATGCGAACGGGTACGTGGACGATGTGCACGGCTGGAACTTTATCGAAGGGTCAAGAGATCCGCGGCCGCAGGTAACGCCGGGCGCTACGGTCGCAGGGATTAACCATGGCACGGTCATTGCCGGGATTATTGGGGCCCAAGGGAATAACGGCGTCGCGGGGACGGGCGTGGCCTGGGAAGCAACCATCATGGCCGTGCGCGTACTCGATAGCACCGGGTCTGGGTCCACGGTCACGGTGGCCCAAGGCGTACGGTACGCGGTTGCGGCCGGGGCAAAGATTATCAACTTAAGCTTCGTGGGCGAAGGGACAAGTGCAACGCTCGTCGCCGCCCTGGATGAGGCGCACGCTGCCGGAGTGCTGGTTATTGCCGCGGCAGGGAACGAAGGGGTGGACCTGGATAGCTCACCCCGCTACCCGGCCTGCTACGCCGGCGTCATTGGGGTCGGGTCGGTGAGCCCGAGTAATACCCGTTCGACATTTTCGAACTACGGCTCGTGCGTGGACATTGCCGCGCCCGGGGAGAATGTGTACAGCACATTTTTCTACTCGCCCGACCAGGGCTATTCCCAGGTGAGCGGCGCGGGCTGGTATGGCACGTCGGTTGCTTCGCCCTTTGTGGCCGGCGCGGCCGTGCTCTTGCGTGCCGCCGGGCCGGATCTTGGCGTGGATGCCGTTGAAGCACTGCTCAAGCAGTCCGCATTTTCTCTTGCGGCCAGCGAGCCAACCTACGCGGCAAAACTGGGCGCCGGCCGGTTGCACATTGCTACCCTGCTCGACAGCGTGCAGCTGGCGCAGTTTGCCAAGCAGAATATTCTCACCTTCCCGCTGCTCGGCGATACCCCGCGCGTGCGCGAGTACGCTGCCACGGGCAAGGTGCAGCGGCAATTTCTCAACGGCAGCAATGCGGGTGCTCGGGCCGACGGTTTTGTGACCGCGGGCAATGTTTCGGGTGATGCGCAGGAAGAGTACGTCACTTCTTTCGGCAAGGGCGTGGAACCGCGGCTGCGCGTGTTTAACCGGCTGGGCAAGCAGCTTCGCTCGTTCTTGGCCTACCCCACGGCTTTTCGCGGGGGCGTGGTGCATGCCACCGGCGATTTGGATGGCGACGGCACCGAGGAGATTGTCGTTGGGACAGCCACGGGCTCGGCACAAGTCCGGGTATTTAACGGTTCGGGTACGCTGATTCGTCAATTTTTCGCTTTTACCAAAACCTACACCGGTGGCGTTCGGGTGGCGGTGGCTGATACTGATGGCAATGGTACGAGCGAAATTATTATTTCGAAATTTGCCAAAGATCCGCGCGTAGCAATTTTCTCGGGAGGGGGAACACTCCAGCGATCCTTCCGCGTTTTTCCAACGAATATAACGACGGGCGTCACGCTCACGGCTGGCGATCTCACGGCCGATGGCAAAGCCGAGATTATTGTTGGTTTGGCCACCGGCAGTCCGCGCGTGCGCATCTTCAACAGCACCGGTACGCTGCAGCGGGAGTTTGCGGCGTACGCCACCAGCCAACGGGGGGGAGTGAATCTGGCGACGGGCGACATTGACGGCGATGGGACGCCGGACATCATAACCGGCACTGGCCCGGGGGCAAAACCCGAAGTGCGCGTGTTTACCAATCTTGGCCGCACGCGCTTGGCAGCCTTTAACGCCTACAGCGCGCGCTCCACCACGGGCATTACCGTCGGCACCATCAGCGCCCAATGATCCAACGCTTCATCAGCCATCCGACCACCCGTCAATTTGTCCGTTTTAGCATTGTGGGCTTTGCCAACACGGCGGTAGACTGGATCATTTTTTTCTCGCTCACCAGTTGGGTGGTATGGTTTGCCGACCGGCCGTTGCTTGCGAATGCCCTGGCCTTTGCCGGAGGTTTTTCCAATAGTTTTCTGCTCAATCGCCGGTGGACCTTTCGGTCAGCCGATCAACGTCGCTGGCAGCAGGCTTCGAGATTTTTAGTAGTCGCTTTGGTGGGATTGGGGTTGAGCGAGCTCATTGTCGGGGTGTTCTTGCCCGTAACAAATTCCCGGGTCATAAGCAAAGCCGCCGCCGTTATACTGGTCTTGAGTTGGAATTTTATTGGTGGAAAGCTCTGGGCGTTTAAAGCGGTAGAACATAAAGCGTAGACCTAGCGCAGGTCTCCGTGCCTGCGCGGGCAGGGAGAAGGTACGCGAGGTATGTACAGCCTTCGCTGCATGACATAGAGACGTAGGGGTCGAGCTTGCTCGACCCGAATACACATGGGCAGAGCCACCGCCATCGGCGGGACAGGCAAGCTCTGCCCCTACGCATGTAAATCGTGCATTTGCCATAAACGTACAAAAATGTTACAGTCATTGCACCCTCAAGGGGTGTTTTTTCAAGTCATGCGCATGCTTTCCATAGTCATTCCGGCGTACAACGAAGCAGAGAGAATTGGCCAGACGCTGGATGCCTATCTGCGTTCTTTCCCATTGCGTACGGAATTCATCATCGTTCCCAACGGCTGCACCGACGGTACGGTCGCGCTGGTTATGCAGTACCAGCAGCAGCACTCAAACATCCGCGTGCACGTTATTTCCGAACCAGTCGGGAAGGCGGTCGCCGTCCGGACGGGCTTGGCACTGGCCACGGGTGACTACGTTGGCTACCTCGATGCCGATGGTTCTACCAGCCCCGAAGAGTTCCAGAAGCTCGAGCAGGCACTTGGTGCATCCGATGGGGTTATTGCTTCCCGCTGGGCACCTGGTGCAGTGGTGCAGAACCGCGCCTTTAGCCGCACGCTCGCCAGCCTAACGTTTGCCGCCTTGGTAAAAACCCTTTTCTGGTTTCCGTATCGCGATACGCAGTGCGGGGCAAAGATTTTTTCCAAAACCTTGCTCCAACGCATCCTGCCGCACGCGCGCGTTCGGAATATGGCCTTCGACGTCGAGCTGCTCCTCTTGGCTCGCCGGGCCGACGCGGCTATTGTTGAAATGCCGACCCACTGGGTAGACCGTTCGCGTTCGGCCATCCTCGGCACACCCGTACAACTCTTCCGCACCAGCCTGCAGATGTTTGCAACGCTTTTCTTACTCCGCCTTCGCTTCCTCCCGCTTATCGCCCCACGTCTATGACCCAACGAAAAACCATTTTTGAGAAAAAGAACGTCCTCGTCGCCGGCGGCGCAGGCTTCATTGGCTCGCACCTGTGCGACGAATTGGTAAAAGACGCCAAGGTTATTTGCGTGGACAACTTTAGCACCAGCTCCATTGAGAATATCGAACCCCTGCTGCAAAATCCGGATTTCAAATTCATCAAGCACGACCTCTCCGAACCACTCGACTTAGAAAAATTCCCCGAATTGCGGCCGTTTAAGGTCACTATCCAGGGCGTGCAGGAAATTTACAACTTCGCCTGCCCGACGTCGCCCAAAGAGTACGAAAAATTGCCGGTCGAAACCCTGCTGGCCAATGCTTTTGCCTCGCGCTACCTGCTCGATTTGGCCAAACAGTGGGACGCGAAATACCTGCTGGCCTCATCGTCCGCAATTTATGGTGAACCGGTAAACAACCAGCCGTTCCGCGAGGATTACTGGGGCTTTATCGATCCCACCGGCCCGCGCAGCTGCTACAACGAAGGCAAGCGCTTTGCCGAAAGTTTGGCCATGAACTACCGCTTGCATAAAAACGTGGACGCAAAAGTGGTGCGCATTTTTAACACGTTTGGTCCGCGCATGCGCCTTACCGACGGCCGCCTGATTCCGGATTTGGTCCGGAGCGCCCTGCTCGGGGAGCCGTTGCAAATTTACGGCAAGCCCGATGCCACCAGTACGTTTGTGTACATTGCCGACATGATCGACGGGATTGTGAAGATGATGAAATCTTCCGAAGGCGGGCCGATAAATTTAGGCAATCCCGACCCCGTGCTGCTGACGACCGTGGCCGAGAAAATTCTCGCACTCACGCAATCTACCAGCACCATCGAGCACGTGGACGAACACCCCTTTGCCAGCCGCCAGGGTGTGCCCGATATCCGCCTTGCCAAAGACCGTCTGGGCTGGTTCCCGACCATTGAATTGCAGGATGGCCTGGCGCAGACTATTGAGGTGATGAAGGCGAGCCGCGTGATTAGCTATAACCCTTCATGAAAATATTGGTGACAGGTGGTGCTGGGTTCATCGGCTCGCATCTCGTGGATGCGCTGGTTGAGCGTGGCGAAGAAGTCATGGTTATTGATGATTTGAGCACGGGGAAGCATGCGTACGTCAACCCAAAAGTGCAATTTGTCGAAAGGGATATTTGCATGTCCGCTGCGCTGGATGTGATGCGCGCATACAAACCTGAGGTGATATTTCATCTCGCAGCACAGAAGAGCGTACCCGAGTCACTCAAACACCCAGCCAAAGACGCGGCAATTAACCTGGTTGGTTTGTGCAATATTTTGGAGGCAATTCCCGGGAGCAAGCTCAAGAAATTTATTTTTGCCTCTACCGGTGGGGCAATGTACGGGGACAATGCGGAGTTGCCAGCCGTTGAAACGCAGACAGCGCAACCATCGTCCCCCTACGGCATTTCAAAGTACGCATCCGAGCGGTACCTGGAGGTTTGGAGCAAACTTCACAATTTTCAAGCAACGATCCTCCGGCCGGCGAATGTCTTTGGCCCGCGGCAAGACCCCTTTGGTGAAGCGGGCGTCATTGCCATCCTGGCCAAGCGCGCCGTGGAGCAGCAGCCTATGCGAGTATTCGGCACTGGCAAACACACGCGGGACTACGTCTACGTTGCAGATATTGTGCAGGCGTTTCTTAACGCGCTCGATCGTGATGTGGCAGGTACATTCAATATCGGCTCCGGCCTAGAAACGTCTGTTCTGGATATCATCCACAATCTCTCAAGCGTGGTCGGGAACGAACTCCTAATTGATCGCCAACCAGAAGTTGTTGGGGAAATGCAACGGAGCAGCCTGAATGCAAACTTGGCACACAGCGCGCTGCACTGGCAACCAGCAATACCTTTGCAAGCGGGGATTCAGAAAACGTTCGAGTGGTTTCGTTCCCAATCCCGGTAATTTCTATGGCCAAAGCATCACTCCGCAAGCGAGAGGTACTAAGCATCGTAGGTTTGGGGTACGTTGGTTTGCCCCTCGCCGCGCTTGCGGTTGAGAAAGGTTACAAAGTTTTTGGTATTACGCATGGCAAACAGAAAGTGAATGCGATTAATCGCGGCATTAATACATTACCCGATGAGCCGAGTATTACCGCAACCATCGCGAAACGGAAGATAGCCGCTTCGACGAGCTACACTGCGGTGAAGAAATCAGACATCGTCGTCGTGTGCGTGCCGACGCCTGTTGACCACCTCAACAACCCAGACCTCGGCCCGGTCATTAGCGCAAGCAAGAGCATTGTCCGGAATCTGAAGAAAGGGCAACTCATCGTCATTGAGTCGACGATAAATCCAGGTGTCTGCGAGGAGGTTGTTCTGCCGATTCTCGAAGCCAATGGCAAGTACAAAGTCGGCAAGGACTTCGAGCTCGCGCACTGCCCCGAGCGCATTGACCCGGGTAATGCGAAGTGGAACGTCCGAAATATCCCCCGTTGCGTCGGTTCGGTCACGCCGAAAGGTGCTCAACGCGCGGCGAAGTTTTACCGTTCTATCATCTCCGGTGAGGTTCGGGTTATGAAGTCCATTAAAGAAGCTGAAGCTACGAAGATTATCGAGAACACCTTCCGTGATATAAACATTGCCTACGTCAATGAGCTGGCAAAGTCGTTCGACGTGCTCGGCATAGACGTTCATGACGTTATCCAAGGGGCCGCGACCAAGCCGTTCGCTTTCATGCCCCACTTTCCATCAGTCGGCGTCGGCGGTCACTGTTTTGACGGGCAAGAGTGGGTAACGATCCGAATTGGTAAGGAGATTCGGACCATGACGTTTGCGCAGCTTGATCAGCTTTTGCATGTAACGAAAGCAACCAAGAGTTTCCAGGCAGGGAAAACGCTTTGTCGTGTGCCCAATGGCCTTCAAGTTCTTTCGTACGACATGACCACGCACCAAACAGTTTTTCGTCCGGTGAGTATTTTTACCCGTCGCCGGGCAGATTCAATGGTTGAACTACTTGCCGATTACAACATCAAGACCAAGGTCACAGATAAGCATCCTGTATTTCTGCAGCGTGTTAAAGAAGTCCGCTTGCAGTGGGCGCAAGACGTACGGGTAGGTGACCGTCTGCTCCTGACAAACAATCTGCCTGATGTAACGAAACCGGTTGCATCGTTCGATCTGCTTGCACTTGTGCCAGCGGCGTTAAGAGCCAAGATTCGGGTCAAGTTGCAACCGGCGGATGTGCAGCGGTACCAGACGAAAATTTCAAAGCTGCTCACCGGGGTACCGGGCAAACGCGATTTCATTCGGGATAACAGCATGCCAGCGGCCGTGTGGTTACGCTTGGAGCGTCATCTAGGCATTCCACGTCAGCGCCTGCTGCTCTGCACTGGCCGGGGACCATCTTTTAGCCAGCTGCCCGCAATTTTTACTGTTGATGCACAGGTTGCTCGTTTGCTTGGGTACTACGCGAGTGAAGGGTGTTTAACCACGGAGAAAAAAACCGCACGGCTACGATTTACTTTCCACCCGAAAGAAACGCAAGTCCTGGCAGATATGCGCGCCATACTCCAGCATTTAGGTATCGCCTTTTCCGAGTACCGTGACAAACACTTCCAGGCTCACCATATCAAAGTGTCATCTGCCATCCTTGCGTTCCTTTTCAAGCAAACGTTTGCAACCGGGGTGGATTGTTACACCATGAGAATCCCTAGTGTCATCATGGGGAACCAACAGCTGCGCAGTGAAGTACTCAAAGGTCTTCTCCGTGGTGACGGTGGCGTGCAGTACAGCACTGGATCAAGAGCGTATGTGAAGAACGGTCGTCGGTACGTGCACCGGAATACCACAGTTTCCGCTAATTACTTCACCTCCTCACCAGAACTATTCCAGCAGGTGCTGCTCTTGCTGTTGGAGCGGGGAATCATTGCGAATATTGAACATCGGGCTGGTTTGCTCCGTATCAGTGGTGATGAAAACCTCCAGCGTCTTCGGGGCACGTTTTTGGACCAGAAGGCCGAACGGTTGGAAGCGTATTTCCACAACCGAAAAAAGGTTAATCACTACCCGCGGGCCGAGCGCTCCCAGGGCTGGATAAGTGTCGCGGTGAAAGGGAAGCGGGTCGTTCCTGGTAGAGCGGTCTACTCCTTGGAAGTTGAACAGACCCAGACAGTGATTACCACGAATGGCCTTATTGCTCATAATTGCATCGCCGTGGACCCGTACTACCTCATTGAGCGGGCGCGGCAGGCGGGCTTTGACCACAAGTTCCTCAAGCTGGCTCGGGAGATAAACAACAGCATGCCTGGGTACACTGTTGGGAAGCTCCAGAGCGCGCTGAACGAAATTGGGAAGTCCGTGAAAGGAGTCACCGTTGGGGTTCTCGGACTCTCGTACAAGGCAAACGTCGGTGATATTCGGGAAAGCCCGAGTTTGAAGGTTATAGCACTCCTAGAAGGCCTAGGGGCGAAAGTATTGGTGTACGACCCATATTTCCCCGAAAAGTCCACAGTGAAGAGCCTGGAGGCGCTCCTGAAGGGCGTGGATGCAGTCATTCTCGCAACGAACCATAAGGCTTTCCTCGAGCTCAAGCCCGAAGTGTACAAGCGGGCTCATGTCCGCGTGGTCATTGACGGGAAGAACGCGCTGGACAGAGAAGCCTTCCAGAAGCTCGGCATTCTCTACAAGGGGATTGGGAGATGAAAACTTTTGTTGTTATTCCCGCGTTCAATGAGGGACAAGTAATACGTCATGTATTACAAGCTCTGCAGCCGCTTGGGTATCATGTCGTTGTTGTTGACGATGCATCTGACGATAACACGGCGGCTATTGCGCGGGAGTATACCCAAGACGTTCTTGCGCACCTCATTAACCGTGGGCAAGGTGCAGCATTGAAAACCGGAATCCAATACGCGCTGGGACAAGGCGCAGAAGTTATTGTCACTTATGATGCTGATGGTCAGCATCAGGTGAGTGATATTGTCGCCCTTCTCGCACCAATCGAAAGGGGGGAAGTTCAGGTAACGCTCGGTTCACGTTATTTGACTGAGCTCTCCCAACAGAAAGTTCCATATACTCGAAAGGTTTTACATCGTTTAGCCGTAATTTTTACAAACGTTAGTACAGGTTTGCAATTAACAGATACGCATAACGGCTTGCGAGCAATGACTGCAGCAGCAGCCCGGAATATCCGTTTCAATCAAGATCGCATGGCGCATGCATCTGAAATTCTCGAAGAGATTGGCCGCAAACACATTTCGTTTTGCGAAGTACCCGTAACTGTACACTATACAGAGTATTCACTTGCAAAAGGTCAGCACCTAGGGGATTTTTTTAAGATTCTTTTAAAAATTTTTGTCCATAAATTGAAATAACGTGGTTATAAAAATAATCATTTCACTTTTTGTCGCCTTTGCACTTTCACGTGCCATTCTTCGATATCGAGAAAAGAGTTTTGGTATATTTGCACTACTTTTTTGGACATTGATTTGGCTTATCATAGGCTTCTTTGTGTGGAAACCAGCCTCAAGCGATACTATTGCCCGCATTCTGGGAGTCGGTAGAGGTGTGGAGGCGCTACTGGCAATAGCAGTCGTCGGGCTCTTCTATGCAGTATTTCGAGTTTACGTTAAACTCGAGTGGATAGAACACGAAATTTCTGCGGTAGTTCGAAATTTTGCCCTCCGCGATAAGGGGAGGAAGTAAGACGCGCGAAAAATGAAGGTGCTCGCAATAACATCATTCTTCTCTCCACACAAAGGTGGAGTAGAGAGTTACGTGTTCAATCTTGCAACTTCGCTTTTTCAGCGTGGTGTAGAGACCGATGTACTGACCTGCAACACTGAAGACGCTCCTTCTGAAGAGACTTTTGCATTCGGACGTATCTTCCGACTTGATGCCTGGAATTTTCTTAATGGAATGTACCCAATTCCGAAATTTACGATGAGAAATTTTGCTACAATACGAAATTTGAAGCATAGGAAGTACGACGTCTACCATACTCATACTCGCTTCTACTTGCTTACTTTTCTCATGAGTCTCCTCGCAAGATGGAGACGAATACCACAGGTGCATACCGAACACGGTTCAAGTTCACCCCAGCTTTCACAGTTATACCAGTCATTCATTGCGCGAACATTTGATCAAATCTTGGGACGTTTCCCATTTCGATGCGCACGCAAAGTGACTGCGGTATCGCACGCTGCAGAGGTATTCTCTCAATCTCTTGGTGCAAAGCATGTGAGAATCATTCCGGTAGGTGCTCAGCAACTGCAAGGTGTCAAATTTTTACCTAGAGAAAGTTTAGGTTATTCAGCGAATGACCTTATCCTCGTATTCGCTGGTAGACTCATCGAAGCGAAGGGTGTGCAGGATATCCTTGCTATTCTCCCAAGACTTCAATATCCGTGCCTTGTATTTTGCATCATTGGTGATGGTCCGTACCGAAAAACATTAGAACAATTACCACAGGCGCACTGCGAAGTGCAATTTATGGGTGTACTTGAACACCAGCAGGTTCTTCAGTACCTCGCAATTGCTGATATTGTCGTGAATCCTTCGTATACCGAAGGTATGCCAACAACAGTACTGGAGGCAGCGGTTCTTGGTCGAGCAATCGTCGCAACTGATGTCGGGGGCACTAGAGAAATACTTCAAAGCACAAATGAGGGAAGGCTATACCCACCAGGGAATTTAGAACAACTCACGAGCCATTTGAACCACCTTCTGCGCGAGCCATCACTTCGGAAACAGCTCGGTGAGCAAGCGCAACGGCGCGTTCGTTCCTTCCCCACCTGGGATGAAATTGCGACTGATTTTATTTCAACCTATGAAACCGCAGTTGCCTCGTAAACTTTATCCATTTGTGGTTCTTGGTGTTAGTGTTCTCGTACTCATTGGAAATCAGTTTGCCTTACATTCACCGCTCGTCGGGCTCATTTTCTTTTGCCTGTATTTTTTGAGCCATGGATGGGTTGCTTCTCGGTACTCACCTATACGCAGTGCTAGGAGTGTAAAAGTTACCTTTGGCATTCTGAGTGTATTTGCAACGCACATTTTCGCGATGCTCCCTTTCTACTATTTCTATCGGTTAAACGATCTTACACAGGCGACTGCATTCATTGCAGCTCTTGCACTTACACTTGGAATGTATTGGTACTGGTCTCGAACGTATATTGCTACGAGTGAAGAAGCTTCCGTCGAAAGGTCTCCATCGCAGAGCTACCTTCTCCAGGGCCGTACGATATGGTTGCTTACCATCCTCGGTTTTACCTGCGTTGGCCTTGTAGGGTATTACCTTTACCGCATTGCGCAAGCACCTCACCTCTACACTGGGAGTTTAGCTACAGTAGTCCCAATTACGGTAGTCGTTTTGTTCGCGTTCGTTAGCTACCTCTTTGCGGTCTTTGGACGTTCTCTCCATGCACTCTTCTTCATTATTGTCGCAACACTTGCGTTTACACTAACTTTCACTTTTGCAGTTGATAATCTCTACGGCGCAGATAGCTGGAGACATGTTGGCATTGCTGAGCAAGTCGTTCAGGGGCAGGTTTATGAACCAACGAATTTTCAAACACTTGTCCAATTTTCATCTGAAAAAGTACCAAATGCGTCACTCTACGTGGTTTTGCCATTCTTTGCTTATTGGACAAAACTTTCCGTAACGACTGCATTCACTGGCCTTAGCATCTTTCTCCCTGGACTCCTTGCCGTCCTACTCTACGCAGCAGGTCTCGATTTATCACGCAATAAACGCAGCGCGGCTCTCATGGCACTTGCCGGCAGTTTAGCAGCATTTTACCTAAGTCTTGATCCTGCACTGAACGTACGCTCGCTTGGAATTGCCGCGTTGCTACTGACAAGCTGGCTATGGATTCGGTACCTTCTCCATAGAGATGTCAAGATTTCCTTTATTCATATCATTATTGGACTTCTCGCCTTAGCTGCGTACCCAACGACGGGCTTTATTTGTGGTGTTGTTATTCTTCTTGCTTACTTACTCCGTAGATACACCTTTCGTCGGTTAACGTTTCCTATTGTGATTTGCGCTGGGTTACTCTTCGCTGCAGTCATCCCAATGCTTGACTACTTTTTGCAACATGCACAAGTAACTAATGCTTTCCAAGAAAATGCTGTATATGTATTTACATCTTCTGGGCGTAATTGGATTGCTAGTCTCCTCACCCTACGTACTTTCTCAGGTATACTTACGTTAAGCATGATAGCATCGCTGGTGTGGCTCTATTACAGTTACCGTAATGTATTTATATTAGCAGCAACAGTATCTTTTGCGCTTGCCGTCGATGTTATCGCCCTGAGCATATTTAAAGATGCGTACGTCCCTTTCACGAGCCGTGTACCCTTCATCTTCGATGCAACTCGTGCCTTACTCGCTGGTCTCAGCCTTGCACTTGCTGTGCATTGGGCCATAAGGAAACGAGAGCGAATTGTCGTTATTGCACTAGGGGTTCTCACTAGCGTACTCATCGCAACGCTCACAAGCCCATCAAAATATCACTTTGGGTGGAGTGTTTCAAATGTTGAGCTGCAGGCTATACACTACATTAACAGCGATGCTCAAGCAGCAACCGCATCGTACGTCGTCCTCACCGACGAAGTCACTTCTGCCGCTGGGTTTGCAAGTTCTGGTAACAGGTACGCATACTACTGGTACCCCAATGGCAGCTTGTACGCATTCTATCAAGCATTCGTTACGAACCCATCTGCAAGAGTTATACAAGAGATTTGTTCAACGTATGCAGTTAACCGAGTGTATTTCTTGAAAACACCAATCCCTCTTACTAGCGATATGGATTCGAACAAGCAGATGCAGCTTAGACAGATATTTCAAGTTGAACACAACCTTAGCCAAAACGTAAGTGTTCTTCGTACGTCGTGCCCAACTACGCAATCAATCTAAGAATACACTACAACCTATAGTCTTCTTACCTGTCCAAGGTTGACTTTTCTTCTAAGAGTTCAACAAACCACTGGTGGTATTCATCGATCATCCGCGATCGTCGATATTTCTCACTTGCATCGGCTGCTGCAAGTATACCCATGGTTTTTGCTTGGGATGGATTTTTGATTAAATCTTCGATGATAACGGCGAGTTGCCCGTAGTCACCATTACGGAATAGCCGGCCTGTTTGACCATCGGAGATGACGTCGGCAACGCCGACTACCTTACTCGCTACTACCGGTAGGTCCGAAGCCATAGCCATGAGCATGCTCAGCGACAATCCCTCCCAGTTTGTTGCTAGTACGAAAATGTCACTACCATCCAAGATTGCTTGAAGGTCCGAACGGTGGCCCAGAAAATACACGTGCTCTTTTACACCGAGAGCGCTGGTGAGCTTGTTCAGCGCAGGGAGCAAATTCCCATCGCCGATGAGTTGAATTCTCACTGGTAGTTTACGCTCTACGAGGAGCGCGGCCGCGCGGACTAGAGTCACTGGATCTTTCTGGGGAGCATCCATTCGCGATATTGTGGTAATTACGTATGGCGGTTTTTGTAAACGATTTCGTTGGGGACCGCTCGCTGGCATGTCGACTCCTATCACAATTGTCTTCACTCGGTTCCGTAACCACGGGTACGCGTTTGCAAACCACTCCGCTGACCCCTGACTCACGGAAGCAACTTGGGTAAGTGCATGACGGCTAAACCAGAAGAGCATTTTCTTTGCTAGTCTATAGGTCGGCTGTGGTCCTACATCGATCCCAACGATGGTCGCAACGCCCGCCTTCTTGGCTGGCAAGCTCAGGAACACCATAGGTATGAAACCATGGAGGACGACGAGTTCGGGGTGTATTCGCTGAAGCCAGCGGTACAATTTCCAAGTATTTGCAAAGTACCTATCGAATCGGAACCTACCTTGCCATACGAAACTCTCATCGGTCGAGTCGGTCGGGGTGGTTGATGGACCGAAGGGAGCTGCCAGTGAACGGACTCCTGGCATTACTGAACTCAGATCCCGCATCATCGTTGTCACTCCTCCGCCGAAGCCAATATGGACGATTGTCTTCATGTTATGCTTCGATAGATCGGGAGTATGCGTTGCTGCACAATCCTTGGCCACGCGTATTCTCGGGCGAGTGATTGGTTTCCGAGAGACTCTTTCCGAAAAGTAGGTAACCAGTGAAGCATTTTCTCTAACCCAACGGCAACGCCTTTTGGTGTATCATCGATGAGCCAACCATTTTTGCCGTCTTCAATGAAGCGCATGTTCGCTGGGGTACTGGTAGCCAGAACTGGAAGACCCGCAGCTACGTACTCGAGTATCTTTGTCGATTGCTGGTGCGAAAATCCTGGAGTATTCGGGACGTACGCAACGCCAAAGTCAGCAGCCATGAGTATGGGCCAAAGTTGCTCTGGTGGCATGCTCGGATGGAAAGTAAGACTGCTATTTGCTGCACGTACAAAGTGACTGAGTTGCTTCTGGCGTATCGCGTCACCAATAATCACAAGACGAATGCTTGGGTTCTTCGATCTCGTAGCACCCCACCCTTCGAAGAGTTGGTCCAGGTGACGTAAGTACGCAGTGCCAATGTAGATGCCAACAATTTCGTTCCCATGCCAACCTAGTTTTTTCCGAATTTCTTGGCGCTGGTCCCTATCGATATTGGTCAACATGCTCTGCGGTATACCCTCTGGTATATACCCATCGACGTGAATTCGAAGGTGTTTCGCAAGTGACTCATCTAATGTCGATCTGAAATGGAAGAATGCACTGTCTAGCTGCAGTAAGGCATTTTCGAATTGCCGCCGCCAGGTACGTTCAGCAATACTTCCAGTTCGAATATCGAGTAAACATTTCTGACGCCCGACAACGCAGGGGACAATTCCAGCTCCAAAACGCCAGAAGACATGAACAATATCCGAGTTCATTTTTTTTGCACGGCGAGCTGCGCGCCAGAAGAATGTCTCTATTTGCCAGCGATTTCTGACCGGAAGCCTAACAATAGTAATGTTTTCACTTACTTCCTGGAGTGTCTCGTTTGCTTGGTGGGTTGCGATCACTATGACAGCATACCCAAGCTTGCTGAGTTCAGCTGCGGCATTGCGTAATTCCGGGAACGTGTAGCCGGGGTACGGAGTGATTGCGATGAAACAGATATTCATTGTGTACGGTAACCTACCAGAATACGTAAGGTTAGCCAACCTAATTGCAAGATGCGGAATGGGCGGAAAAACCCAAGGGTACGAGTAAATCGTAAAAGGCTATTCATAGTACGTAACCGACCACGACCTCTGACTTCTCGAGGAGCACCAGATGCAATTTCGGTATACTCAGGAAGCAAATTCTCTTTACGGTATTCGCGTTGAATCTTCTTATCAATTCGTAATTGCTGTTTCGTGTTCTGGTGAGAAATACTCTGACTATGGGTACGCCAGTGGTAAAGGTAGCGAGGCATATTACCAATTGTCCCTAGCGTAGCCAGTCGGCGCCACAGATCGTAATCTTCAGCGAAATTATAATCTTTGCGGTACCGGTATTCACCCCGACGGAACATAACTGCACCGTGTGCAAAAGCGTTCCCCGTTATGAGCGCTATTCTGCAAAAGCTATCTGCCAATGGGTAGCGAGCTTGTTCTATTTCATGGCCATCTTCGTCCATTACTTCTGTCCAACTCCCGACTAGAATCCCGTTCGGGTTCTCCTTGAACCAAGATAGTTGTTCTGCAAAACGAGTCGGTGCAGATTCGTCATCAGCATCCATTCTCGCAATGTAAGTTCCTTGAGCAAGATCAAGGAGTCGATTTAAAGAGCTAACAAGGCCAGATTGGCTTTGGGTAATAATTTTTACCCGAGGGTCGGTATAGCTTTGGAGAATGTCGCCGGACTTGTCTGTGGACCCGTCATTTACTATGAGAAACTCAAAGTTAGTAAACGTTTGCCTTAGGATGCTCTCAATTGCTGTGCGCAAATATTGCTCAGCATTATACACTGGCATGATGACGGAAACGAGTGGCGGTGTTCTGCTATCCATGAACGCGTTGTAGATTCAGGCAGTCTTGTGCATCATGTCCCAGTAGTACGAACCGTACTTATTGTAGTAGGCGAGCGTCTTCGCTATACCCTCCTTGAGCGAAGTCGTGGGTTGCCACTGTGAGGCAGTCTGTAGTTTTTGCACGTCAGAGTAGAAGTCCCCAGTCTCAAAGTGGTCGTACTGCTTTGGCCAAGGGACTTGCTCGACCTTTCCCTGACCAGCTATTTCGACAACAAGATTTGCCATATCGATGAATTTCGTTCCGACACCCGAACCCGCGTTGAAGACTTCTCCGACGCACGCTGGCGTGGAAATTGCTCGCACAATTGCCTCAGCGAGATCGTCAATGTAGATGTAGTCGCGGAGTTGGGCTCCATCGCCGTACACAGTGATTGGCTTCTCTTCCATCGCCAACCGAATGAACCAGTTCAATATGCTGTAGCCCGAGTGCTTCATTTGTGACCTTGGGCCGTACGGGTTGGCAATTCGAAAGCAAACCGATTGAATTTTGTAGTGTTTCCAGAATGCTTGGTAGTACTGCTCCGCTGTGTTTTTATGAATGGCGTAGATACTCAGTGGCTCACGTGAATGCGTCTCGCGTACCGGCAGGGAAGTAATACGCCCATACTGCAAACGTGAACCCGGGTAGAAGATGACTGCTTTCTGGTTGTACTCTTTGCAAGCCATGAGGACATTGAGGTGGCCGATGCAGTTGAGTTGATTATCGAAGATTGGATCTTGAATGCTTCGGTTGTGGTCAACTTGTGCAGCGAAATTGAGAATGTAATCTGCGTCTTTCACGATTGCGTCGACGAAGGTACGTTCACGGATATCACCAATTTCAAGGGTAAATTTTCCCTCTAGATCAGCCACGTTAAAGTCGTTTGCACCGTAGAGCGGCATGCGATTGTCAGCAATCGTCACGTGAGCACCATGTTGGATAAAAAGACGCGCAGTGCTGCTGCCAATGAGGCCTAAGCCACCGAATATGAGGACATTTTTGCCTTTGAGCTCGTTCATAGAGTTATACTAGCATGTGCCAGAGGTATCGCCACTCTCGTTGTACCAAGTCCTTCCGGTTGAGTTGACGGAATAACTTTTGAAGAGCTATTTTACGCTTCCAGAGAATGCGTCTGCCTGTTAACTTACGCTCGGTTCGGATTTCATCCAGTGTGACAGGGTTCACGAAAGGGCTTGCCAAGTACCATGCTCTGTAGTTCTTTAAAACCCGAAGCGCCGCTTCTTGCTGCTGCTGAACACGAGAATGGGTGATACCTTTAGGGTTTATGCGCCAATGGTAGAGAGTTTTAGGAATATTCGCAACTTCATGCTGCATGCACTGCCGAGCCCAATTATCAATATCTTCAGCGTTATCGTACTCTGGGCGGTAGAAGATATTATCTGTTTTCCGGATCACTACTGAACCATGAGCGAATGGATTTGAGAGGAGTAGTTCTTCGTGGATAGCGTGATTGGTAACTGGGTAATGGAAAGTATACATAGGTTGATTTTTGGTATTCATTGCTTGAATCCAAGTCCCGCACATCTTCACGTGAGGGTTACGATTCATGAATTGCACTTGGGTCTGTAGCCGCTCAGGGTGAGACCAATCATCCTGGTCCATTCGAGCAAGGAGTTCACCTCTCGCTTCTCGTATGAGTCTGTTCAAAGTGAGCGTTAGTCCAACGTTCTGCTGAGTGAGGTAGCGAATACGAGCATCACTGTAGTGTTGAATAATTTCCTCTGATGTATCTGTGGAACCATCGTTCACGATGATGAACTCATAATCCAAAAATGTTTGCGCGAGGATACTCTCAATAGCGTACTGGAGGTAGTCAGCGCCGTTGTAGACTGGTAGGAGTACTGAAACTTTTGGCATAGTTTTCCTTACGTGCGCATCCAGCGATCAGGGATGAGGTCGTGCGTGTCTTGATTGCTAGCAAACCATTGTATTGGCGCAATAACCTTTTGCCCAGGGTGCTCGGCTAACCATGCGCCCCACCAGCTGAACGTGCTATTGGCAATGATATGGTGTTTGCAGGACGCCATGAGTCGTAGATCTTCGTAATCTTTCTTCGGCCCGTTGTGGTTAACATATACTGTTGGCGCAACGAAACGGAGGTTCGCTCTTACCCAAACTGGATCGTCTGAAAAAATGTAGTATGTTGGATGTTGTATATATTTCTGGATCTCTCTGACGGCGCGTTGGTAGTAATCTACTGGTAAAACACCATGGAATGCGAGCGTTTTCTTATTCTGCACGTAGTCACCACGACGGACGTGTACTGCCACTGATTCACATGCAGCAATTGACTGCAAGGTGGTGGCGTTCTGCGAGTTAGGTTCATGTCGTACCGTGAATTCAGTGCGTATTGAACTCGCAGCATCAAGGAAGTACTTCTCTGATTGCCAGTAGCCTTCAAAGTAGAGATCGCCGCTCATACTCCGGTACGATGCATCGTACGTGTATGCACGTTCTCTGATGTAGTTTTTATTGAACGTTGGTTTCTTCCCAATGATTCTTCTAACAAGCGAAGTACGGAGAGTTCCTCGAATGCTAGTACTCTCTGCTTCTGTAGCTATCGGCGCAGTTATTGAGAGGTCGTTCAAGGCGTAGTGGTGTAATGGGTAGGTCGTGAAGGCACTGTTGTTTATTTTGTAAACAGCTTTTATTCGTGCCGCATGAGCGTAACCCATAGCGTACTGAAACATTTGATTTCCTAAACCGCCAATGATGTGGCTAATGATCATAGTGAAGATTGTTTGCGTTGCAGAAGTTGGGTGTACAAATTTTCGTACTTAACGGCAATACTTCCCCACGTGTGCTTTTCTTTCCATGCCCGATGACCCTCAGATCCAAGTTTTTCACGAAGAACCGTATTGTTTCCAAGCTGTTCTATTGCGTCGATTGCCGACGCAATATTCGCATAGCTCATGCCCTTTCGGTTGATGTGCGTTTTCACAATGATTCCTGTACCAGAACCCTCACTGGCAATTTCTTTCGTGTTGCCGACGTCAGTACATATGAATGGCGTCCGAGCGGCCATGCTCTCAAATAAGACGATAGGGGAGCACTCGATATTTGAGAGGAATAGGAAGATGTCTGCTGCTTGAAATGCAGCGACCGTTTCTTCTCGTCGTAGTGTAACAAACTGAATTTCCTGCTCGCTTTGCGAACGTGAAAAAGTGAGTAGTCCATGCTTCTGTGTAGCTCTTCGGCAACGCGATGCACAACCATTAGGAGGTTCGGTGCCAACGATGAGTAAAGTTGCAGGTGGGAGCTTCGCTTTTCGGAAAGCCTTAATCATTTCCGCATGGCCTTTCACACCGGTATGCGAACCAACGTGCAGAAAGAGTATATGATTCTTTGGGATATTAAGCGCTTTCCGAATGTCAGTATCAGCTGGTTCTTCAAATTCCTTAACACTTGCACCATTCGGGATGTAGAATGCGTTTTTTATCTCATGATCATGCATGTACTGTGCGTCTCGGTAGCTCCTTGTAATAGCGACATTTGCAGAAAATTCACTTAGCCACGTTGGCATTGAACGGTAGTACTTCTTATACGCCCGCCATTGCAGTCCAGAAAAACCAGTCGGTACGAACACCGTAGCAGCAGAGATCTGCTGTAGTATCGGCAACATCAAGTCAACTGACCATTGCTGGGCGGCAAATCCAGTTATGACGTCGAAATTTTTTGAAAGTAGAAGTTTCTGATACTCATCTCTCGCCGCGGCACTTCCACGGTAGCCGAGTGTACAGTTCCCATGTATATCAAATTGCACAACTTCCACACCATTGTATGTAGAGAAGTGACGTTCGGGCATAGCTGTTGTCGCTACGGTCACTTGGTGACCACGTGAAGCCAACAATTCAGAGATGCGTTGCACCACTTCCTGCATGCCACTCGTGAATGGATTGTACGTTTCGACTGCGTGAAGAATGCGCATGCTCAGAGCTTGGGGTCAAGATCCCAAGAAATTGGAAGGTCAGCAAATCCGTACTTGTTCGTTGGCCACGTCTTACCATTTCGTGTTGAGGCGGCTGTAATGGTGAATTGTAGAGCTGATGGAATCCAGTCAGTAATTCCTCGTCCATTCGCTGAAATATCAAGTAGGTATGTTCCAGGTGCCAGGAGGTTCGGTTGGATGCAGAACCGGACTGCATGACTGCCAGTTTTAAAATTCTGCGATTTGCCAGACTCAAGTTGCGTAGAGGAACATACGGTAAGCCCGGTCATCGTGTTTACCGCCATCCCCAGAGAAACACCTTCGACGTCTTGTACCGCATGAAACGTAGCAAGAAATTGGATCGTTTCCCCAAGTCCAAATTGATCTGTTTCTTGATTTGCATCATTGCTCATGCGGATGCGCTGCCACTTTACGAAGCTATTCTCCAGTGAATTTTGCCGTAAGGAATTGTCGGTGAGGTCTACATTTACTACTGTTCTGTGACTGGTTTGGAAATACGTAGAAATGACATCTGCAGTTTTCCCGTCCGCAATGAGCGCTCCATTCTGCAGGAGTAAGGTTCTCTCGCAGAGTTGACTGATTGCTCCCATATTATGGCTCACAAAGAGGACCGTTCGTCCTTGGCTCGCCGCTGTTCGCATTTGTTGCAAGCATTTCTTCTGAAATTCCATATCACCAACTGCGAGCACTTCATCTACTATCAGAATTTCTGACTCAAGGAATGCTGCTACAGCGAAGGCGAGACGAGTGTACATCCCGCTCGAGTACCGCTTCACAGGTGTATCTACGAACTTCGCAATACCGGAGAAATCAATGATTTCATCAAATTTTGAACGAATCTCACGTTGCGACATGCCGAGAATTGCACCGTTGAGAAAAACGTTCTCCCGTCCTGTGAGTTCAGGATGGAAGCCTGTACCTACTTCAAGCAAACTCGCAACGCGACCACGTAGCGTTATAGAGCCACTTGTGGGGTAGGTAATCTTTGATAGGATTTTCAGTAATGTACTCTTCCCCGCGCCATTCCTACCGATGATGCCAACACGTTCACCAGGTTTAATGCTTGCCGTAATTTCTTTTAGTGCCCAAAATTCTTCTTCATGCTCCTTTGGACTACTGCGAAAAAGTCGAGTAGCTGTACTCGCCATGCGATCTCGCAGCGTATCGTACGATGCGCGCGTACCAAGTTGGTACCTCTTGGATATACTTGTAATGTTGATGATTGGTTCTTCCATAGCTATGCAATATCAGAAAATTTCCCTTCCGACCGTTTGAATACAATAAGCCCGAGGGTAAAGAGAGCGAATGAAATTGCTAGTGCACCGACTAAGCTTGGGTAATTCACCTGTGCGTTCCCGATAATGCTTGCACGCATTGCACTTATTGCACTCGCAATTGGATTTATAGAGAAAACCCAAGCGTACTTCGCGCTCACAATGGATACTGGATAGAGGACAGGGGTGACGAAAAAGAGGACCTGAATGAAAAAGGGAAGCGCGTGGCGAACATCACGGAAACGTATATTAATTGCGGAAAGGAGCAAACCAAGACCAGCCGCAGAAATAAAACAAATGAGCATTGCAAAAGGGACTACAATGATCGCTGATAGATGAGGAGTAAAGTGGTAGTACACAAGCAGGAGACCAAGGATGCTGCACGCTACCAGTAGGTCAATAATTGGAGTAATCGTTGCTGAGAGGGGTAGGAGGAGACGAGGAAAGTATATTTTCTTTATGAGGTTTTCATTCTCTACAAGCGCATTACTAGCGTTTCCTAGTGCAACGGAGAAGTAGTTCCATAGTAAGAGCCCTGAGTATACGAAAATTGGGTACGGAGCATTATCGGATGAGACATGCAATAGCTTGCCAAAGAAGAATGAGAAGACGAGCATGAGGAGAAACGGTTGGAGCAGCACCCAAACAATTCCAACAACCGTTTGCTTATACCGCACCTTAATGTCTCGCCAAGTGAGCATGTAGAAGAGTTCTCGAAATTGCCAAACTTCTTGCAGGTCAAGTTTCGGAAATCCGTGAAGTGGCTCGATTGAACGAAATACTTTTCGTTCGTTTTTATTTAACATCATCGTTCTTTAGAGAGGAATTGCGGATGGTGGAAAATAATGCTGTACGGAAATCGGAATTCAATGGTTGGAGCATGAACGCTCGAGCGTATGCTAGACGTGCTCTTGGTTTTGCATTTACGAGCTTATAACTATTTCCGAGCTCATAATTGATTCGGGCTAGAATTTGCATGGTAAGTACTATGCGTTCAATCACCGATAGGCTTTTTACGTTTTTCAGTAAAGTACGTCGTTGGCCTTCGTACATCGCTAGGAAATTCCTACTGCTGTTTTGTGAATGTCTACGGTAGTAGCAGAGTGGTAAATCGACGAATGAAATTTCGTGTTTCGCTGCGAGCCGTAGCCATAAATCCCAATCCTCAACGTTTGGGATGCTTTCATCAAGGGACCCTACTGCGAGGGCGAAATTGCGACGGAACAGTACAGAAAGTGCGATAACGAAATTTCCTCTGAGGAGCTGCTTAAACCGTTGCGCTTTAGGTAAGTTGAAGTTTTGCTTCGCAACTGGTTGCATGACCAGCCCTGTTGAATTTCCCAAATCATCAACATACGTAGCATCGCTACAGACAAAGCCAAGCTGTGAGTTCTTCTCTAGTACAGGAACGAGCTTCTCTAGTCTCTCCGGAGTGTAGAAGTCGTCTGAGGCGAGAAAACTCACATACTTTCCAGTGCTCATTTCTAGACCTCGATTATCGGTCTTCACAACACCAGCATTTCTTTGCCGAACGAAGTGTATTCTTCTATCGCGTTGTGCGAAACGATTGATTATTTCTGGGGTACGATCGGTTGATCCATCGTCGATGATAATTGCTTCCCAGTTTTTGTAGGTTTGCATAATAACGCTTTGTATACAAGTCTGCACAAACTGTTCATGATTGTAAGCTGGAATAACAATTGATACTTTTGGTCCGGTACTCACACTCTTCTTACTTCTGTAATGAAAAGAATACACGCACGTTCTTGCAAACGTAATGGATTTCCGCAGGTGTCATTCTATAGAAAAGAGGTAATGAGAGAATCTGCCGGGCATCACGTTCGGCAATTGGTGTCTTGTTTTTCTGTACGCGGAGTTCACGAAATGCAACTTGCGATGCTATCGTAACTGGATAGTGGATTTGCGTTTGGATTGCTCTAGATGCAAGGAATCTCTGCAATGAGTTTCTCTTCGTCGTTCGTACTACGAAAAGGTGGTAGACGGAATCTGCATTCTCCCGCAATGTTTGTAGGGTAATACCAGGAATGTTACGTAGCAAACGTCTGTATAGGAGGGCATTTCTTTTTCGCTCAACCGTCCATTGTCTTAAGTGGCGCAATTTCACTAGGAGTATTGCAGCCTGCACCTCGTCGAGTCGATTGTTGTATCCCTTTACGCTGTAGTGGTACTTTTGGGATTCACCGTAATTCCTTAGCAAGTGCACTTTGCGTGCGAGTGCTGGATTATTTGTTGTCACTGCACCTCCATCGCCATAGGCACCGAGATTTTTTGTTGGGTAAAAGCTAAAGCACGCAAGGTCACCGAAGGTTCCAACATACTTCTTTTTCCATCGTGCGCCATGTGCTTGACATGCATCCTCGATGACATAAAGTTTATGTTTTTTTGCTATTCGCATAATTTCATCCATGTTCGTCGGGAAACCATACAAGTGGACAACAATGATCGCTTTGGTACGTTTGGTGATGCGCCTCTCGACCTGCAACGGGTCAAGGGTGTAGGTCTCATCAACATCAACGAGAATTGGCTTGCACTGGACCCAGTTAACGGCAAGGGCAGTTGCAATAAATGTATTTGCTGGCAGAATGATTTCATCTCCTGGTCTTAGCGGGAGTGCACGGAGCGCCAAATGGAGAGCGTCAGTTCCCGAACTTACAGCAATAGTATTTTGGACACGAAGGTATCGGCTAAATTCCTGTTCAAACTTCTTTACGTTCTCACCAAGGATGTAGTTGCTCTTGCTAAAAACCGACGCTAATGACGATGTTAGTTCTGCTCGGCGTTCACGGTACTCTCTTTTAAGGTCTACAAATGGAATCTTCATTGCGATGGTTATTTAGTTTGTAAATCGTGTAAGGATGTACGTAGCGCGTCAATAAAGAAATCAATTTCATGACGTTTGAGCGTGTACGCAGGTAGTATGCGAAACGTCTTACCCTTTCGTATACACTGAATGTTTATGCCTCGATCTTCGAGTGCTAGCATCAATTGTTGACCTGCATTCCTACCTTTTGAAAATAGGTAGTCAGGTAAATCGAATCCTAGCATGAGTCCTTTACCACGCGGTAGAATGAGTAACGGTTCAGTTATTGCTAGCTTCTTTAAACGATCAACAAAATACTTACCAATTGATCGAATGTACGGCAAGAGTTTTCGACGGCGAATCTCGTGGATTAAAATGGATAGTGCCTTGGCAGCTATCGGATCATTCTGATGACTACTGAAATGAATGAGTTTACTTTCAACAGTAGCAGCTATTTTTGTATCGAAAATTACCGCAGATACCGGAAGACCAAGTCCAGCGTTCTTCGCAAGAACGAGAATATCTGGTACGACGTGAGTGCGCTGGAACCCAAACCATGTGCCAGTACGACCCAGGCCAGTTTGACATTCATCAGCAATGAGGAGTGCCTCGTGCTTTTTCGCGAGTCTCTTTAGTCCAAGGAAATACTGTCTTGGAGGGTAAATCATTCCACCTACTGAAATGATAGGTTCGTAAATAAATGCTGCAATTTTTCCACGGTACTTGCGGAGTAAAATTTCAGATTTTTTTAAGCATTCCGAAATATACTTTGCCTCTGATTTACTTGTGTCGCTATGTATCCAGTCTGGTGTAGGTATAGAGAGACTCCCTGGTACCTTCGGCATAGCGTATTGCCCAGAGCTAGAGAGGCTTTGCGTTGCAAGGGTTAAACCGTGGTACCCAGCGCTAATGCTCACAATATGATCTTTACCTGTATAGAATTTCGCATTACGTATAGCGCATTCAACAGCTTCAGCACCCGTAGAGAGAAGTAGAACTTTTTTAAGTGTTCCGTTTGTTAAGGAAGCTACTGCTTTTGCAGCTTCTAGAACTTCGAAAGACAAGTGGAGAGTGCTCGTGTGGACTACTTTCTTGAGCTGCTTGTGTATTTCTTTAATGAAGATAGGGTCAGCATGTCCAAGTACAGTAGCAAATTGTCCTGACATAAGGTCGAGGAACTTGTTTCCATCGTAGTCAATGTAGTAGTTGCCTTTCGCTGATGCAATTACAGGACGTCGAAAAGGCGAAGACCCAAAAATGTACTTTGAGTACTTTCGTTTCATTTGTATACTTCGTTTGTACGATCGTGAGTTTGCCATACTACGTTATTGATTCCATAACCTTTCGTAGACCTTGTTCAAGCGAATACCTTGGCGAAAACATGAGGGCACGTTTGACTTTGTTAGTGTTTGGAACGATGTGTAGTGGGGGACGTGACGTGTCTGTGCGAATGACAGTAAGGGTTTTACTGATAATTTTTTCTAACGTTGCAATGATTCTATTAATACTTGATACTTCCTTACCGGCTACTTGGTATGTCTCATTTTTTGGGTGGAACAAAGCAAGACGTACCGCAGTGGCAGCATCTTCTGCAAAGAGGTATCGTCGTTCATCCTTACCGCTACCAATTAGACGGAAAGGTTGGTTGTGTACGAATGCGTTGACTATGTATGGTATTACCCGTACGAGTTGCTCATTTTCGCCAAACACTTGTGAAAAACGTACAACCGTATGTGGAGTTCCAGTTACACGTGAGTAGTAGCGTAAGTACTCTTCGCAGCAGTATTTCGCCACTGCGTATGGTGTCGCAGGAGCGATAGCCTGCAATTCTGTGAAGCTCCGTGGAACTCTTGGACCATGGACGTCAATTGTACTCGCAAGCACAATTGATTCTGTAATTGTTCCAAGGTGCTCAAGCGTCGTAACGAATGGGTCGAGAGTCGTTTGTTTCGCCTCGAAAAGTGTTTCCTTTCGTTGCGTCAGTGGAGGAATGTTAGCTGCTAAGTACACCAGCGCATTTACTCTTTTCACGATATGTATGATTTTCGTTGCTTTCTCAGCAACTCTAAGTAAATCGCACTGCAAGTAGTGCAGACGTGGGTGCTTTGATTGCACTCTCTTTCTCGTAATGCAATATACGGTCGCTCCTGATGCCACTACGCTTTCTACGAAGGGCTTTCCAACGAGTCCCGTACCACCAGTAACGAGGATTCTAGATTTTTGGATTTTCATATAGTGGAGCGAGTTTCAGACGCCGATGTCGATAGTAGAATACTTCTTGCCAGTATCGAGTCATGTACACACCCGCAAGCCATTGGTTAGAATTATGTGTGATAGCTGACCCACTGAAAACCCCTATCGTAAGCGCTGCTAGATTTACCCCAGCTGCAGTTGAAATGATTGAGCCCGCTGAGAAACGTGGGTTTACTTCAATGAGGGAAATTTTATTGCCACGCTTCAACACTTCAATATTGGCAACCCCCTTAATGTTCAACGCTTCGGAAATTCGAACCCCGAAAGATTGTAGCGCTTTGTCTTTGCATGTTTCAGCTTTTACCCCAATGCCAGATTTCGAAACAATTTCCCTCCTTGGTATTGATACAATGTTTTTCCCATTTGCATCATTGCACACGTCAATGACAAATTGGTTACCCTTAAGGAAGGGTTGAACGATGAAGTCATTCCGTCGAGTGAAATATGACTGTAGCACGCTGTAGCTTTCGACTCGGTAAGCATCAATACTGCTACAACCTCGACGAGGTTTTATGAAGAGGGGAAAGTGTAACCTATAAATAGATTCTTTTGACAATTCGCTCTGTAGGTTTACTGGTGGACTTGATACATTCTTTGCTTGTAGTGCTCTGTAGGTAGCGTACTTATCGTTGCATGATTTTACCGTAACGTAGTCTGATGCGCATACGCGCGCGCCAACATCCTGGAGTATACTCCTGTTCTTTGCGAGTAGTTCCACCTCTAGATCTACAATTGGGATAATGAATTGAACACCTTCCCTTATGCAAATTTTCCGTAACGCAGGTATGTAGCTTCTTCGCTTAGCTTCTGGCACTCTGTACGTAACGTCGGTAAATACATTTCCGGGTATGGTCCGTAATGGGTTGATGTCCGTACCAATAATTCGGTATTTCCTATCGCTATCTTGACGTAATGACTTTATTACCGAGAGTGCTGTTGTTGAACCGACTGAGGTTACGAGAATGGTAATTGCCTTTCGCATACTTATTGTATAACTGTGTACGGAATGTTGTCTTCTGGATCCCATTCTCCATTTGCGTAATTCAACAGTGCAGCTGAATTAGAGATGCATCGAAAAGCGTGCGCTATGTAAGGTCCAGTTTGCAGACGTACGTAACCATCTTTCGCAGCATCGAGTACGAAGCTCTGTCGCTCTTTTGTACGTACATCTTCGACGACAGCTTCAATTCTACCTTGGACTATACCAAACCATTCACGCCACTTCTTATGGTAGTGATTGCCACGGACAATTCCTGAGTTGCTGAAGGTGATGAAGTATATTTGGCCAAAATGTTTTTGTTCAGTCTGTAGTTCTGATTCCTTAAGAAAAACCACAAGTTTGCCTCGTATATCATTGTAAGATTCAAAATGGTCTAGTTTGAAGTCCATACAGCTAGGTGGAGTGAAAGATATGATTCAATATGTCTTTAAATCGCTGCACGTATGTATGATCTTTTGCAACTCGTTCATACCCTTGTCGTACAATTGTTTCCCTAAGATCCTCATTTTCTAAGTAGAACTTAATTTTTTCAGTCATGTCATCTATTGTATTGTATACCGCAATTTCTTTTCCAATAGTAAAGTAATCTTCAAGAAATTCTACGTAGTTTGTTAGCTGGAATCCATAACCTCCACAAATTTCAAAATGCCTACCTTTTATTTGCTCCTTGTTCTTTTTTGTTCTACGAAAGTCTTGAAAATTGTGTATTGAAGAAAGTACGTAACGAATATCATAGTTTTTACTATTCGAGATGTTTAAGTTTATTTTAGTTTGGCAGAATGTTTCTGGCATTTTTTCGTAGGGTACTCTGCCATTTGGCCAACCTGTGCCAAAAGTTGAAACTTCAATGCCACGTTTTCGTAGTTCCGAAATGAGCCAGGTGCGATATGTTGTGGCTACACCAATGAAGCTAACATCGTATTTGTAGGTGATCGGTGTTGTTGGTGCTTGTATTGGCACCTTAATGGCAAATTGTGAAAGGAGTACGTCAGAACACCCAGTGTTCGTGTACTTCTTGAGCACGTAGGGATCAGTAGTTATGACAGTTGAAAAATGTTTCCCATAATGCTTTGAGTATATATTGAACCGCCATTGATCATCGGGAAACCAGTTCGCCGTCTTCGTTCGGGCGCGAATTGTATCCAAGAGTTCGGGCGTGCACTCATCTAAAAATATGGAAAAGAATACGAGATCTGGTTTGAATTCGTCGATTGCCTTCAGGAGTTTCTCACGTAAGAGGTCGGGCTGCTTAAGGAAGGGTCCAACATCGAAGAGCTGCACCGTTTGACAAAGAGTTTCTAGAGCTGAGTAGAAGTAAATATACTCGCCTCCGGGTCCTCGCTCTGGTTTCCCGTAGTCATCTTTGAGAATTGCTGCGAGTATCCTTTTTTGAAATTCTGCCATAGCGTCTACGTTCTTGCTAATTCATCAAGCTGCTTCTTCCGAAAATACGTAATCATTTCTTTAATCCCATCCTCGAGCGTAATTGTTGGCCCAAGTCCGAGTTTCCGCATTCGGGAAACGTCTAAGCACTTCCTCGGCATGCCATCGGGTTTCGTCGTATCCCAGTGCAGCGGTCCAGTGTAGCCAGTGAGTTTGGCTACTAGTTCAGCAAGCTCTTTGATTGAACTATCTATACCGGGCCCAATGTTAATAATCTCTGGCGTTTCGTGTTCGTTGAAAAGGTCGACAGCAATTCGCGCAACATCGTCAACGTGCATGAACTCTCTCCGTGCAGTTCCCGAACCCCACATTGTCTCCACATCAGCTTTTGCATCAACGGCCGTAACGAACTTCCGCACGAGCGCAGCAAGGACGTGTGAATTCTTTGGATCGAAGTTGTCGTTCGGTCCGTAGAGGTTCGGCGGCATGGGACATACCGACTGTAAGCCATGCTGCTTGTACATGTACTCTGCTAACTTGATACCTGCAATTTTCGCCAGCGCGTATCCTTCGTTCGTCGGTTCGAGCGGCCCAGTTAGCAAATATTCCTCCTTCATAGGTTGCGGACACTCCCGTGGGTAAATGCAGGAAGTTCCCAGGAAGAGAATTTTCTTCACGCCGTGTTTGAGTGCTGCAGCGTAGATGCTGTTCTGAATGGCCAGGTTATCGTAGAGAAAATCTGCAGGAGCATTGATGTTCGCTTGTATGCCGCCGACTTTCGCTGCAGCGAGAACAACATAGGTTGGTTTATGTTCGGCAAAGAATTTTTCAACAGCGTTTGTGTCTCGTAGTTCCAACTCTGCATGCGTCGCGCCAATGAGCTGCCCCGCACCACGCTGTTCAAGTTCATGCCAGATAGAAGAGCCAACCATGCCACGATGGCCGGCTATGAAGATCGGTGCTTTCAAGTCTACTGGCGTATGCATGGTTAACCGTGAAGGAGAGATGAAAGCTGTATCACTTCTTCCTCTGTGAGTTCTGGATTATTCGGGAAATACAGTCCTCGGCGATGAATGATTGCAGCATTCGGGCAAGGTTCGGGGTGGGGCATGTACTTCTTGTAGAAAGGTTGCTCGGTGATGTTCCCGGCGATGATTGGTCGAACCTCTACCTGTTCGTTGACGAAAGCCTGGCATGCTTTAGAAAATGCCGTTTCCGATTTGTACACCACAGGCATGGCGAAGTTCGACACTGTCGAGAGTTGCTCGGTTCGGAGCGGGTAGATATTCGCGTTCGACTGAGCGCTGGCGAGGAACTTCTTGAAATTCGCTTCTCGGCCAGACACAATCTCGTCCCAGTAGGGGAGCTGAAGGTTGCCTAGGCAGCCCTGGATTTCGGTCGGCCGGAGGTTGTAGGCAAGATCGTAGAATGTGTACATAGCGAAGAAATCCTTTACCCCGTGCTGCTTCCGCAGCGCTGTTCGTTTTTGTTCGCTGAGGTTTCTATCCCAACCATGCGCCCGTACCATGATCAACGCATCAGCGAAGTCGTCGTCATCAGTGCAAATCATCCCCCCCTCTACTGTCGAGACGTGGTGGCCGATGAAGGAAGAGAACGTCGAGGCGTAGCCGAAGTTCCCCAGGAGTTTCCCTTGCACGCTGGAACCGAGTGACTCGCAGTTGTCCTCTAGGAGGAGAATGTCCTTCGTTTGGCAGTACGTAGCTATACCCGGCAGGTCATCGCACAAACCCAGGACGTTCGTGAGGAAGAGCGCGTCGAGTTTTCCCGCTTTGGCGAGCGTTGCTGGGGATGTATTCAGCGTTTCCAGTTCGCAGTCGATTGCTACCGGTGTCATACCAAGCTGGATTATGGGCATGACATTCGTTGCCCACGTGAGTGCAGAGAAGCCCACACGCGCACCTTTCTGCAGCTTTCCGGTATTCAAGAGCGCTTGGAGCAGGCCAAGGTTGGCAGCGCTTCCACTGCTCACGAATATTGCATGCTTTCGGCCTTGCTTCTTTGCAAATGCAACTTCGTACGCCTTACACTCTGCGCCCATGCTCAGCTTCTTTGCCTGCATAATGAAGTCAACGAGTTTCCGTTTCGTCTCTTCCTCATGGAGGAATGTTGATTTCATTAATTTGATCATAGGCGTTTGTTGGCAGGCTTTGGCAAGAGGCCTAAGGGTGTGGGGTGGTTGAGGCGTGTGTCTCGTTTCTGCCTTCTGCCGCGAGGTCCGCCTCAATCATGATTTTCACGAGTTCTTTGAAAGTCGTTTTGGGTTTCCAGTTAAGTTGCGCTTTGGCTTTCGTGCAGTCACCAATGAGGAGGTCAACTTCTGCTGGGCGGAAATACTTTGGGTCAATCCCGATAATCGTCTTGCCCGTTTGCGCATCAATGCCTACTTCATCCAGGCCTTGCCCTTTCCAGTGGATATCCATGCCGAGGTGTCGGCCAGCTTCTTCTACAAATTCGCGAACCGAATGTGTCTCGCCCGTGGCAATGACGTAGTCATCGGGGGTAGGCTGCTGCAGCATACGCCACATTGCTTCGACGTAGTCCTTGGCGTAGCCCCAGTCGCGTTTTGCCTCGAGGTTGCCAAGGTAGAGTTTTTTGTCTATGCCTAGCTTGATACGGGAGAGGCCACGGGTAACCTTTCTGGTCACAAACGTCTCGCCGCGCCGAGGTGATTCGTGGTTGAACAGGATGCCATTGCAAGCGTAGAGGTTGTAGCTCTCACGGTAGTTGACCGTTATCCAGTACGCGTACACTTTAGCGACGCCGTACGGACTTCGAGGGTAGAAAGGGGTCGTTTCCTTTTGCGGAACCTCTTGCACTTTACCGAACATTTCACTGGAAGAAGCTTGGTAGATTCGCGTTTTGATACGCGTGTCGCGAATGGCTTCGAGCAAGCGGGTAGCACCGAGAGCGTCGACGTTGCCGGTGAATTCCGGCATGTCGAAACTCACCCGGACGTGGCTCTGCGCGCCGAGGTTGTATATTTCATCCGGTGAAATTTTCTCAATGAGGCGGGAGAGATTTGAGGAGTCCGTTAAGTCACCGTAGTGCAAGTGCAACCGAATATTTTTCTCGTGCGGGTCTTGGAAGATGTGGTCGATGCGCGCCGAGTTGATACTCGAAGAACGTCGAACAATGCCGTGTACTTCGTAGCCCTTCTCAAGAAGAAGTTCTGCGAGGTAGGAACCATCTTGGCCAGTAATTCCGGTGATGAGTGCTTTTTTCATACAAAAATTACAAAAGTATATGTTCTAAGCTTTCGTACTATAGTTATTTTAGTTTAATTTGTCAAAAAACGTATTGATTGCTAGCCTTTACTAATATTATGTTTTCTCTCAACTTGAACACAACCTGGTTTATACAGTTTATTCGAGCACTCTGCCGTTACACGTTCCTCGTACTTTTTTTGGGGTATCTCGTTGCGTACACGTTTGAGCAACTTTTTCCAGGATCAATTTTGCGTACAGCACAATTTTCAAATATCCCCCCTATCCTAATTGTTCTAGGTATTTGCGTACTCCTCTTTCCCCGCGAAAACTTATTTATCTCCGTGCCACGACCAGGCATGCTTCGTTCGGTAATTGCGATTGGGAGTGTTATTGCTGCTTTTGCAATAGTTCGTAACCTCAATGTACAACCTTGGATTGCCGTTCTCCTCTTTTCCGTAACGGTATTTACATTTTGGTTTTTCCTTTGCGATATTTTCGTACCGTTACCTACTGAACGTAAGCATTTTGATACGTGATGAATTTTCTAAACTTCAAGGCCTCATTAGTGAAACCCCAACGCGCTGCGTTTTGGTTTGTAGTAGTTTGTAGCATAACTTTTGGTGTATGGCTACTCAACAACATTGTAGCATTCTCAGGAGTGCACATTGTTACCATTTCCTCCTTCCTCCACCTTCCGGGGAGCGCCCAGTACGTCGGTGGTGCAGACGTTGGGGTGGTTTCTACCCCAGAAGGCAAACGCACCCGCCCCTACACCGATCAGCTAAAGTTTGCCGTCACCCTACCACGCGGTTTTGACACCATGACCATGACTGCAGAGGTAGAGACTGACCCGTACGCAACTGTTACCCTTGGCGCAAAAGTTTTAAGCTCCGACCCTGACCAGTCTGTGGCATTCCGTAATCCAGCAGCGTATTCGGCTGAATGGCGACGTTTGCAATTAGGGCAAGGCAGCTTGTACGTAAAAAATCATCCAGAAATCCAAGATGTAGATGCATTCTGGAAGAATTTTTCTAACCTGCAAAAGGTTTATTCTATAGGTGAGGGTTTAAAAGGTTCCATACCCTCGTCATTCTACGCGCCAAACACAGAGAGCCCTGCAGTGCAGTTACCCGGTGGCTACCGTGGGAGTTTTACCGTTAATGCGTTTTTTGATGGGAAACCCCAAAAGGTTACATTTGATACGAAAGTTGTCTACAGTGATTCTGGCAAGAATACCCTCCGTTTTACCCTAGAACATCAAGGTGTAAGTATTGTTACAAAAAATATTTCTGATGGAGGACGCACAATGCAGCGGCATATCATTGATGTACCAGCAGGTGACCCTGGCTTCTATACCCTGCGGTTTAGCGCGAATAGTGAGGCAACCGTAGTAAGCAACGTGCAATTCCAGGGTGATGCGATTGAACTTGGGAGCAAGCTATTTCTGGAACAATCGAGCTCCCCAGTAACTCTCTATACGAAGTGCCCCGACCTTACTGTTGTGGCGGTGCATCAGCTTGGAATACAGAACCCAATAAGCGTGAATGGGAAGCAGGTGAGACTTCCGGGGGTGAAGCAGAGTCAGGATTTAAAGTTAAAAAACGAGATCAATACTCTAGTATTTCCTCGTGCAGATGTGGGCATATCGAACTCGTGCGGTTTCTTGTTGAAACCCGAGGGGGGTTTACGGGCAGCATTTGAAAAAATTGCCCGGCGTATTACAGAAGTGCCCCGCCTTGCAGCAACAACCGTCGAGGCAGCAGATTTCCTCTACGACCCCGTACCCGTGGCACCAATCGCGAGTAAAAAGGGTGGTACGTATTTGCTCGAAAAAACCTTTGATTTGCATACACTTTCTGCAAAAGGTAAAACGTTTACCTTCTCGCTTTCCGACCCCGGGCTTACCACGCAGGCCGGCGCATTCTTGCATATTAAAAAAATTACGTTTACGGCAAAACGACCGCCCTTTGCGTTTTCAGAGATAGCAAAGTTATTTCGAGCACTCGCCAAACAGTAGCGCGTTATGAATAAAATTACCTTTAACATTGCAACGCCATTCTCGGGTACAGAAGTACGCGAGTTGCTCTCATTTGCTTTTCAGGTCTCGTTGGTTTCTTTCCTGGGGTTTTACCTCATGGAGAGTTTACGCCCAGGAGTCGTTGCAAATTTTTTCAATATCAATATCTTTTTGTGGTCGGCAATTGTCATTGGGGTACTTTCTACCGTATGGCCAATGGTTGTGCCAGAAGCAAAAGTAGAGGGAAAGCCGACCTGGAAAGACTACGTATGGATGGTTCTCCTCGCTCTTGGCACGGTGGCTGTGGTGTGGTATAAAACGTCTTCAATTGGTTGGCTGGTTAAAGTAATAGCCCCTTTGAGTGGGTTGATTGTTCTGGGTTTGAGCCTATTGGTGTATTTTGATAAGGACGAGTCATAATTAACGTTTAAAATATGGAAATGCTTCAGGGAATCACTGTAAAGAAATTAATTACCCACACCGACGATCGCGGATTCTTTCGCGAGGTACTGCGAGATGACGACAAGCTCTTGTCGAACTTCGGCCAGACATCAGTAACAGTAACCTACCCAGGGGTTATCAAGGCCTTTCACTACCACGAAAAGCAGGACGATTTGTGGTACATAGCAAGTGGTATGGCGCAAGTGGTGCTGTACGACATGCGCAAGGATTCTGCAACGTACAAACAGACGCAGGTGATTTACGCCGGTGAGCAGAACCCTATCCTCATCAAAATTCCCATTGGCGTGGCGCACGGGTACCGGGTGCTGGGTGACAAGCCGGTGATGCTCTTTTACCATACGACGATGAGTTACGACCCCAAGAATCCGGATGAGAAACGCATTGCTTTTGACGACCCGGAAATCGGCTTCGACTGGGCGACGCAGAACCGATAGATAGCTGTACAAAGATATTGACAGTGAATATCCACGAGGATATACTGCCATGCACTATGAGTCACACACTTTCTCATTTACCTCGCCAGGTACCAGTAAGAATCCATCAGGATACTGATGGTAGATTTTGGGCAGAAGCAACAGATCTACCCGGTTGCTACACTCAAGGCGCAACCATGGACGAGGCATTACAGAATATGAAGGATGCTATTTTTACGTATTTTGAAGTACCTAAGGATCAAGCCAATCCGGCGTTTTTGCGCTACGAAGCTGAAACCGTTGGGCAACTCGTGGTGGCGTAAGGGGTTGTGGAGATCCCATCGTGCTCGTCAAGACAGGTAATTCGTGCCTCTCTGCGTTTGGGTTTCTTCATGAAGCCTGGCGGCAAGGGTAGTCACACTAAGCTCCAACATGGCTTGACCGGTAAAGTCATTATCGTGCCCGAGACTAAAGATATTGGCAAAGGTTTGCGAACAAAAATCGTTTCCGATATCTCGGCCATTACTGGGAAGAGTATTGCCGACATTGTCCGGATTCTGGGAATGAGCAGCATATTTTTCCTGGTTAACCGGTTGTTCCGTTTTTGATCGCTTTTTATGAAACTCTTTATTACCGGTGGTGCTGGGTTTATTGGTTCAAACTTTATCCATTACATCCTGCGGGAACACCCCGAAGATACGGTGGTGAATTTTGACAAGCTCACGTACGCGGGCAACCTGGCGAACCTGAAGGATATCGAAAAAGACCCTCGCTACACCTTCGTACAAGGCGACATAGCCGAGATTGATGCAGTCCGCAAAGCCGTGCCAGAGCATTGCGATGCTATGGTGAACTTCGCTGCCGATACGCACGTCGATCGTTCAATTTTGGATCCTGAAGCGTTCCTCAAAACTGATATCTTTGGTACGCGCGTTCTACTTGAAGTCGCGAAAGAGCAGAAGCTTAAACGGTACGTGCAAATTTCCACCGATGAAGTGTACGGCGATATTGACGCAGGACAGTTCTCCAAAGAGACTGACCGCTTGCACCCCTCCAGCCCGTACGCTGCGTCGAAGGCTGCCGGCGATCTCATGGTACTTGCGTACGTACGTACGTACGACGTGCCAGCGCTGATTACACGTTGCACAAACAACCTGGGACCAAACCAGTACCCGGAGAAATTCATCCCATTGGCCGTGACGAATCTCATCGAAGGCAAACCCGTGCCAGTGTACGGTGACGGCATGCAGGTGCGGGATTGGCTGCACGTGGAAGACCATTGCCGAGGCATTGATTTGGCTTTGCGGAAAGGCCGGGTAGGGGAGATCTACAATTTCGGTGCAAACCAAAATCCGGAATGGCCCAACCTAACTATCCTTGAAGCTATTTTGAAGCAGCTTGATAAAGGCGAGGAAATGAAAACCTTTGTAAAAGACCGTGAAGGCCACGACCGACGCTACGCGGTAGATACTTCAAAAGCCATGCAGGAACTTGGCTGGAAGCCAACCTGGAGCCTTGCAGAGGGCCTTAAGCAGACCGTGCAGTGGTACGTTGACCACCCAGAGTGGTGGAAGTCGTTGAAGAGCGGGGAGTACTTGGCATACTACAAGCAGCAATACGGGCATAGGTAAATAGCGAGGAGGGGAGGCAACGTTCATAAGCTTGATAATGTACCTAGGCATAGGCAATATGCACTATTTTTGCTATACTTACAGTATGAAATTGAAACTCAACAAACAGCTTTTCTGGGACACAAACCTCCGAGATATTGATGAGCGTAAG
>JBBTRU010000055.1:0-4903 GCA_038065015.1 Patescibacteria group bacterium | reverse complement strand
TGGCCGTGAACTTGTAATCCACAATTTCGGGGAAGTGCTTCACCAGCAAGTCAATGACCAGGAAGGCAACTTCCGTGGGCTTAAGCCGTCGGTCCAGCCGTTCCACATAGCCGCGGTCCACCACCGTGGTAATGGTCGGGGCGTAGGTGGACGGCCGGCCAATGCCGTACTCTTCCAGGGCTTTGACAATGCTGGCGTCGGAGTAGCGCGGCGGGGGTTCGGTGAAGTGCTGCACGCCTTTTACTTCTTTGGCCTGCACAGTATCGCCGGTTTTCAATGGAGGCAGGAGGTTTTCTTTCGCACCGTCGGGGTAGACTTTTAAAAAACCCGGGAAGCGGATGATTGCCCCGGTGGCCCGGAAGATGGCACCTTCAACGTTCGCCGCCACGTCTACACTGGTCTGGTCCACTTGCGCGTCGGGCATTTGTGAGGCGACGGCGCGGTTCCAGATGAGCTCGTAGAGCTTCAATTGATCCGGATCCAGATGTTCCCGAATACTCTCTGGCGAGTGGCTCGCTTCGGTGGGGCGAATAGCTTCGTGGGCTTCTTGGGCGCCTTTGCTGCTCGTTTTGAATGTGCGGCCAGCGGGGAGGGCGTAGTCTTTGCCAAACGTTTTTTCCAAGTACGCTTTGGCGTCGTGAATGAATTTGTCGGATAAGTTTAGCGAGTCGGTACGCATGTAGGTAATCAAACCCGTCTGACCTTTGCTGCCGAGGTGGACACCTTCGTACAGCTGCTGGGCTAGACGCATGGTACGGTTGGCGGACAAGCCCAGTCGGCGGTTGGCATCCATCTGCAGCGTGGCCGTGGTAAACGGCGGGGCCGGGGAGCGCTTGGTGGTTTTTAGCTGGACGTCGCTAATGTGGTAGGCGGCGCCTTTGAGTTTTGCCAGCAGCGCATCGGCCGTTTTTTGGTTGCCAATGGCAAATTTGTCCAGGCTGCTGCCCGCCAATTTCAGAAGCTTTGCCTCGAACGTTGCTTTGCCCGTGTCGAACACCCCCTCGAGAGTCCAGTATTCTTGATTTTTGAAGGCGAGAATTTCTCGTTCGCGCTCAACGATTAAACGAACCGCAACGGATTGTACCCGGCCGGCCGAAAGACCCCGGCGCACTTTGCGCCACAGGAAAGGGGAGAGTTCGTACCCCACCAGGCGGTCCAGAATGCGTCGCGCCTGCTGGGCATCCACACGTTTAATATCCAGCGGCCGCGGGTTGGCCAAGGCGTGGTCAATGGCTGATTTGGTTATTTCGTGGAAGACAATGCGCTGCACATCCTTGTCGCCAATTTTTAGCAGTTCGGCCAGGTGCCAGGAAATGGCCTCGCCTTCGCGGTCTTCGTCAGTCGCGAAGTACACTTTACCCGTGGCTTTCGCCAGCTTCTTCAGCTTGGTGACCGTCTCTTTATCATCATCGCCGACGACGTATTCGGGCTGGAAGTTATGCTCCACATCCACGCCCATTGTACTCTTGGGCAGGTCGCGCACATGCCCGAAAGATGCCTCAACCTGAAAATCCTTGCCGAGGAAACGGCTAATGGTTTTAGCTTTGGTGGGGGATTCGACGATGACGAGAGCTTTTGCCATGTATTTACGCGAGGGTGTAATGCATGCCGCCGACATTGCGAACGTACCCTTGTAATTCCAAGACCACGAGCGTCGCATTTATCACGCTTGGGTCACAATCGCACAGGCTTGCCAGTTCGTCAACATGGAGTGGCGTGTGGGAGAGTTTCGAAAGCACAAGTTTCTCTTCTGGGGTCGCATTTTTATTTGGTATTTGTACAGGGCTTGTCGCCTCAGCTGGCTGCAGGTTGAGCGCCACCAGGATGTCATCCGAATTTCTCACGAGCTGTGCACCGAGGCGAATGAACTTGTTCGTGCCGCGGCTGGTCTCTTGGGTGATATTGCCGGGGACGCAGAACACCTCGCGGTTCTCATCCAGGGCCAGTTTGGCCGTCAAAAGTGCGCCAGACTTTTCGCCTGCCTCGACAACCAGCGTCCCGGCGCACATCCCGGCCACAATGCGGTTGCGCTGGGGGAAGTTCTGGGGCAAGGGTTGGGTACCCAGCGGGAATTCACTGATAATTGCGCCACCTTCCTTTACTATGCGCTCGGCCAGCTGAGCGTGCTGGGGCGGGTACGTTTGGTCCAGCCCAGTGCCGACCACGGCGTAGGTTTTGCCGCCAGCAGCGAGCGCCGCTTCATGGGCCAAGCCATCAATGCCCAAGGCCATTCCTGACACAATGCCGACACCTGCACGTGCCAGCGGTTCGACAAGCAGGGGGGTAACAGTTTTACCGTACGTCGTTGCCACGCGCGTGCCGACCGCGGCGACGAGCGTCTGGCCTTGGCGGGGGAGCGTGCCACGGTAGAAGAGCACGGCCGGGGCGTTGTGCGTCTCTTTGAGGAGCGCGGGGTAGTTTTCGTCAACAATCGTTACAACTTGAATGTTTGCGTCCTGTAACTTCTTCCAGTTCTGGTTCGGGTCAATATCCTGCTTCGCTGCAAGGAGCGCGTTAACAGTTTTGCCCTCGCCGAAGATGTTGCGCAGCGCGTTGTCGGGAGCCTGCCAGGCTGCCTGTAAATCTGGAAAGTTTTCACGCAGCAACGCAAAACGCTTGGGTCCAACCTGTGGCACGCTGGCCCACACCGCCCAGGCAATGCGTTCGTTCTCCGAAAGTATTTGCGGCTCGTGCATAGATGGCCGGAAGGCTAGCATGAGGAAGCGCAGTTCGGCAATGGCTTTTGAGGGAAACGGTGGCAAATCGTTATTAAAAAATCCCCGCCACTTTTGAATGATGACGGGGAATAAGGAAAAGATAGCGCGTTTAACCCAGGGCAAGCTCGAAGACGTAAATCCCGAGTTTTTGTTTATCCGGTGGGTAAATCTTCCTCAAGAAAGCAAGCGCTTCGGTTGCTGACGTCTCTGGAATGATCAAATCTAGTGCTTCATGTTCTGCAACTTCAGTGAAGTTTTTGTAGATTCTCCGTTCAACAATACGCACTATTTGGGAGTCTGTTTGGGAAGTAAGCATTATACTCTCCCCAATGTTTATGCGGCGGATATTGTCATACCCGACACGGACTTCTAAGCATTTCTTGCCGCTTTTAATCTGTTGAAGCAGATTGTTCTTCACGCGCATCTTTTTCATAAAAGTTTCTCCATAGGTAAAGCTCCATTGTTGTGTAGTATGATCATCGTGGTATGCCGCTGGGAGCATACAATCCAGCTTCCACCCCATACCTTGTAGCGCCATTACTTGCTCTGGTATTGGGACTAGGTGCGTGTATAGCTTATGACCGTACCCACGGAGCAGATTCGGGATGTCAGCCAGAAGAGCGGAATATGCAGGGAGCGTTCTTGCAACAAATGGCATGACCTTGACCGGCTCGCCTTTTTTTGGGGTTGCGCCGGCAATACCAAGAACTTTGGATGTGGAGTCAACCGCAACGAAAATTAGTTTGTACTTTTCGTTGATATCTTTAGTGATTCGGCGTTCATATCCCGCGTAGAGCGCGTCAATCCAATTGTTGTCGACACCGTTGAAGTGCATAGGCAGAAGCTCAAGCATGAGCGCACGCACCTGATCACGATGGGCACTCTCCAAAGGGACAATAGAAATGTTTGGAGCATCGAACTGTTCAATATACTCGTTGCTTAGTAGCGGCTTGTATAGCATGTACTCAATGATCCCAGCCTTGTAATGACTTTCGGATGAACCAGCAATTAAGTAACGGTTACGGAGGAAGAACTGGAGGGCAGAGTGGTTTTGATCAGCCACAGTGCCGTAGATATTTCTAGCAAACTGCGATCGGGCATACTTTTCGGCGTACTCAAGCATTGTGCGTCCAATACCGTGTTTGCCGCGGAAGCGATTCGAAACAACAATGGGACTAATCTTATAGGTGCCCTGTTTTTTCCCGACCATGTGTAAGACCCCGGCTCGTTCGCCGTCAACGGTAGCGATAAACATGTGTTGTTCACGTGAGAAGTGGCCTTTGTGGTCGATACCCCC
Source organism: Patescibacteria group bacterium (assembly GCA_038065015.1). Taxonomy (GTDB): domain Bacteria; phylum Patescibacteriota; class Patescibacteriia; order PEXW01; family PEXW01; genus CAIPSZ01. Next base: position 889 of record JBBTRU010000055.1, on the reverse strand, counting down.
CGCAAGATGGGTGCTAAAAATTCGGTTTGCGTGCGCACGATGGTCGCCATCATAGTATGGTTCAAGTGCTTCGTTGATGAGCTCAACGACAAATTGATGGTCGTCGAAAGTAGCTTCGCGCAGGGCGATCACTGGTTTAGTAGTCGCGGTCATACAATACTCCTTCTGATTGCCTCTCGTACTATATTGTACGTGTGGAGCTGGTTTATTGGTTGTTAAGGTTCAATAAAAGAATTGGTTTCAAACCAATCTAGCACGTCGCATTTACACGTGCAAGGGTTAAGCCCTCTTTATGTGGATTGCCACTACTCCGTGACGTTTTTCCAATTCTTCCGGGTAGAAGGACCGCATTGCCTGTAAGAAAGGTTCTCTTGGAGTTGCCCCAGCCGCACCGGTGGGAATTTTTTCTAGCAGTTCGGCAAAGGTCTTTGCCAACGTCATATCGGCAACACTGCAAGTTATTGATTCGTTTTCGTTACCATTTTTTGTGAAGACAATAACATCACCCACTCGAACGGCTTGTCGTTTTTGGTCATACAATCGAAGTTCAGCCGTTTTCTTCCCTGAAACAATTTCCGAGAAGTAGAGCGGGTCGAGTTTCATGTAGTGCGTAGATGGTTTCATAGGGATATCCTAACAGGTAAATTAAATGGCCGGAAGGCTAGCATGCGCGCTTTACTATGTGCAAGTTTACAAAAAAATACCGAGCGCAGGCCGCTGCTCGCTCTCGCACCCGAAGAATACGTGGTGCGGGGTGTCTGCGGTTACATTCATCTCTTAACATGCAAACCCCACACGCCTTCGCTATGTCGCATTTGACCTGAAAGAGAACGCGGGGTGTTTAGTTAACCTTCAAGGGTGAGGATTCTGGGGGGAGGTGGGCAAGGTA
>JBBTRU010000054.1:0-10632 GCA_038065015.1 Patescibacteria group bacterium | reverse complement strand
CAAGCTCACCCATCCGTGGCAGGTGAGTGCGCACGCCTTCTCCGTTACCGCGAAAGCGGCAATCGAGGCGGCGGGCGGCACAACGACCATTCTCACCCCTCCCGTCCAGCCTAAGCCCCGCCGCCAGCAGGAGAAGCTGGATGCGGCAAAGAAATGATCGAACGGCTTCGACAAATTTGGAAGACGCGTGAGCTTCGCCGCACGTTGTTTTTTGTGCTGCTCATGCTCGTGGCCTTTCGCATCCTCTCGCACATTCCTATTCCGGGCGTCGACCCCACCGGCCTGCAGCGCCTCTTAGAGGGCAATCAAATATTGGGCTTGCTCAATCTTTTCTCGGGCGGCGGCTTGCAGAATTTCTCCATTGTCATGAGCGGCGTCGGCCCGTACATTACCGCCTCCATTATCATGCAGCTGCTGACGATGATTATCCCGCGGCTGGAAGCTATCCAGAAAGATGGCGAGCAAGGGCAGAACCGGATTAACCAGTATACGCGCTACCTCACGGTGCCCATGGCTATCCTGCAGGCGTTTGGCACGCTCACCTTTCTCAAGCAACAGGGCGCGCAGAGCGTCCTCGGCACGCTCACTTCGTTGCAAATGCTCACCGCCATTACGTGTATTGTGGGCGGGTCCATGCTGCTAATGTGGATTGGCGAGATTATTAACGAAAAGAAAGTGGGTAACGGCATTTCCCTCATTATCTTTGCCGGTATCGTGGCGCAGCTGCCAAGCTCGGTGCAGCAATTCCTCTCGACCTATGATCCCTCGCAGCTCTTCACCATCATTGCTTTCTTGGCCGTTGGTATTATTACCATTGCCGGCGTCGTCTTTGTCACCGAAGGGCAGCGCAACATTCCCGTTACCTACGCCCGTCACGTGGTGGGCACGCAACCCGCCAGCGGCGGTGTCGACACGCATCTCCCCTTGCGCGTGAATCAAGCCGGGGTTATCCCGATCATCTTCGCGGTGTCGATTATCCTTTTCCCGCCGCTCATTGCCCAGTTCTTCACCAATAGCGCAATTCCGTGGGTAGCCAACCTTGCCCAGTGGGTGCAAACTACTTTCCAGAACCAAACCGTCTACGGCATCATGTACTTCATTCTCGTCGTGGCGTTTACCTACTTCTACACGGCCGTGGTTTTTAAACCCGACCAAATAGCGGAGAATCTCCAGAAGCAAGGCGGGTTTATTCCGGGCATGCGTCCGGGCCAGCCCACGGCAACGTACTTAAGTTTTGTGTCGAATCGCATCATTCTGGCAGGCGCGCTCTTCCTGGGGCTCATTGCCGTGCTGCCCACTATCATGCAATCCACCACCAATATGCAAAGCCTGGCCATTGGCGGCACGAGCTTGCTCATCGTCGTTTCCGTTGTGCTCGAGAGCGTGAAGCAAATTCAGGCGCAACTGGTGATGCGCGATTACGAAGCATTTTATAAGTAACCTTGGTACTTTCCGTACCCGTCGTGTATAGTGAACGGGTTCTACCCCAATGCACACCGCCCACCCTCGACCGATGAACCTGGTACTCCTCGGCCCGCCCGGCTCGGGGAAAGGCACGCAAGCCCAGCTCCTGGAGGAGCGTTTTTCGTTGTACCACCTCGGCACGGGTGACTTGATTCGTGCCGTCTACGCGCGCGCCGGGAAGGCCGATACGTTCGCTAACGAAGTAAAGGTCCGCTACGATGCCGGGGTGCCGCAGCCCGACCACGTCATTCTCGAAATGGTTGAGCACGAGCTCACGCGCCTGCACCACAAGACCGGCTTTGTCTTCGATGCTTTCCCGCTCTCCACCCCGCAGGCCATTGACCTGGAACGCATGGTCAAAAAATTCGACATGCGCGAACCCATAGCCATTTCTATCGATGTCATTCGGGCCGAGGCAGTTCGACGCCTGACACTGCGCAAGTACTGCCCCAACGACAAACTCGTCTTCCACCCGCAAGATGCGGATTACAAAGGCAACCACTGCCACATTTGCGGGTCCGAGCTCCAGCACCGGCCCGATGATACCGTCGAGCTTGCGGGCAAACGGTACGATGCCTACATCCAGCGCATCCTCGATCTCAAAGCTTTCTACAAAGAGCGCGGCCAGCTCCTCGATGTGAGCGGCGAGCAGCCAATTCAAGCGGTGTACAACGATATCCTCCGCGCCCTGGTCCCGTACGTATGATGCGCGTAAAGACCCCGCAGGAAATCGCCACCCTCCGGGAAGGCGGGAAGATTTTGGCGCACACGTTGCAAATAGTGGTGAAGGCAGCGGTTCCGGGCGCGCGGGCAGCGGACCTGGATACCCTGGCGGAAAAGACGATTCGCGAAGCCGGCGGGTTGCCCGCGTTCAAGAATTTTGAAGGCTTCCCCGCCACGCTCTGCGTTTCGGTGAATAGCGAGGTGGTGCATGGCATCCCGGGCGACAAGATTTTTCAGGAAGGGGATATCGTCGGGCTCGACTGCGGCGTGCAATACCACGGCTTGTTCACGGATGCGGCCATTACGGTTGGCATTGGCAAGATTTCGAAAGACGCCAAAAAGTTGATAACGGTTACCGAGCAGTCTTTTCGGGAAGCCTTGAAAGTGATTAAAGCCGGCGCCACCACCGGCGACATTGGCCATGCCGTGCAGGGCTACGTTGAAGCGCAAGGCTACGGGGTCATTCGGGCGCTCGTTGGCCACGGGGTTGGCCATGCCGTGCACGAAGAGCCGCGCGTGCCGAATTACGGCCAGCCGGGCACGGGTTCGGCGCTGCCCGTCGGGCTCGTCATTGCCGTGGAGCCCATGGTCGCTGCCGGCCACTGGCAAGTGCAAACCGCGCCCGACAAGTGGACCGTCGTCACGGCTGATGGCAGCTTAGCCGCACATTACGAGCACACCTTGGTCGTCACCGAGCACGGGTACGAAATTCTTACTATATGAAAGTGCTCGGCATCGATTGGGGTGAACGTCGCGTTGGCCTGGCAATAAGTCCGGATGGCCAGTGGGCTTTTCCGTGGAAAATTTTGGAAGTGCGTGGCTTCACCCATGCTATTGAGTCTATTCAGCAGGTGGTGGTGACCGAAGGCATTGAGCGGGTCGTCCTGGGTCTGCCGGTAGGCATGGATGGGAAAGACTCGCCCCAGACCAGCCGCGTGCGGGAGGTGGCGGCGGATTTACAGGACATCCTAGGCGTGCCGGTTGACCTCATGGATGAGCGGCTGACGAGCGTGGAAGCCACGCGGCGACGGCAGGAAGCCGAGAAGCGCGGGGCAGTAGACGCCGATGCTGCCGTCCTCATTTTGCAAGCGTACTTGAGCCAGCAGACGTAGTATGCCATTCCTCGTTTTTGTCTTAACCTTTGCGCTGGCGGCGCTCCTCACGCCCGCAGTTCGCTGGTGGGCAAGCCGCCGCAATATTGTTGATGCGCCGAGCACCGACCCGGCCCGCAAGCGCCACGGTCGCAGCGTCCCGTTGCTCGGGGGCATTGCGCCCTTTTTGGCTTTCACCCTCGTCGCCTGGGGGGTGGCTCTTACGACGGACCAGCTCTTCGGTGGTTTTTTAATGCCGAAGCATTTGCTGGGCATAACCTTGGCCGGATTGGTGCTCATGGTTGGTGGCTTCCTCGATGACCGCAAGCACTTGCGCCCCAGCCGGCAACTGCTTTTTCCCATTGCCGCCGCCCTGGTTATCGTTGCTTGCGGGATCGGCATTCCGTACATTACCAACCCGTTTGGCGGGACGTGGCAGCTCAACAATATTGTTTGGACCGTCTTTAGCGTTGGCGATACACCGTACCGCGTTATCCTGTTCGCCGATCTCTTTGCCGTGCTCTGGCTGCTGGCGACCACCTACACGACGAAAATTCTGGATGGGTTGGACGGCCTCGTTGCGGGTATTACCACCATCGGCGGGATTATTATTGCCACCGTGAGCTTGGGTCAGGAAGTATCGCAACCCGAGACGGCCATTTTAGCAATGGCGCTCGCTGGCGCCGCCCTGGGGTTTCTCATGTGGAATTGGCACCCCGCCAAGATATTTTTGGGCGAAGGTGGCTCCACCTGGACGGGTTTTATGCTCGGCACGCTGGCAATTTTGGCCGGTGGAAAAATTGCCACCGCTTTACTCATCCTGGGGCTGCCCGCCCTGGACGTGGGTTGGACCATTGCCCGGCGCCTCTTTGGCCACCAGAAAGCCACGCAAGCCGATCGGGGACACTTGCATTTTCGTTTGCTCGACGTCGGCCTCTCCCACCGGCAGGCGGTGCTGTTGCTCTACACCGTGGTCGCAGTTTTCGGCAGCATTACCTTGGTGACGAGGGGGGAGCAGAAAGTGCTTGCGCTCGCTGGCCTCGGATTTGTGATGTTGCTGTTGGCAACTGCAGTGATACTAGCGTACAAAAAGAAACCCGCCTCGTAAGTTACAAGGCGGGTAGAGGAAGATCAAAACTTTAGTATTCGTTTTCTTTGCAGAAGTGAGCAAAAAGTTTTTCGCTCAATGTTTCCCTAATCCTTTCTTCGGAAAGAAATTTACCCTCCTTCCGAATTTTTTCGATGGTTGCACAGCGCGTGCTAATACCGGTCGCAATTGCCTGACGAATATCTTCATCGGATATTGTGAGGTACTTATCGGTGTTGTACAGATGCAGGGTGTGACTCCAGCCAGTGAATAGCTGGTTCGTTTCTACGCAGAAAGCACGGTTGCATGCCGCATGGAAACTAATTCTCGAGAGAATGCAACATTTTGCTTGCTCTGCTGGGAAATGCAAATCGTGCAAGCGCTGAAGAATCTCAGGGAAACGTTCCCTTTCTGGGTTGTTAGAAAATGCCAGCGTTGAGAGTTCGTGGAATAATCCAGCCGCTTCTCGGTCACAGAGATTTCCTAAAGTGGTCCGAGAAAGACTTTCGTGAGGTACCCCGGTTCGCATACGAATCCTTTCGTCTTTTTTCTAATTTTTTTAACGAACAATACTCTGGGAGATAGCAACTACCGCCTCCAGGGGTAGTATAGGTTTGGGGTTTGTGTTGAATACCCTATACTACGTCTGCCATCGAAAATAGTCAACCCACCTTTGCATGAACCCCGGCCGTACTATCCTCTACATTATCAGCGCCATTCTCTTTGGCCTTTTTTGGGTAAGCGGCGGGGACGAGCTTATGGACTACCTGCCCTACTACAGCCAGCGGTTTGTGGGCCGGACCGTGACGGTGCAGGTGCAGGAAAAGGTCATCTATGCCGAAGTGGCCCGCTCCGATCGGGCCAAAGCGCGCGGGCTGGGCAAGCGGCAAAATCTGCCGACGCAGAAAGGCATGCTTTTTCCCTTTGTCGAGCCGGGTTTGTATGAGTTCTGGATGAAAGACATGCGCATAAGTATAGATATTGTGTGGATACACAGTGGCAAAATTGTCGATATTAGCCACGGCGTGCCGCCTCCGGCAGTTGGCCAGGACCCGGCTCGCATTCGGCCACCGGTGCCGGTGGATACGGTGCTAGAAGTGGCCGGCGGAATGGCAACGCAGTGGAAACCTGGCGACGCCGTAACCATCAAAGACGATAAGCCGTTCTTCTTGCCTTAACCCCTTGTCATTCCGACCCTGAGCGTAAGCGAGGGGAGGAATCTCGAATTGTTAGAAAAAATGCGAGATCCCCCCGCCAGCCTCGCGAGCTCGGCGAGCGGGCAGGTCGTTGGTACTCGGGATGACAGAAGAGGGTCTTGACCAAGGACTCTCCCGGTGCTACTTTCACTCTACTTCGCAATCAGGCTTTTTGTATGGCAACGCACGCAGTCATTGTTACGGGTGGTAAGCAGTATCTGGTAAAACCAGGCGACACCCTCAAGGTCGAGAAGCTTTTAGCTGAACCAAAGGCCAGTATGTCGTTTGAGCCGCTCCTCGTCATTGATGGCACAACGGCGAAAGTCGGCACGCCAAAGGTAGCCGGCGCAAAGGTAGAAACCACGATTGTTGCCCATGGTTTGGGCAAGAAAATCTACGTCGAAACCTACAAGTCCAAAACCCGCAAGCACCGCAAGATCGGCCATCGCCAGCAGTACACGGCCATCAAGATTGAGAAGATTGTTGGGTAGGTGGTTTTCAAGCGCGGGCGTCCCTGCCCGCGTGTATAATCAGCGCAGGCTGGAGAGCCTGCGCTAGTTTGTAATATCAATTAAACCAAGCGCACCTTTTCTAAGGTGCGCGATTTATTATACCGTCCTTCGCCCCTTGAGTGCGTCACCGAGCGTCACTTGGCGTTCTTTCGTAATGCAACCATGAAGTAGAGTTGGGTAAGAAACACAAGTGCTAGAATGAGATAAGCTACATTTGTGGCGTTGAAATGGAAGTTCTTAAAAACACCACTCAACAGTAAAACTGCCACGAGGAGTCCGAGAAGTCGTATACATGCATATGCACGACGGCTGGTTGTGTCTATGAGATATTGTTCGCGTTCATCACGGGCTTTGAGGGTAAGGTACTCCACGAGAGTATACTTTTGTTTAATGGCCGTTGTAGCGAAGCCCGCCACGAAGATAATACCCATCACTAGTGGGAAGTACGCATGAGGCGATGATTGAGTAAACACATCAAACATTAATAATACAGTTGCCCCGACTAGAACGAGAATATATATCCGATTAAGTTCGTTATTCGGTACGGCACTGGGGGTAACAGTTGGTTTGGCGTGCCATTTCGGCCACGTAGTGAATAGCAGTAGTGCACCAACGGCACTAGTAGCTAGCATAAGACCAGGTAACTTTGTGGGTGAGAAAACCAAGGTTACTGCAAGAACACCAAATAGGAATGCAGAGATTACTATAATTATTTTTTTCATAAGTTTCGGGTTAAGAGTGTTAAAGCCAAAATATTTCTTCTACACGCACTTTAAAGTACTTTGCAATTTTTAGTGATAACAGGGTGGTCGGTATATATTCTTGATTCTCAATAGAAATAATGGTTTGACGTGTTACTCCGACGGCTTTGCCAAGCTCTTCTTGGGTCAATGTCTTATTTTTGCGTAGTTCACGCAACCGATTATTCACTATCATAATTACAGGGTAGAATGTACGAAAAATAATGTCAAGTATGCTTGACATATCGTAATGCCAATTCTTACTTACATTTACACCGTCCTTCGTCCTTTCAGTGCGTCGCCGAGGGTCACTTCGTCAGCGTATTCCAGGTTGGAACCCAGCGGCAGGCCGCGGGCCAGGCGGGTTAACTTTACGTCCAGCGGGCGCAGGAGTTTGGTCAGGTAGAGCATGGTCGTTTCGCCCTCCACATCGGGGTTGAGGCCGAAGATAATTTCCGTTACTTTTGGCTGGGTTTTTTGTACGCGCGTAACCAGGCTGGTGATGTTCAAATCGTCGCCAGTAACGCCGGTGAGCGGGTTGAGCACACCGTTGAGCACGTGGTATACGCCGTGGAATTCGTGCGTGCGTTCAATGGCCGCCAGGTCTTGGGTTTCGGCCACCACGCAAATCTGGGCCGGGTCGCGCTGCGTATCCCCGCAAATGTGGCACGGCGTTTTATTGCCCCACTGGCCGCACACGCCGCAGCGCACCACATTGGTATGCACGTCGTGGATGGCTTTCACCAGGAGGTCGCGCGTATCGGCATTTACCTTAATAAGGTGGAACGCCAAACGCTCGGCCGACTTGGGGCCAATGCCCGGCAGTCGGTTGAGCTGGTCGATGAGTCGCTGGATGCTGTCGGCGTAGCGCGGCATGCTCTACAGTTGCGGCAGGCCGCCCATGTCTTTTACACGGCTGGCCATTTTTTTCTGGGCAGATTTTATTGCTTCGTTCACGGCATCCTTCAAGGCTTTCTGCAGCTCGGGGCCGCGGTTCGGCGTGAGCAGTTCTGGTGCAATGACGACATCCTGCACTTCCTGGTTGCCATCCATACTCACCTTTACTTTGCCCCAGCCACCGCTGCCTTCCACTTTCTCATCCTTGAGCGCGTGTTGAATCTTTTTGGCTTGGTCGCGGTAGTCTTTAATCTGCTTGAGTTTTTCGAACATAGATTTTCGGGTTAATTGGTAGGGATAGGGCCAAGCCGCTGCTCGTCGGCACGGCTTTCGAAGCGTACTTTATTTTCGTTGAAGATAAGGTCGATGTGGCCGGTGGGGCCGTTACGGTGCTTGGCGACGTGGATTTCGGCCACGCCTTTTTTCAGCGGATCAATGTCGCGGTCGTACATGGCCGGGCGGTAGATGAACATGACAATGTCCGCATCCTGCTCGATAGACCCGGATTCGCGCAGATCGGCGAGCTGCGGGATTTTGCTTTCACGGCTTTCCACAGCGCGGGAAAGCTGGGACAGGGCAATGACCGGGATATTGAGCTCGCGGGCTATCGCTTTGAGGCCGCGGGTAATTTCTGCCACTTCTTGTACGCGATTCTCTACATTGGCCCGACCTTCCATGAGCTGCAAGTAGTCCACTACAATCAGCCCCAAGCCATGCTCGGCTTGCAAGCGGCGGGCCTTGGTACGCATCATCATAACATTACTGGTAGCGGTATCATCAATGAAAATTTGCGCTTCGGAGAGCACGCCCATGGCGTGACCGATTCTGGGGAAGTCATTGTCTTCGGGACGGTCGGATAAACGGCCGGTACGCATTTTCCACAAATCCACGCCGGCTTCGGCGCACAGCATGCGGTCGACGAGTTGTTCCTTGGACATTTCCAAGGAGAAAATACCAACGGGGACGTGCATTTTGGTGGCGGCGTGGCGGGCAAAGTCCAAGGCGAGCGTGGTTTTACCCATACCCGGGCGAGCGGCAACAATTATCAAGTCACTTTTTTGAAAACCCGCCAGCAACTTGTCGACGTCTGGGAAGCCCGAAGTGATGCCGCGGAGCTTGCCCGCGCCTTTGTGCAACTCATCAATGCGCTCAAAGGCTTCCGAGAGTACGGAGCGGATAGGGATAAAGTTTTGGCGCAGGTAGCGTTGCGACACTGAAAAAATAGATTGCTCGGCTTCATCCAGCAATTTTTCTACATCTTCGCTTTCCTGGTAGCCAATGCTGGTAATATCGCCCGCGGCTTGCAGCAAGCGGCGCAGGGTGGCTTTGCGTTGCACAATGTTGGCGTAGCTCACCACGTTGCTGGCGGTGGGCACGGTATTGGCCAAGGCGGTTAGCGCCGAAACACCGCCGATGAGTTCGAGTTGTTTCTTCTCTTCCAGCCGGTTCGACAAACCAACCACGTCTATGGGTTCGTGCTTCTCGTACAATTCCTGCATGGCCTGGTAAATCTTGCCATGAATGTCGCGGTAGAAGTCGGCCGTCTGGATAAGGTCTGCCACCTTAATAATGGCGTCTTTGTCTATAAGCAGCGCACCCAGCAAAGCCTGCTCGGCGTCGAGGTTTTGGGGTGGAATCTTGTCGGGCAGCGTCGAGCGGTTGTCGGCCATAGGGTCTCTGTATCTTACTTGGGCTGCTGGGTGGGGGCAAGGCAGGACCTTTCCGCAGGTTATCCAGGGGTCAGGGGAGGTGTAGGTGAGGGTGTGGCGGCGGGTATGGTAGGCGTGGTAAGGGTTAGGGCTGGCATTCGTATCATCCGATATCACGCTGCCTTCACCCCCACCTATACTCGCCGCACGTACCTACACCCCGAACCTTTGCATTATCAGTATGCTATCCTACGTATCTATGCCAAGCATTTCCCCCACGCTGGTCGTTCTGGATGTCGAGACGACCGGCCTCAAACCCGAAGACGGCCATGACGTCATAGAAGTGGCGGCCCAAAAAATTCAGGACAAGCTGGTGGTCGGGGAGTACGTTAGCCTTATTGAGACCGGCAGGATTTTGGACCCGGAAGTCGTCCGCGTGCACGGCATTAGCAATGAGCTCCTAGCCGTTGAAGGCCAGGCTGCATCAAAAGTGTTTCCCGAGCTCGTGGCTTTCATAGGCGATTGCCCGATTGTGGGGCACAACGTAAATTTTGATATGGGGTTTATCAATGCTCACCTTGCGCGCATGGGTTTGCCGAAACTCACGAATGCGCTTGTTGATACGCTTACCTATGCGCGGAAGTATCTTCTTATGCCGAGTTATAGTTTGGGCAAAGTGGCGGCGTACCTAAAAATCCCGCAGCCAACTGCTCACCGCGCCAAAGCCGACGTGGAAACCACGCGCGAGGTTTTTTGGAAGCTTATTGAGAAGGCGAAGGCGGGGAAGTAAGTCTAAACCAGCCTTTTTATCTTTTTGAATACATGTTTAATCAAGAAAAAGTCTCATTTCGAAAAGAGCTCACCGATTTTCGGGAGGAGATGCATAAGAGTTTTCGTGTTCTTACTGATAGGGTTAATTTTTATAGCAAGCGAGCCGATAGGTTTTTACAAGAAATTCAAGCAGCCAAGCAGCGGATGGGTATGTACAGGAAGGCCTTGAATAAATACCCAAACTAGGCCACAATAGCGGCGATGTGGGTTCGTGTTCCACATCTCTGGGTTCGTAGCTCAATTGGTAGAGCAGGGGCCTTTTAAGCCCAAGGTTCTGGGTTCGATTCCCAGCGGACCCACCAGCCATCGCATAATACTTTTCCACCGTTAGCTGGGAATCGAAGCCGACCCGAGCGCCGCAAAGCGGATGCAGCGAGGGCGGCCGGCTGCGGGTGAGGCCGAGGCGACTTGCGACGAGGCCGAAGGAGCAGGATTCCCAGCG
>JBBTRU010000053.1:0-13845 GCA_038065015.1 Patescibacteria group bacterium | reverse complement strand
GCAGCAGCGGTAATACGAAGGCCTCAAGCGTTATCCGGATTTATTGGGCGTAAAGAGTTCAACGGCGGTTGAGTAAGTTCCTGGTCAAATCGCATCGCTCAACGGTGCAACTGCTGGGAAAACTGCTCGACTCGAGCATGGGAGAGGCAGACGGAATTGTCGGTGTAGTAGTAAAATGCGCTAATATCGACAAGAACACCAATAGCGAAGGCAGTCTGCTGGAACATTGCTGACGCTTCACGAACGAAAGCGTGGGGAGCGATACGGATTAGATACCCGTGTAGTCCACGCCGTAAACGATGGGTACTAGGCATTGCGGGATTCGACCCCTGCAGTGTCGGTTAGACGAGCTTACGCGTTAAGTACCCCGCCTGGGGAGTACGGCCGCAAGGCTAAAACTCAAAGGAATTGACGGGAGCCCGCACAAGTGGTGGAGCATGTGGTTTAATTCGACGATAAACGAGAAACCTTACCAGGTCTTGACATCCCGAGAAAGCCGCCGAAAGGTGGCCGTGCCGCAAGGAACTCGGTGACAGGTGCTGCATGGCTGTCGTCAGCTCGTGTCGTGAGACGTTGGGTTAAGTCCCCTAACGAGCGCAACCCTCGTGTTATGTTAAAATAATCATAACAGACTGCCGGCTTTAAGCCGGAGGAAGGCGAGGATGACGTCAAGTCAGCATGGTCCTCTGACGACCTGGGCTACACACGTGCTACAATGGGGCGCAACAAAGGGACGCCAACCCGCAAGGGGGAGCCAATCCCATCAAACCGCCCCTCAGTTCAGATTGAGGGCTGCAACTCGACCTCATGAAGCTGGAATCACTAGTAACCGCGCATCAGCTATGGTGCGGTGAATACGTTCTCGGGCTTTGTACACACCGCCCGTCACGCCAAGAGAGTCGGAAATGCCTGAAGCTTCCGCGCAAGTGGGAACCAAGGCAGGTTCGATAATAGGGGCGAAGTCGTAACAAGGCATCGGTAGCGGAAGCTGTCGATGGATCACCTCCTTTCTAGGGAGATTACGGTGATGGTCATCTCACGATGGCCTGACTGATATAAGTCGTGTTGTCCTCCTGCTTACCCTTCGGGGGTAGGCAGACGGGCAACGATTCGTTCTACGTAAGTAGAACATTGGCGTTCCACTACCTTACCACTCTTCAGTTGTACAACGGTGCCGATTAGGGCTGGCCTATGATGGCCAGCCGGTTTTTGGTACAGTAGGTAAGTTCTTTTTCATATCGTACGTGGTCGTCAAAGCCCCACTGGTGGGCGATTAGCTCAGATGGTTAGAGCGCGTCACTGATAATGACGAGGTCCCAGGTTCGATTCCTGGATCGCCCACCAGTGGGGCTAACACTTGAGGGCGGTTAGCTCAGCTGGTTAGAGCGTTACATTGACATTGTAAAGGTCGGAGGTTCAAATCCTCCACCGCCCACCAGTTTTTTGAAAGCCCTCAGTGGGGCCGCGGTAGCTCATCCCCTTCGCTCTGGTGCCTTGCATGCCTGGGTAGCTCATTGGTAGAGCGCTGCCCTGAAGAGGCAGGCGTAGCCAGTTCGATTCTGGCCCCAGGCACCAGAGCGAAGGAAGTTAACGGATGAGCGTCCCGCCATGGCGGGAGCGTAGTCAGTTCGATTCTGACCCGCGGCACCACTGAGGGCTCATCACAATTCGAACCGCGGTAGCGAATTGGGTTCCGCCGAAGGCGGAACGGGCAGCAGCGACCTTGAGCGAGCGCAGCGAGTCGAAAGGGAGCGCCGACCGGACGCGACCACACGGAGCGTTCGGCGCTGCCCAGGATAGAGCGCTGCCTTCGCCTACGCTCCGACCTACACTAAAGCTTCGGTCGGCGGGGAAGCTTCGGCGGACAGGCTGAAGAGGCAGGTCCCGCCTTACGACGGGGTGACCCGCGGCACCACCTGTGGGGATCTTTTACAGCGGTAGCATAGAGTAGAAGTATTATGCGAGGAATTGTCTACATCCTACAATCGAAAAAATCAGGTCGCTACTATATTGGTAGCACCGGAAATTTACAGGAACGACTCAACAGACATCAGCAAGGAAACACGGCTACTACTCGACGTATGGGTCATTGGACCTTAGTCTTTTCACAAGAGTATGCTACTTTAGCTGCGGCACGAAGGATAGAAAGAAAATTGAAATCCTGGAAAAGAAAAGATTTTATTGAAAAAATCATAAGTGAAAAATATATTCGCGTAGACGATAAATAGCAAAGTTGTGTTATTTGTCCCCACGGGTCGGGGTGTAGCGCAGTTGGTAGCGCGCCTGGTTTGGGACCAGGAGGTCCCGAGTTCGAGCCTCGGCACCCCGACCCGTGGGTTGAAAGATTTTCTAGAGCAGCTCCGACGATCCGACGCGATGTCGGATGTCGGAGTCCCGACATTCCGCTACCGCGGAATCGTCGGGAGAGGCCGTGAGTTTGCCGCCATCCGCAAGACAATAAGAAGAAGGCGGCATCCCGCCCCAGGGCGGGACAAGTCCAGTCACCCCGACCAGTGAAGCGGGAAGGTCCCGAGTTTGCCGTCACCCCGACCATTGGGAATTTAAAGCCCTTCTTTAGACAACTCATTTTATTTACACGCTGTCCCAATTGTTGGTAGACTGCAGTTAGGAGACCTCGCAATTACGAAATACATTTATGCCAGGAATCGATATGGGTGGTGTTGAGAACGCCGAAGGTCAGGCAATGCGAATGCGGGCCGAGGGATACCGCGAGACCTTAAAAGCAGTGTTGAATGACGAAGCACGCGTTGAAGCTTTGCGCGCAGATCCTAAGATTGGTGATGCGGGCTTGGAGATACTCTCTAAGTGTGAGGATCCCGAAAACTATATTTCTATGGATCAAAAAGAACGGGATACAGTGGATACGTTGATGCTCAAGATTGAAAGCGCAGGCGCAGCCTCCTAGCTTGTCCGAAGCGCTTACGTAGAAAAACGTGTTCTGTGCCCAGGGGGACCAGCTCATCGAGAGTATAAGCGAAGAAGTCGAAGGATAACACTGAACAAAGAGAAACGCCACCTTTTCATGGGTGGCGTTTTTGGTCATAACAGAGCTTGTGCTTTACTCGCCGCAATCGGGGCAGTACTTAAGACCGCGTGAGGTGTGGATTTTATGTTGAGTCTTGCAGTTTACCGCGACGATTGCATCGGGGTTAACCTGCTTGCCGCACTTCGTGCAGTGTGTGTCGTGGCCAAAGGCTTTGAGTTTTTCATGGTCAGCTTCTAGGCACTTCCGCGCCATACTACCTCCTGGTTTGGGTTTTTCTGGTGCAAGCAATACTACCCGGCCGGCGATGGTACGTCAAGAACATGCGCTATACTGCAGGTATGGCCGAAACCCTGGTTCAGAAAAAATGTGTCCCGTGTGAAGGTGGCGTGCCGACGCTAATCGACAGTGAAGTGCAAGCGCTCCTTCCTCAAGTGTCGGGGTGGCAGGTGGTGCTAGCCGAAAAATCGGGTAACCACGTTGCCACGCTACAGAAGTCCATGAAGTTCAAGAATTTCCGTGAGGCAATGGCCTTCCTCCGGAAGGTTGAGGAAATTGCCGAAGCCGAAGGGCATCATCCAGATTTTTGCGTACACTACAACAAGGTTGACTTTACGTTGTGGACGCACGCTATTGGTGGTTTGCATCAAAACGATTTTATTTTGGCTGCAAAAATTAACGCCCTTTTGTAGAGCGTCAATTATCCACCTGGAGTTTTTAGCGCTGCCAGACCCAGTACACTACCACCCAGACGATAACACTTATGGCAATGAGTAGTGCGACGGTGAGGTAGTGCCGCAGGAGTGCCTTGCCGTGGGTTTCTAACCTCCGCGGCACCATTTTGCCTTTGGGGTTTGCCGCGGCTGTGCCCGCCGTCAGGCCACGGCTGGTCATTGCTTCGTTTACCTGTTTACTGTTCCACCCGGCCTTTAGCATGAGCGTGCGGATATCCTTATCCGTGTACCCAATGCTGCGAGCATGGTTGAGCCAATTTTGAATTTCGAGGTTGTGCATGGTTGGTATCTTACTTACACCTATGTTGCATTATTCGTGTCACCGCCAACAGGTGTAATCTTCAGTGAAGATGATTGCGTATCGTTTTTTACGGCGGCTTCTTTTGAGAGTACTTTTTCTGTTGCCGTGTTCATTCCTGCTACATACATTTCGGAGTAGTAGCTTGCACTGCCAAAGCCGTAATCATCAGATGCCTTTGGCAACACCATTTCGTAGGTCAAGGTGTACCCGGTGTCTTCTTTGGTATACACGAATGGCTTTCCAGTGAAAACATCATTAGGTATGACGCTGCGCTTGTTGTATGCGCCAAAATAGTTTTGTGGATTTTCTCCCAACCCAAGACCTATTGGTTCTACAGAGTTACCAATAGATTCAATTTGCAGACCGGCATTGGTGTTCGCTTCCTTTTTTTCTTCAGGTTTTTCCAAGAGGGTAGCTAGCGTATCCGGATATGCACCTTTACGGTTTTTATAGTTACTCAGGGCGCTGCGAATACCATCTACAGCCGAGCGCTGTTTTTCAAACTTTTGATCCTCCTCACTAATACCCATGATAATGCGCTGCGCCTCATCCCAGGAGATTGGATTCGCTGGTACGTCAACTTTTGGCTGCTCGCCGAGATGCTCAAAGGTTAAGGCAATACTTGCACGCACCTGCTTGCCTTTGAGTTTTTCCACTTTTTCTGGTGCGACCAGGATTGTGGTGAGCTCAAGTTTATGCGGCGTGCCATTGAGGTTCTCCAGCCAAATAGTCAATGTTGTTTGGCCGGCAATGATGCGTAGGCTCTCAAGATTTTTTGGCAGCACCAGCTCATCCAAAGACTCGCCCACTTCTTTGACCAGCGCGTTGCGTTTGGTAGCGTCTTCTTTATACGCTGCTACAGCGGCCGGGAGTTTATCGGCATCCATGGTAATTTTTATTTTGTTCAAGCGTCGGCCATTAAGGCTCTCGGTTCCTTCTCGAGTGAGTGCAAGTGCTTTCGTATCTAGGGCCTTACGAATAAAAGTAGTAGTTTCGGTTTTCGCCTTACCCAGGTCGTCATTGCTTGGGCTTGTATCGGCAATGCTGTCCAGAGGGAAGAGGTCCGAAGTCGTATCTCCGGCTGCCGGATCAATAAGGACCCACTTATCTTTAAGTGACGTAAGGTCGATGAAGAACAGTGAAGGGAATTGGCGGACAATTCCGTAGTATTTGGCATCTTGCATTCGTACTTCGCCATCAACGGCTATGGTCGTACCTCCCGAGGCGTACGTCCCTTTGAGCATTACGTAGCCCTTGGGAGTTTTCTTACCATTTACCTCCTGCTCGCCAACGAACGTGGTAATACTGCCCGAAATTTGCATGTCCGAAGGCAGGTACTGGAAGAGCATTGTAGAATCGAAAGCATCAAAAACTGATGTGCTTTCGATGTTTTCTCCACTAGAGCAGGTTGTCGCCACGCCATTTTTATAATTAATTTCACCGTGCTTCGTTGCATCGCTGACACATGTATAGGTTAACGTGTAGTCCTGATGGTCTGTTGATGCGGCATAGGTAATTGGATGCCCTTCAATTTCTTCGGGCAACCTGCTAAGAAATTTTCCCTCACTTACCAAAGCAGAGAGCGCATCGGGGAAAGCATTGTGTGCATCGTAGTAGAGTGCAAGCCCAGTTCGTAGTTGCCCCGCATCAGACGCAAGTGTTTGGTCTTGCGCGCGTGCCCTGGCCGGACTCACCTCTCCGGCTTTGGGTTCGGGTAAGCGTTTGGAGCTTCCATCATGCGGTTCCACTTGCATGCTTATTGCCAAGCCAATTTCCCCACTCTTTGTTCCCGAGAGCACGTCAATTGCTTTTTCCAACTGCTCCTGCAGATTGCCCTTGCTTAAAAACGGTACTGGTATATATCCGCGCCAGGCGGCAAACGCCGCGCCGCCAAGCAGTACTATACCCGCACCAACACCAATAACCACGGCAAGGTGTCGCACAAACCAATTTCTAGCCTGTTGGGGTTGTATTGGGTTAGTTGGTACAAGGTCGGTGGGTGATTTTGGTGCACCAAAAAGTTGCGCTAGGTGCTCATCGGTCCAACCGCTTGCTTTGAGTTGTTCTATAATCTGCACATCAGAAACACCCGCGGCACGGGCGGACTGGAGCCACTGTTCTATGTCATTTGCTGCCATAATGTTGGTATTTATTTACTAATTAAGTATATTGTACCAGATTTTTGCGTAGTTGTCAAAAGATTGTCTGTAAGTTCAATGAGTAAGTACAACACCTGTAGCCATTAACTTATTAGTGCGTGATACACTAGGCGCATGCCCGAACATCAGCACATTGCCCACCATCATTTTGCCCGCTTGTTCGTCTTCATGATTGGGGCAATAATTACGGCCGTACTTGCGGCCACTCTGGTCATTGACCGCAAGCAACCAGCGGCGGAGCAATCTGCAAACTGCACGCCGCTTTCCCTTGCCGAGAGTGTTGCCCGCGCCGATCTTATTCTCACCGGGAAAGTTTTTCTCGTGGTTCCGGCCGAGCCTGGTTACGCCACCGTGCTCATAACTCCGCAGCACTTCTACAAAGGGACGTTGCCTGCACTTGGCGTGCGTATTCGGGCGCTGGCTACAACCGAAGGTGAAAATATTCCTGCAGACGACCTGCACTTTGCTTCGAACCAACCGCCCTACCTCCTCTTTTTGGAGCAGGATGCTGACGGTGTATATCGTACGAGCAAGTGCATGGGCAGCCGGTTGCTAGGGAGCGGACTTACCGCAGAAGAACAGGCACTGCTCGGGCAGTAGTTTTTCCCTTGGCGCCGCGAGCCTCAACGTCACCTGGCGGTAAGCTGGTAATCCTGATATCCTCCTGGACGGATGGGAGTTCCCATCTGTTTTTTATCCTCCCCTATGCGCCTGCTCTGGACCTACCTGAAAAAGTACAAAAAACTCTTGTTTGGGGCGTTGTTTTTGGCGGCCATTAACCAGCTCTTCTCCTTACTCGATCCGCAAATCCTGCGGATCATGGTGGATAAGTATGCCAACCACATTGATGACCTCACCCGCTCGCAATTCGTGCACGGTGTCGTCATCCTCGTCCTGCTCTCCATGGGCACGGCGCTCGTCTCCCGCATTGCCAAGAACTTTCAAGATTACTTCGTCAACGTCATTGTGCAGCGCATGGGCGCCCGGCTGTACGCGCACAGCGTGCAGCACTCCTTCTCCTTGCCCTACCAAGCTTTTGAAGACCAACGCTCGGGGGAGTTGCTGCAGAAGTTGCAAAAAGCCCGAACCGATGTGCAGGCGCTTATTGTGGGCGCCATTGGCATTTTGTTCTTCTCGCTGGTCGGCATCATCTTCGTACTTAGCTATGCATTCACCGTCCAGTGGAGCATTGGCTTAGTGTACACGCTCATGATCCCGGCGTTGGGCTACGTCACCTTCCTCATTAGTAGCAAGATCAAGGCCGCCCAGAAGGTGATTGTTGCCGAGACGGCGTCGCTCTCTGGCTCGACCACGGAAACTTTGCGGAACGTGGAGTTGGTGAAGAGCCTGGGCTTGGAGCAGCAGGAGATTGACCGGCTGAATGCAACGAACGAGAAAATTTTGCAACTGGAGCTCAAGAAAATAGTTATCATCCGGAAGTTCAGCTTCATCCAGGGTACGCTCATTAACACGCTGCGGTCCGCGTTGCTCATTTTAATGTTCTACTTAATTTTTGAGCGGCAGATTAGTATGGGCGAATACTTCAGCTTGTTCATCTACTCCTTCTTTATTTTTTCGCCACTCGCCGAGCTTGGCACGGTGGCCCGGCAGTACCAGGAAGCACGGGCGAGCATGGATCAGCTGGAAGAGGTACTCAAGCAACCAGCCGACGAGCAACCGCAGCATCCGCTTACCGTGGACAAGCTCACGAATATAACTTTTCAGGATGTTGGTTTCCGTTATGCCTCGGCAACGCAGCCTGCCGTGGAGCATGTGGATGTTGTCTTGCGCTCGGGGCAGACCATTGCCTTCGTCGGGCCTTCGGGCAGCGGCAAGACCACCTTGGTAAAACTCCTCGCGGGTTTGTACAAGCCCACCCACGGCAAGCTGCTTTTCAACGATGTGGATAGCCAGGCCATGGATTACCAACAGTTCCGCCAGCGCATTGGCTTGGTGGCGCAAGAGACGCAGCTCTTTGCCGGGACGATTCGGGAGAATTTGCTCTTTGTTCGGCCAAAAGCCACTGACGCAGAGTGCATGGCCGCCCTTGAGTCTGCGGCGGCTGCGAATATAATGCAGCGCTCGGCCCAAGGCTTGGATACACGAATCGGCGAAGGCGGCCTCAAGCTCTCGGGCGGCGAACGCCAGCGTTTAGCCATTGCCCGCGCGTTGCTCCGTCAACCAGATTTAATTATTTTTGATGAGGCCACGAGCAGCTTGGACAGCATTACCGAGCAGGCCATTACCGAAACCATTAAAGACATTACGGCCAAGAAGCCGCAGCTTATGACCGTGCTCATTGCACACCGGCTTTCGACCATTGCCCACGCGGATGTTATTTACGTCCTGGAACGCGGTAAAGTGGTGGAGCATGGAAATCACTCCGACCTGCTCAAGCAAAGCGGCCTGTATGCAGCCTTGTGGCGGCAGCAAGGGGCGAGCCAAGTGTAGGGCATTTTGCTACTATTAGTGTATGTCAAAACGTGCAATCATAATTCACTGCTGGGATGGATACCCGGACTACTGCTGGTACCCCGTAACCAAAATGGAGCTGGAAGCACGAGGTTTTGACGTGCAGGTTCCAGAAATGCCCGAAACCGAAGCTCCAAAGCTCTCCCTTTGGCTACCGAAATTACAGGAAGCAATTGGCACGCCGGATGAGGAGCTTTATCTCATCGGGCATAGTGCCGGGTGCATTACCATCCTGCGGTACTTAGAGAAGCTACCGCCGGGTGTAAAGGTTGGTGGGGTGGTGCTCGTTGCAGGGTTTACCGATGATCTCGGGTACGAAGAGCTGAAAAATTTTTTCACGACAGCTGTGCCTTTGGCCGACATTCGAGAAAAGGCCAAAGGTTTTGTGGTTATTCACTCCGATAATGACCCGTTTGTTGACCTAAAGTTTGCTGATATTTTTAAAGAAAAACTTGGGGCAGAGGTTATTATTAAGCACAATGCCAAACACTTTTCTGGCGCGCGAGACAAGGAAGAAAGCTGTACGTCATTACCAGAAGTCGCACAGGCGGTGTTGAGGTTGGCGAAACAATAGTTTCGTGAAGTTGCCTTTCGTTTACCAGTTAAAGGGTAGGCGAGGTCCCTTGACCTCGCCATAATCGCCTGGGTCAAGGGACCCAGGCTACCCATGTGTTAGAATACCCATATGAAAGTCACTTGGCTGCTCATCAACTGCAATTCCCGAGCTGAAGCTGACCGAATTGGCAACACACTGCTTAAGCAGCGAAGAATTGCTTGTTACGATATTATTCTCCGTTCAAAAGCCGCATACTTTTGGCCACCGAAAAGTGGAAAGGTTGAGACTGCCAAGGGCGCAATGCTCATTGCCGTTACTATGCCAAAGTTGGTTTTGAAAGTCCGCACTACTGTTACCAGGCTGCATAGCGATTCGTTACCCTCAATAAATGGTATCGCCGTCGATGTTTCAAAAGAATATTTTCGTTGGGTACAGGGCGAGGTTCGTCATGGTCATTAGCAAGCGTCAGCAAAAACTTCAGCAGGTTGCCAGCCAGCGTCAAGCCGGTTTCATTGTCGTTTTGGAAGACATCCACGACCCGCACAACGCCGCAGCTATTTTGCGCACCTGCGATGCCTTTGGCGTGCAGGACGTATGGTTTATTTTCAACAAAGAAAAGGCCTATAACCCCAAACGCGTGGGCAAGTCCAGCTCGTCTTCGGCGAATAAGTGGCTGACGTTTCGAATTTTCAAATCTGTTGCCGAGTGTAAAGCTGCACTGAAGCGATTGAAGTACGAATCTGTCGGGACTGTGCTGCGACCAGGCGCAGAGGATTTTACCAAGGTAAAGCTCACGACCAAACGGATTGCCTTGTGGGTTGGCAATGAGCACGCGGGTTTATCCGAGCAAGCAATAGAAGCGTGCGACCGCCTGCTCATGCTGCCCATGCGCGGGTTTGTGGAGAGCTTGAATGTGTCGGTGATGACAGCGATTTGCATTTACGAAGTTACGCGTCAGCGGGAGGGCGGGAAGCATTTTCAACGAAGCAAGACAGATATTGCCAAACTCATTCGTGATTTTACTAATCGGTAATTTATGCCAACACCATACGAATATGTGATGCCAAGACAACGCATTTCTTTTGGTGTGGTTGCAAGTTTCTTAATATCAGGCATTTTTATCTTAGTAGAAATGTCGCACGAAGCAACGTTGGTTTTCTTATTCAATAATTGGTTTGGATGGTCATTAGTCATTTTTTTACTCCTCGCCTTTGCCTATATTAGTTGGTGGATACAAGAAAGTCGTCGTCAGACTACTATACGATTTGCACAAGATGGGGTTCATATCGTTACAAGAAAAGACAACTGCATACCGTGGAGCAAACTTTCTTCATGGACTACGCCGACTGATTTGCAGCAATCGAAACCCTTATATTTTCTGCAAAGAATTTTTCAGCCAGCACACGAGACGTTTGATTCGGTCATACTCATTAAAAGTTCAGCCCCAGATAATGCCTTGGAGCTAAATATCCTTCGTACAATACCCATTGCGCCCTTACGTTTTAAGGAGACCACTGAAGCACTTAGTGTATATTTGCCACGGCATGCAATGACACCACAGGCAATGCTTCCAAAAATTGGAAAGTCAACTCCGATGACGAAACGCGTCATCAAGGTATTCCTCTATATTGGCATTGGAGTTTTTGCGCTCGCGGTAGTTGGAATTATCCTGGCAGTAATCGAAAGCTTGTAGTAGTAGAAATAGGCGATCTACCTATCTAGAGCACAGTCTTCCCTGCCTTCACAATCGCCTTGGCATCAATGCCCTCGTAGGCCAGGAGCTGCTCGGGTTTGCCGCTACGCGAGACTTCCTCCGTCGGTAAAAAAAGAAAGGCACGGGTGTGCCTTTCGAAGTAAGGTTAGACTGTGCGTTTGAACGCAGTCGTTTTGGGCTCGCCCAGCTGCTTGCGTACGCGGTTACATGCGTACTCTAACTCGGAGCGGAAGAACTCCGCCAGGTGTTTGAAGCGTTTTGGCACTCGATCGCGGAAGGCCGTGATGACCTCGGGGTAGACGCGCTCCGTCTCTTCCAGTTGCTTACGCTGGAATGCTTCGATCTCCCGCCAGACCGTGCGCATGTTGTGCAGGCGGTCTGCCAGCTTCACCAAGATAATCCACCAGTCTTTCGGCTCCACCGAGGTAATGCCCCAGTAGTAGTCCTTGCCGCGCTCTTTGGTGACAATGCGCAGGCCCCGGTAGATATCTTTGCCGAAGATGCGTTCGATTTCGTCCCAGGTGAGGATGAAGGAATCTTCGCCCAAGTCGTGCACGAGGCCGACGCAGATGGGATTACCCAGGAAGACCTTGCACTCCAGGATGATGATGAGCGCGACGCCTTTGCAGTGGTCAAAGTACCGCGTGCGATTATCCCGGCGGGACTGGCCGCGGTGACCGTACTTGGCCATACGGTAGGCCAGTACGACGTCGCGGAACTCACTGGGGTACAGCTGCGGCTGGACAATGCGGTCGAAGGTGGGGCGGTCGAATATCGTGTTCGTGTAGCCAATGCGAAGGCGCGGGGCCGCGCGTTTTTTTGCCGTCATGGCAGGCTCCTTGTTAGGGTTCGTTGTTGATGTTCAGGGTACTCTAGCAGAAGTCAGGCGCACATCAAATACCGCAAGATTGCCCCGCCTCCCGAAGTCTCGTACGGCGGGCAGGCGCGGACCGCATAGCGGCCCTCGCAATGACTTGGATTAGAGCGATCGCTTCACCGCTCGCACAATCGCCTTGGCATCAATCCCCTCGTAGGCTAGGAGCTGCTCGGGCTTGCCGCTGCGCGGGATTTTACGGACTGCTAGGCTCGTTACCTTGGCAATGTTCCCAATCACTTCCCGCACGGCGTCGGCAATCCCGCCCTCGGCAACGTGGTCTTCCACCACGATGAGATGCTTGGTTTGGCGAGCAGCGCGCAAGAGCGTTGCCCGGTCAATTGGCTTGATGCTGTACAGGTCAATGACCCGGACGTGGATATTCCGTTTTAACAGTTCGTTGTAGGCTTTGGCTGCTTCGTGGACGGTTATGCCTGCGGCGATAATCGTGGCTTTATCCTTGCGGCTTTTGGCTAGGGTCTTGCTACCGCCAATAGGGAAAGCTTCGGTATTTTTGTAGAGCACCGGCGTTTTTTCTCGCGTCGTGCGAATGTAGGTAATGCCTTTGGTTCGAGTTGTTTGTTCGACGAGTTTTTCTGTGCTTACGGCGTCACTTGGGTACAGCACGGTGCTACCAAATACCGTCCGAAACATTGCGATATCCTCCACACCCATTTGCGACGCGCCGTCTTGGCCAATGGACACGCCGGCGTGAGAGCCGCAGATGACGAGATGCGCATCGCTCAAGGCGGCCATACGGATTTGGTCGTGGGCTCTTATTAAAAAAGCGGCAAAGCTAGAGGCAAACGGGATTTTGCCGCGCCGGGCCAGGCCGAGTGCGGTACTTACCATATTTTGCTCGGCAATGAACATTTCGAAAAAGCGCTTGGCTTGCGTTTTAGCAAATTCGTCAGCCATGGTGGAGTTGCTCACCTCGGCATCCAGTACCACAAGGTTAGGATAGGCAGGTGCGAGTCGGGAAAGGGCGTTACCATAGGCTTGGCGCGTCGCCACGAGTTCACCACGTTTGTACTGGATAGGCTTGGATAGTTTTTTTTCTGGCTGCTTTGGATTCCGACCAGCGGGCTGTTTCACTAGGCCTCGGATTTTTTTCACTTCACCCAGTTCGGCGAGCGCTTGGTCGAGCTGGACTTTGTTCAAGGCTTTACCGTGCCAGCCATGCTTATCCTCCAAGAAAGACACGCCCATTCCCTTCACCGTCTTGGCAAGGATAATTGTGGGTCGGCTGGATTTCGTGAGAGCACGTTGGTAGGTTTTTGCTATGGCCTCAAGGTTATGGCCATCAACAGTGAACGTTCGCCAGCCAAAGGCGGCAAAGCGCTTGGCGTACGCCTGTACATTCCAGCCCAGCATAGTTTGGCCAGCCTGGCCGAGCCGGTTAATGTCCGCAATGGCAATCAGATTATTAAGCTTGTAATAACTGGCAAGCTGCGCCGCTTCCCAGATTTGTCCTTCGGCAAGTTCGCTATCACCGAGCAGCACAAAGGTTCGGTACAGGAGTTTGTCCATCCTGCCAGCCAGCGCCATGCCCAACCCAACGGACAATCCTTGCCCGAGCGAACCCGTGGCCGCCTCGGCGTACGGGAAAGAAGATGGAATAGGGTGGCCTTCTAGGCGACTGCCGAATTTGCGTAAGGTAAGGAGTTCGCGTTCGGGAATGATTCCGGCCGCGGCGTACAAGGCATAGAGGAGTGGCGCGGCATGGCCTTTGGATAAAATAATCCGGTCGTTGTTTGGATTCTTTGGGCGGCGCAGGTCAGCGCGGAAAACTCCGTCAAAGAAAAGCGTGGTCAGCAAGTCTGTGGCCGAAAGTGACGACGTGGCATGACCCGAACCGGCAGCCGTGGTCATCTGCAAGATCCAGCGGCGGATTTGGAATGTTAGCGTGGTTATTTGCTTCGCGGTCATGCGTACAGTGTACCACTGCCCAGCGTAAAAAAAGAAAGCCCTCAAGTAGGAGGGCTTTGCTTACTGTTCATAGCATACTGCCTAATAATGATGCCGAGTACA
>JBBTRU010000052.1:0-9220 GCA_038065015.1 Patescibacteria group bacterium | reverse complement strand
ATGTCATCCAGGTGCTCCAGCGTCTTCACAAAGTGTTCGCGGGCGGGCTCGGAAAGGTGGTCGACCATGGCCGGGGCATCTTGGGTCAGCAGCTGGCAATCGGGAACTTTGCAATCCAATATGCGCAGCGGGTTTTTCTGCAGACGGCGCTTGCAATCTTCGCACAAGCGGCTCTTGCGCGTGCGGAAATAGTCGGTGAGGACTTTGGTATAAGCCGTGCGGGAGGCGGCGTCGCCCACGGAGTTTACCTGCACGCGCACGGGAATGCCGAGCTCGGAAAAGAGCGTGGCGCCAATGGCAATGAGCTCCGCATCCACTACCGGGTGCGCATCGCCGAAGAGCTCGAAGCCGCACTGCCAGAACTGGCGGTAGCGGCCGCTCTGCGGCCGATCGTAGCGGAACATCGGCCCCACGTAGTAGAGCTTCACGGGCTGCGGGAGAGCCATCATGCCGTGCTCCAGGTAGGCGCGCGCTACGCCGGCCGTGCCCTCGGGCCGCATGGCTACGTTGTCGCCGCCCCGGTCGAGAAAACTAAAGAGCTCTTTCTCCACAATGTCCGTTTCTTTGCCCACGGAACGTACGAACATGCTGTTCTCTTCCAAAACCGGCGTTTCGATGCGCTCAAACCCAAAGTCACGCGCAATGGCGTGCACTTTGTCGATGACCATGTTCCACCACGGCCAGTCGGCGGGCAGGATGTCTTTCATGCCCCGGACGAGCGCGGGGGTCTTCCCTTTCTTCGGGATGAACGGGTCGGGGGCGGGCGGGGCTTTCTTGGGCAACATAGGGTGTGCGGTTACGGTGACGTGAGGGTGTACTCCGGCGCCGAGAAATGGGAGAGCTTATTAAATGGCCACGCGCGAATCCAGGTTTTGCCAACAATGTAGTTGCGCTGGACGGGGCCGAAGATACGCGAATCCAAACTTGCCGGACGGTTATCACCCATGAGAAAGTAGCTACCCGAGGGAACGACCGTACTGGCGGTATTGCCAATGGCCAGGCTGGGCGCAAGGTACGCGCTTTCATCCAGCTTCGTGCCGTTGACGTACACCCCGTCCTCCCGCACATCCACCCCGTCGCCTGGCAAACCAATAACGCGTTTGATGAAGTACTGCGAGGGGTCGTTGGGATATTTAAACACCACCACTTCGCCACGCTTGGGCTCGCGCAAACGAAAGCTCAACTCATCAATGAGCAGGTACTCGTGGTCTTCGTAGTTGGGCTCCATCGAAGCGCCTTTCACGTAGAACGGCTGCAGCAAAAAGTACCGGACTGGGATAATAATCGCCAATGAAATAGCCACCACTTTAACGACTTCCCAGAGCATTGCCCAACCAGTGAAGAGTTTTAACGGGTTTTTTGGCGTGGGCATGAGGCGTGAATGAAAGATGAGTGACCTGGTGGACGATGAAGGACTCGAACCTTCGACCTCGCCGACCTGCCCCGCACACAGCGGGCGCAGGTGGTGGGCGCGATAGGATTTGAACCTATGACCTCGCCGATGTGAACGGCGCGCTCTAACCAACTGAGCTACGCGCCCGCAGTGGTGCGGGGTGTGAAACGACTTATATAGAAAAAATGTGCGCTCTATCCGGGGTGCTTCCGATGGGTCGCACCCGTCCCGCCTTACGGCGGGACCCAACTGAGCTAATCGTCCAAGTTTCCTAGTATCGTCGAAAGGCCCAAAAATACAGGCGAATGTGCACAATTGTAGCACATTTTCAACATAAAGCAAGGATAAAAATAGGGTTGACCCAGCACCACTTTCGCCAGCTGGCGAAAGTGGTGCTGGGTTGACACGCGCCCTAAAAAATTGGTACAGTGCAGCCTGTACAACCGTCTGTATGCCGACGAAAGAACCTACCCTAAAAGGAAAGGAACAACTTGCTGCCTCCCCCACCCCCGAAACGCCAAAGGTTCCGGAGTCTTTGCATCCACGAAAACGCCTGCACTGGTGGCACGCCCTCGTGGGTGTGGCCACAATCATTGCGGTAGTGGCTATTGGCTTGGGTTGGAAAATCCTGCGCGTTGGCAGCTCGGTGTTTGGCGGGATGAATGGCACTTCTGCGCTCGGCCAACTCGGCAAGCTCATTGTCCCCGGGGACCGCGAACTCACCAATGACGGCAAAGGCCGCACCAACATCCTGCTGGTGGGCCATGGCGGCCCGGGCCACGAAGGCCCGTACCTGGCCGACACCATTATCTTGGTGAGCTTAAACCAGAACACCAGCGACGTTGCCATGCTCTCGATTCCGCGCGACTTCTTAGTGGAGCTCCCCGACTACGGCTACCGCAAGATTAACAATGCCCTGGCCTTTGGCCGCACCGATGAAAACCCCAAGGGTGGCGACGCTCTTATTACCCAAGCGGTGCAGGATGTCACCGGCCAAACCGTGCACTACTACGCGCGGGTAGACTTTAACGGGTTTAAAGAAGCAGTGGACACCCTCGGCAAACTGGACGTGACCGTGGACGCTCCCTTCATGGACGCCGAGTACCCCACGTACAACTTCGGCTACCAGACGATTCGCTTCGAGGCGGGGGCGCAAGAGATGGATGGGGAGCGCGCTCTGCAATTCTCCCGCTCCCGCCACGGCAACAACGGCCAGGGCTCGGACTTTGCCCGCTCGGCCCGCCAGCAGAAACTCCTTTTTGCTTTTCGTGAAAAAGCCTTATCCGCCGGCACGCTTACCAACCCGTCAAAAATAAGCGGCCTCTTAGATGACCTCGGCGGCCACGTGAGCACGACCTTTGAACTGTGGGAGGCAGCGCGCCTGGCGCAAATTGCCAAGGATATTACGCCGGAAAAAGTGGTGACGCGCGTACTCGAAACCACGCCGGATAACCTGGTCCGCCAAGGGACGGGTACGGATGGTGCGTACGTCATCCAGCCGCGTCTGGGCTTGGGCAACTACACCGAAATTCACGAACTCGAAACGAACATCTTTCAACTCAATGTCGTGGCCAAAGAAAATGTCGCCGTCCAGGTGCAGAATGCCGCCGGCGAAACCGGCCTGGCCGATACCGTGAGCAAGACGCTGCGCGGCTTTGCCTACGATATCGTTTCCCTGGCCACACCCAAAGGCGTCCGCTACGCGCAGAGCGTCATCGTCGACCTCTCCAACGGCCGCGCATCGCAAACCGTTGCGACGTTGCAGAGCAAGTACGGTGCCACGGTCACCACCACCCTGCCGGCGGATATCAGCCTGGCCAGTGCCAAGCCAATAACCAACTTCAATAGCAACAGCGCCACCGCCCCAGACCCCCAAGTCATTCTCATTCTGGGCACCTCCGCAGTGTCCATCGTGCATAGCACCACCCCACCCGCCGCGCGCAACCTCCCGGCGGCAAGTTCAACCTAGTCCCTGCTGTATGGCTCTGCCTGCCGTCCTCCTCCTCGGGCGGACCAATGTCGGTAAATCATCGCTCTTCAACCGCCTCACCGACGGGCGTTTGGCTATTGCCGACCCCACCCCCCACACCACGCGCGACCTGCAGCGACAGACGGTAACCTGGGCGGGCCGGGAATTTACCTTGGTGGATAGCGGCGGTTTTGATATTGAAAAACCGGATGAGCTGCATGCGGCCGTGCTGCGCCAAGTGCAAACCGCCATGAAAACTGCATTTATGATTGTGCTGGTAACCGAAGCAAGCGCAGGCCTGCGGCAAGAAGAGCGGCGGTTACTCCACCAACTGCTCAAGGATAAAAAGCACGTCGTGGTCGCGGTGAATAAAACGGATACGCCGAGTGACCGTCGTTCGGGCAGTGCCACCACGCCATTTCAACGCGGGGGGGTCGATGTGGTTGCCGTCTCTGCAAAAAATGGCGGCGGCACGGGCGACCTCCTGGATGCAATTGCCAAGCAACTGCCCCAGCCGGTGCTGCAAAAAAACCGCGGGCGGGGCATTAAGGTGGTGCTGATTGGCCGAACCAATGTGGGCAAATCGGCAATTACCAATACGCTGCTCCACGATGAAGTACGCGTGGTGTCCAGCCAGCCGCACACGACCCGCGATGCCGCTGCTTTCGACCTGGTCTACAAAGGTACAGCAATAACGTTGGTCGACACCGCCGGCGTGCGCACCCACGGCCGCACGAACAATCGTATCGAAGCCATGAGCTTGTATGCCACGCGCAGCGCCCTGGAGCATGCCGACGTGGCCGCGCTGGTCTGGTCGATGCCCGACGGCATTGGGCTGGTGGAAAAAACGCTCGCGGGCGACATTGGTGAACGCGGCACGGGCATGATCTTAGTGGCAAACCAGTGGGACCGCATCCCGGATAAAGTGCCAACCTCCCCGCTGCGGGCCGAGAAGTACATCCGCCGGTCTTTGCCCTACGTTGCCTGGGCGCCCATGGTGTTCACCTCGGCCACCGAGAAGCACAACGTCCGTCGCATCCTCGATCTGGCTGTGGCTATCGATCGGGAGCGGCGGCGCACTATCCCGCAAGCCGAACTCACCGCGCTGCTGCGCAACGCCGCCATCCGGCTTCGGCCGGCGGCGGGCAAGAAGCAGGTTATTGCCACGGAACTCCGCCAAATAAAAACTTCCCCGCCAACCTTTGAGCTGGCGACGAGCAAACGGGAAGCGCTCCCGAAAGCCTATGGCCTGGCCGTGGCCAAGCTGCTGCGCACCGCCTACGACTTCGGCGGCACGCCAATTATCGTCCGCGTCTCGCAACCTTTTGCCAAGAGCATATGAGTATACTCATCGTTGGCCTGGGCAACCCCGGCGAGAAGCACCAGAGCAACCGCCATAACCTTGGCTTCCATATCCTCGACGCTCTCGTGGGGGCGTGGCAACTGCCACCCTACCAGGAGCAGGCCAGCCTCCACGGGTTACTCACCGCTAAAATAACCGAACCCAAAGCCTGGGTACTCAAACCCACCACCTTCATGAACGATTCGGGCCGCGCGGTGATGCATACTAGCCGGTTCTACCACATCGAACCGGGTAACCTCTGGGTGGTGCACGACGACATGGATATTCCATTCGGCAGCCTAAAAATACACCGCAATATTTCGGCGGGCGGGCACAACGGCGTCGCTTCCATCATCGAGCAACTCCACACCCAGGATTTCTGGCGGGTGCGCATTGGCATCAGCCGGCCGCGCCCACTCGATGCCAACGCCGACGGCCGCGTCGACCCCCGCGAATGGGCTATTGCAAAATACGATGTCGCCGATTACGTGCTGGCAAACTGGGACCCGGAGCAGCAAAGCGGGCTACCGGCAGTCATAGAACGGGCCGTGGCGGCGCTCACGCTGGCGCTGGCAAAAGGCCCAGAAGCGGCGGCAAACCAGTACAACAGTGCGCAATAAAAAAACTGCTCACTCGTACCCCACGTCCACGGGAAAGCGCTCACGAGGTAATAGGAGGGGTAACCTCATGATCACTCGGTGGACGTAGGATACCAATGAACAGCACCCCAACCTAGCAAATCGCTTTTTTTCTGTCAACACTTATCTTAAACCCAAGCGCAGGCCTCCGTGCCTGCGCGGGCAGAGACGCCCGCGCTAGGAATGTTGCTTACGCCAAACTCCTGATGTAAAACGCATGCCCGCTCGACCGACCGTTTTTGAACCCTTGCATATTCCCCTGCCCGCACCTGCCATTGCGGCGCTTCGAGCTGGCAAACACATCCATACCACCGGCGTACCCGAGATAACGGCGCAAGTTGCCATCATCGCGGAAGCGTTGCGGCAGCAACCGCGACCGCATGTGCTGTGGCTGGTGGACGATGCCGACCACCAGGGCCGGGTACTCGCCGCGCTGACGGCATTGCACGTTAGCGACGGCAGCGCGCTGGCAACCGAAATAACCCCGCCGGTACTCACCCACCTGCTTACCGGGGCGCCAGCAATACTCGTGCTCACGCCGCGACAGATACTCACGCCTCTGCCAGAAAAAAAGCACTTCAGCGATGGCGTCCTCACCCTGCGTCCCGGCGCCGCCTTCTCAACCACGGACATGTCCCGCCACCTAGTGGAGCACGGGTACATGGCCGAATCTATGGTGTCGGGTCCGGGCGAGTTCGCGCGGCGCGGCGGCGTGCTGGATGTCTACCCCGTGGGCGCGCAGCACCCCGTGCGCGTGGAATTTGACGATCGCACTATTGCAACGCTCCATGCGGTAGACCATGCGAACAAGGCCGGGGCCAAACTAGCGCACATAACCGTGCCGCCGGCGCGCATGCCCGCCCGCGACAACGACACGACCCTGGTGCAATACCTGGAGCGACCGCGCACCCTCATGGTGGTAACGGATGCCGACGACATTGGCGACGAGGATCGGCAGACAGCGCTCGGTACCATCCACAACTACCCCACGGTACATTTACGCACCTTTGGGGGCGGTGATGCCGACGTGGCTATTGATGCGCGCCCGGCGCCGCTCTATGCCGGGCAGTACGCCCGCTTCGTCACCGATGCAAAGAGCTGGAAGAAGACGCGCGTCGTGGTGCTCACCGCCCGCAAGAAACAGTTGGCCGCCCTATGCAAAGAGCACGATATTCCCCTGCCCGAGTGCTGGGAGGTGCCCTTCAATATGGCCATTACCGGTTTTCGCTCGGCTCCGGCCAAACTCCTGGTGCTCACGGACCGGGAAATATTCCCCCGCGAGCAACCGACGGTACGCACGCGCGGTTTGGATACCTCGTTCTTGGCCGAGCTCAAAGCTGGCGACTACGCGGTGCACCTAGACCACGGCATTGGCTTGTTCCGCGGCATGCGCAACGACGTGGTCAACGGCGTGGCCAAAGAGTACTTCGTGCTGGAGTACGCCGAGAAAGACCGGCTCTCGGTGCCGGTCGAACTGGCGGAAAAACTCTCCAAGTACATTGGCGTCAGCCACCCGCCCCTACACCGCCTGCACGGCAGCAACTGGTACCAGGTGACGCGGAAGGTCCGCGAAGATACCCGCCAGCTGGCCAAAGAGCTGGTCAAGCTCTACGCCGCCCGCGAGCTGGTCCGCGTCCGGCCCATGCAGCACCTCACCCCCGAGGAAAAGGCCCTCGCGGCTTCCTTCCCCTACGACGAAACGCCGGACCAGATGCGCGCCATCGAAGAAGTGTTTGCCGATCTGCAAGGCGAGCGCCCCATGGACCGGCTGGTGTGCGGCGACGTGGGCTTTGGCAAGACCGAAGTCGCTATCCGCGCGGCGCACAAAGCCGTGGTCAACGGGTACCAAGTGGCCGTGCTCTCCCCCACCACCATCCTAACGCAGCAGCACTACGACACGTTCAACAAGCGTCTAGCGCACCTCAAGGTAAACATTGGCTTGCTCTCGCGTTTCGAATCGACGAAAGAGCAAGACGAGACTATTGCCGGCATCAACCGCGGCGACGTACAAATTGTCATTGGCACGCACCGCCTGCTCTCGCGCGACGTGCACTTTAAAAATCTCGGGCTCATTATCATTGATGAAGAGCAACGCTTTGGCGTTGGCCAAAAAGAGCGGCTCAAACAATTCCGCTTGCAAGCGCACGTGCTTACCATGAGCGCCACGCCCATCCCGCGCACGCTCAATTTCGTCCTCTCCAACCTGCGGGACGTGAGCATGATCGAGACGCCGCCCGAAGGCCGGCAACCAATTGAGACAACCATAACCCCCTACACCGATGACATTATCCGCGAAGCGCTCACGCGGGAATTCGCTCGCCAAGGCCAAGCCTACTTCCTCTACAACAACGTCGAAACCATCCACGACAAAGCCCGCGAGCTGCAGTTGCTTTTCCCGAAGGCGCGTATTGGCGTGGCGCACGGCCAGCTGCCCGAAGAGCAGCTCGCCGAGGTCATGCACAAATTTGATGCCTACGAATTGGACGTACTCGTGTGCTCGACGATTATTGAGAATGGCTTAGACTTGCCAAACGTCAACACACTTATCGTCGACCAAGCCCCAAAGTTCGGCCTCTCGCAGCTCTACCAGCTCCGCGGGCGCATTGGCCGCGGCAACCGCCAAGCCTACGCCTTCTTCCTCTACCACAGCCAAAAGCTCACCGGTGATGCGAAGCAGCGCCTCGTCGGCTTGGAAGAAGCCAAGGCCCTGGGCTCGGGTATGCAAGTGGCCTTGCGGGATTTGGAAATTCGCGGCACGGGCAACATCCTCGGCAACCAGCAGCACGGCCACGTCGCCGCCCTGGGCTTGGGGCTGTACACGCGCCTGCTCGCGCAAGAAATTGCCGAGCTCAAAACCGGCGCGGCCCTGCCGAGCATTCACGACGTCACCATCGACCTACCGCTCTCCGTGGGCATCCCGCAAGACTTCGAGCCAGACGAGCGCAATCGCCTGCGCATTTACCAAGACCTAGCCAACATGGCCAGCGTGGGCGAACTCTGGCACTACCACGACCAGCTCACCCGCGATCGGATAGCACCGCCGAGTTTGGAATCGCTCTTTAAACTCCTCGAGCTCAAGTTGCTGGCCCAGAAAACCGACATCACCAACATCCAGCTCGTACGCTTGGGGCCTAACGAGCGGCTCATTGTGCGCTTCCTGCGGCCAATTGACGTGACGCGGCTTAAGCCCCTCTTCGAAATTGCCGAGGGCTGGCAGCTCACACCCGACCAATTAAAAATAGATAAATCCAATCTGGGCAAGGATTGGATTGTGACGCTGAAAAAAATAATCGCGGTGTTTGAAAAAGGTACCGCAGCAGCGACGGAAGAAAAAACCAAGAAGCCTGCCCGCCATCCCGCTGAGCGGGAAGGTGTTGCAGGCGGGGAACGAAAAAAGAAAAAGGCGGCCGAGTAAGGGTCGCCTGTGCAGAAAGGTCAATCAACATTGTAGCGGCGAAGATGTGCGTCCTGTTTTTTTAGTGCCTGTGCACTCGCAGGATGAAAAGAATCTTGCTGGCGAGGTGCTGCAGGCACATCAGACAGCACTTCACAATACGGGCAGGCATCTGGGGCGTGCGTCATAGGGTTCTTGAGGTAATAGGCGCCCCCATGTTGTCGCTGGTATGCGGCGAGTTTTTTCCTTGCCGCTGTCCAGCACGTCGCATGTATGCAGAATCTGGTATCTGCACCGCGAATGCCAATGAGATAGCAAAGTACGGGGCCAGGCTTGCGTGCCATAGCGGTCTCCTTTTAGGTGTTTAATGTCTATTTGCTTCTGTTATAACGCCGAAAGGTAGCACGCGCAAAGGGCTTTGTCAACCCCGTGTACAGTTAACCTTAAAGGGTAAGTCTCGGGTAGGCTAAGGGTGAGGAAGGTT
>JBBTRU010000051.1:0-10989 GCA_038065015.1 Patescibacteria group bacterium | reverse complement strand
AAAAGTTCTGAGAATATTTTTATAAACTCGGCTACAGAAAAGATGGACAGTACGTTTCAAAAGAATTAAAGTAAAGAGCTAAATTTTTCAAAACTTATCGGAATTGTGTTATTTCTTTTATGTTCTTTTAATAAATTTACCACAACTGATAAAATTTTTTGTTTTTCAATGCCATAAAGAGGCGATGCATGAACACATACCTTAACCCCCTCTATAAATCCACCAATTTCATTAAATCTTAAAACAGATTCTTTTATACCTTTTACGCCAGCAATTCTAGTTTTGCTCATTCCACCCACAATGTTATTTTTTATTCCAATCCTATCGAACAACATTGCCCATTCCTGAACTAAGAAAGGATGTGCGCAAGAAAGCATCAAAGTTAACATGATTGTTTTTCTTTTTTTTCTATTGGAAATAGAGATACATCCATCTGCACACATAGCCAATCTTATAACCTCTTTAGCAATAAAGTCATCATAGTTTTTTATGAAAGAAAGAGACGGTTGTTTTGGGTTACTCAGAAGATTTTTCCATGTTTCATTAAAATTTGGTTTTTTCTTATAAGAAGGAGAAAGAGAAAGAAGTCACCGATGCCAGTCGAATGGATTTGTCCGATATCTCTGGCGACTCTATTCAAATGTACTTACGCGAGATAGGCAAAGTGCCGTTGTTGCGGCCGGGTGAGGAAATTACCCTGGCCAAGCGTAAAGAAGCCGGCGACGTGGAAGCCGAGAAAAAATTGGTCGAAGCAAATTTGCGCCTGGTCGTTTCGATTGCCAAGAAATTTACCGGCCGCAGCCTGTCACTTCTAGATTTAATCCAAGAGGGCAATATTGGTTTGTTCCGCGCCGTGGAAAAGTTTGACTACCGTAAGGGCTATAAGTTCTCGACCTACGCCACCTGGTGGATTCGCCAAGCGATTACGCGCGCGCTCGCGGACCAATCCCGTACCATCCGCATTCCGGTGCACATGGTAGAAACTATTAATAAGTTCCAGCAAATCGAGCGGCAGCTTATTCAAGACTTGGGCCGTGAACCTTTGCCCGAAGAAATTGCTGCTGAAATGGGCGAGCCGTTGGACAAAATCCATCACATCATAAAAATTTCGCAAGAAACCGTATCGCTCGAAACCTCGGTGGGTGAGGACGACGAAGATTCTACACTTGGCGACTTTATTGAAGACCAGAAGACCATTAGTCCAGACCGCGC
This sequence comes from Patescibacteria group bacterium, assembly GCA_038065015.1. Taxonomy (GTDB): domain Bacteria; phylum Patescibacteriota; class Patescibacteriia; order PEXW01; family PEXW01; genus CAIPSZ01. The sequence goes on along the minus strand of JBBTRU010000051.1, from coordinate 9,777 downwards.
TGCCGCCATGCAGTTGCTGCGCGACCACGTGCGGGATATTCTGGACACCTTAAGCGCGCGCGAACAGAAAATTTTGGAAATGCGCTTTGGCCTCAACGACGGCGTGGCGCACACTTTGGAAGAGGTTGGCCAGGAATTCGGCGTCACCCGCGAGCGCATTCGGCAGATTGAAGCCAAAGCCCTGGAGCGCATCAAAGACCACGAGGTGATGAAGAAGCTGAAGGACTATTAAACTTGCATGGAAACATACATATGGTATGGTTGGAGTTCAAAAAAGTTCGTTCCATATTTTGGCATTCCGGAGTAGCTCAACGGTAGAGCAACCGGCTGTGGCCACACGAGTACACCGATGAAAGAGAAGCGTACCTATCGTAGTCGTGCTGCCTACCTTATTCAAGCTGTTGCTAAACGGCGCAAGAAGTTGCGCGCGATGGCCTTGGCGAGTATGGGCGGTACGTGCATGATTTGCGGGTATACAAAATCTAGCGAAGCATTGGAGTTTCATCATCGTTCCGGCAAAAAAGATTTCGGCATATCCGAAAAGGGAATGACCCGGAGCTGGGCGAAGATACAAACGGAACTCAAGAAATGCATTCTGCTTTGTGCGAATTGTCATCGGGAAGTACACCACGGTCTAACGCAGCTTCCTGCGGAAACGCAGGAATGAAAACGAGGTGAATTGATCTGGAAGCCCTACCCCACCAGTTGGTGGGCGGGTAATCAGCAGCCAAGCCCCGAGTGAATCCCGAATTTTTGGGATGCATCGAGGGGAAGGTTCAGAGACTAGGGTTTTCACCCGTACCTCTGCCAATCGGCAGGGGGAAGCGCCTCGGTCCCGTTTGCGCGGGATATGATATAGTCCACCCCGCTAAGAAACTAGCGGACACGTGTAACCGGTTGGTTCCCGGTTCGAATCCGGGCTCCGGAGCCAAAATGTGGAACGAATGTTCGTTCGTAAAATGCAGTCGCCTCACTTAATAATTAATGTACATAACCATATGAAAAGTCGTACGCACGGAGGCTACGTTGATGGATTTGTCATACCGATACCTAGACGGAATACAGCAAAGTACAAAAAGATAGCCCGCGAGGCGTGCCGCATTTGGAAAAAGTTTGGAGCACTCGATTATAAGGAATGCATGCTGACAAATGCGAAACCGGAAAAGTCGTTTACGTTTACGTTCCCAAAAATGGCGAAAGTGAAGCCAGGCGAGACAGTGTGGTTTTCGTTTATCGTTTACAAAAACCGTACGCACCGCGATGTGGTCAACAAGAAAGTGATGGCGTACTTCAACAAGAAATATACAAAAAAGCAAATGGACATGCCGTTTGACATGAAGCGTTTTGCGTACGGCGGTTTTACCGTAGAAGTAAGCTCGTAACTTGCGCTTGGTGCCCTACTAGAGTGATGGCAATGTAAGATTTTGACGGATTACGCGTGGTTATGTAGGCTAGAAGCATGCAACACCAGCTCGCCAATAATAATCGCACAAACCCCTAATCGCCCTTGGCGTGCGCTGTGTGTTGCAATAAAGTCGCTCCCGCCAACTAGGCGGGTGTTTTTTGTTTCGGTGTCCGAAACAATCCTCCGAAGCCTTGGCGAAGGAGGGTAGATATTCCCCTGTAGTTTAATTGGCAAAACGCTGCACTGTTAATGCAGTAACTGGTGGTTCGACTCCACCCGGGGGAGCCAGCAATTGTAGAAGGTAGTATGAAAATCCTTTACAAAAAGTGATTTTTCTGCTACAATGATTTGGTAAACAAACACCCGTGAAAATTATTCCACGTGCTTTTCTTAGTACCATTGCTCTCGGCGCACTGCTTTTTGGCATGCTGCAGCCGACGCCTGCACACGCACTGCAGCGGCGCATAACGTTTCCGGTAATTGGTACGACCACTTTCTCAAACGACTGGGGCGCGCCGCGCGTTGGCCACACGCACGAAGGTAATGATATTTTCGGTACCAAAGGCCAGCCGCTCGTTGCAGCCGTTGATGGTGTTGTCGAATGGGTTATGTCCGCCGACCGCGGCTCGGGCTTAGGTTTTTCCATTCGAGATGACGACGGCTACGCGTACTGGTACTTGCACGTGAATAACGACACGCCGGGCACGGATGATGGGGTCAGCCGCGGCGTGTTTGCCTACGCTCCCGATTTGTACGCGGGTAATCCGGTAGTCGCCGGTCAGCTGCTTGGCTGGCTGGGAGATTCAGGAAATGCCGAAACGACTCGACCACACCTCCACTTTGAACTGCACACACCCGACCGCGAGCCAACGAATCCCTTTAATAGTCTCATGTTTGGCCGACACATTGCTACGCCGGTAATACCCCCCGCGCTCGCGGGAGAAATATTGCCATACGGTCAATTTTCGGGTGGGGCAAATGTTGCCCTCGGTGATGTGGATGTGGCCACGTCGGGTCAAGAAGTAGTTACCGGTGCCGGCCCGGGCGGTGGCCCGCAAGTACGGGTATACAGCCAGGCTGGTGTACTCGTGAGCCAGTTTTTTGCTTTTGAAAAAACATTCCGCGGCGGCATTGACGTAGCGGCCGGTGACGTGGATGCCGACGGTGCAGCGGAAATAATCGTCGGGTCCGGCCCGGGGCGGGTAAGTGAGGTCCGCGTGTTTTCTGCTTCCGGTGTCCAGCGGTCGGCCTTTGCTGCATACACAGCTACCAACAAAGGTGGCTTACACGTAAGTGCGGCTGACCTCACTGGCGATGGTATTGCTGACATTGTTACTGGTCCGCTCAAAGGCGGCGGGCCGCACGTCCGAGTTTTTAACGGTGCTGACAATGGTTTACGCGATCAGTTTTTTGCCTACGGCCAAGGTTTCCGCGGCGGCATTGATGTGGCAGCTTACGCTGCAACGGCCGAAACCCCGGCCTTGATTTTTACCACCGCTTTGCAAGGTGGCGGGCCGAATGTGCGTATCTACAATACTGCTGATCACAGTGTGTATGGTTGGTTCTTTGGGCGAGAAGCCACTAACCGCGCCGGGTTGCGCGTGGCCGTGGCTGACGTATCCGGCTCTGCCGCGCCAGAAATTGTTTTGGTTCCCGAAACCAAAGGCGCGCCGGTCGCTCGGGTATTTGACCTTGCAGGCAACGAGCTCGACACCCATCGATTCTTGGAACCGTGGTGGGAAGGTGGCTACGACGTTGCGGCCATGCCCGGCGGGATTCTGACGGCGACGGCAAAGCCCGCAGACACGCGACGGCGCACGAGTGTGCGCTGGGTGTATGGGCCGGTCGAGGTAAACCCAGATTTTGGGAATGTAGACGTGGATTACGGTTACTAACTGCTATACTCACACCATGTTCGTCCCCACACTCCATGCTAAAAGTGTACGCACACTCTTTTTTTGGGTGGGTATTATTGCAACGTTCGCGTATCGAATCATCATCTTCTTCAGCGATGCAAATCCTGCGCTACTCAAGATTTCGTGGTACGTCGGTACCATTGGCTTCATTATCTACTTTATTCACCGGTATCAAATCTCGCAGCGGCGTGCGCAGGTAATTCAGGATTTTCACCTTGCCGAGAAAGTCCCAACACTTACTGAGCTCACTGCGGAAGAAAAAGCCGCAATGGCGTACGTTCTTTCGACTTTACGTTCCACCCGGGAGAAGTGGAATTACATTTTTATTTTTACTAGCTCTGGTATTGCCTTGCTGGCGGGAATCTATCTGGACTTTCTGCGGTAGGGGTTGATCCCGCACCACTTTTGGTACCTAAAAAGTGGTGCGGGATTGACAGGATATACTTACGCAGGTATACTCGCAATTCGTACATTGCTCATTTTTATGCGTTTTATAACCCAAGAGAAGTAAGGAGTAGTCGTGCCAAAGAAAAAGAAAGCCGAAAATTTTGCGGTCATAGGTAGGAAAAAAATCATCTGGCATCGTCTCAGCCTACAAGCGTTGCAGCCAGAAAAGCTTGCGCCCACGGTCGACGGCATATTGCGCGGCGACTTGAGACTTGCTGGTTAGTACTGGTGTACTTTTGAAGCCGTGTGTACAACATACACACGGCCTTCTTTTTTACATCCTTTTTTCTTCCCAGCGGAAGGTGAAGACAGCGAAGAATAGGCGAATGCATTCGAGGTGATTGACGAACGGTTGAGCGGGTGTATGATTACTACATCTCGTAGTAATTTAGTATACGTTTATGCAAAAAAAGATCCTCGTCATTCTTGCTGGTGTGGGTATTTTGGCGGTGGTAGTCATCGTATTGGTTATGAACAACCAAGATACTACTACGAACACTGCAACGGTCAATACGGGTAATGCTAATACCGCAGTGCTTAATACTAGTAGTACAAACAGCACAGAACCAACGAGTACTAATGTGAATAACAGTGTGAAAGCGAATGTTTCGGTTTCTAATACGAATAGCGCCAATACGAATGCGACAATAGCCACTGCGCAATTTGTGGACTACACGTCCTCAGCTTTAGTCACGGCCCAGCAACGTGGCCGAGCAGTGCTGTACTTCCATGCTAACTGGTGCCCAGTATGTAGGGTATTAGAGCCAGATCTACGTGCAAATATTAGTACGTTTCCATCGGATGTAACTATACTCAAAGTAGATTACGATCATGAGACAGCACTCAAGCAACAGTACGGTGTGACGTACCAGCATACATTCGTGCAGGTCGATGCTAATGGCGTCGAACGCAAGCAGTGGAGCGGTGGCGATAGTAAAGCTTCATCCGTGCGTGACAATATCCTCTAAACGGTGCTGTTCCTCGGCATAGCATTCTTGGCAGGAGTTGTCACCGCGCTCGCACCGTGCATATTGCCGGTGCTCCCCATTGTCCTTGCTGGCGGTGCGCAGCAGGGCCGCTGGCGGCCATGGGGTATTATCGTTGGCGTTGTCTTGTCGTTTTCGATTTTTACTTTGATGTTGTCGTGGCTGGTGACCGCCTTGGGTCTATCGCCGAATGCCAGCCGAATTTTTGGTATAGCCATACTCCTACTTTTAGGTGGGCTTATGCTCGTACCTGCAGTTTTGGAAAGATTTGAAAGCTGGGTAAGTAGTCGATTGAGCCGTACTGGTGTACCGGTCGAGCGTCACGGCTTTGGGGGCGGCTTCGTCCTCGGGCTTTCGTTGGGTGCGGTCTGGACGCCTTGTGCTGGTCCGCTCCTGGCAAGCGTTATTACTCTTGCAGCAAATGGCGAAATCGATGGCCAGGTTATTGGCGCAACCTTGGCGTATGCACTTGGGTCAGCTTTGCCCATGGGCGGCATTGCCGCGTTGGGGCAACGCCTCACAGTGCGATTGCGCTGGTTTAAAGTCCACGGGCGTCAGCTGCAGCAAGGCTTTGGTGCTCTCCTCATTCTCGTTGCAGTGCTCATGTGGTTGGGTGTCGACCGCGACGTGCAAGGATGGCTAGTGGAGTACATGCCAAATTGGCTGGACCAGCTTCAGGGTTGGGAGCGCGGTCTTAATGCAATGTAGGCATGACAAAAGTGAACCCAGGCACAGCACCCTTTCAATATTGCGCTACAGCGTTTTTTACATTCGCTTCTCTTCCCAGCGGAAGGTAATAACCGCAAGGAAGACGAGGGCGAGCGCCCAACCGGTTATCCAGGCGAGATCGCCTTTGATATCACCGAAGCTCGCACCATTACCAACAATTTCTCGCAGCGCATGCGCAAAGGGTTGCAGGGGGAGATACTGCACAACGCTTTGTAGCCAGTCGGGCATGCTGCTGGTGGGGAAGAAGATGCCGGACAGGAAGAGCATGGGGAAGATGATGATGTTCGCAATGGCGGGTACGGCATCCACGGTTTTTGAGAGGCCAGAAATAGTAAAGCCAAGTCCGAGGAACATAATGCCGCCCAAGAACACCGTGAGTAAAATCAGCAGGGGATTGCCGTAGATGTGCGTTTTGAACACTAGCGCGCCCACCAGTAGCAGTACTGCCGACTGGACGACAGCCACAATAAGGCGGGTAATTACCTGCGAGGCCACGAAGTCTTGGGGTTTCATGGGCGTGGCGAGCAGGCGTTTGAGAATACCTTTCTCTTTGTAGTCCGTAAACAGGAACGCCACGGAGAACACGGCCATCTGCATGATAGACATAGCAACAATACCCGGGAGCAGAAAGTCGATGTACCGTACTTTTTTCGCGTTGATGTCTTGTACGTCGAGGTTGAAGAGCGTTGGGGCCTTGGCAATTTCTAGTGTGGTTTTGTCGAAGAGCTGCGTCAGGATGACGATGGCGGTTTGCGCTTGCTGCTCGTACGCGACGTTTTTCAGAATCGTCACATCTTTCGATTTCGGAGCGGTTTTTGATGCCGGGTCGGGGAAGAGGTCATCCGGCACCAGGAGGACTACGGCTCGCTCACCTTTTTGCAACGCCGCACGTTCCGCAGGCTCATTGCCGCTCTGGACGTGGAAAGCAGAAATTTTTCCCAGTGCTTCGACAAAGGTTTTCGTGGCTGGTGACGGTGCATTTGTGACGACCCCAATGTCAATAGTTTGCGGCTTGTCGAAACCCACGAGGCCGAAGATGCCAATGAAAATGAAGGGCATGAAGAGTGTGAAGAACAAGGCTTGCTTGTTCCGCACGAACATTTTTAGCGAGGAGATGGTGAGTTTTTTTATCGTCATATTGGTTCGTGCGTGGTCGTGAGGCTACTCTCGCAGCTTTCGACCCGTGAGTTTGAGGAAGACATCTTCCAGAGTCGCCTGGTGTACTTGGACATCATGCAGGGCAATACCTTGCAGTTGGGAAAAAGTGAAAAGCGCGGGTAGCGTGATTTCGGGTTGCCGAGTTTTGAGCGTGAAGGCATGGTCATGCACTTCTCGCTCCGTCACCCCGGGGATAGCCGCAAGACTTTCGGCGGTTACCTTTTTATCCACATGGCATTCAATGGTCGTGCCGACATCTGCAAGTTTCAATAAGCCCGTCGGTGTGTCGAGGGCAATGATCTTCGCATGGTCCATGATGGCAATGCGATCGCACAGCACCTCGGCTTCTTCCATGTAGTGCGTGGTGAGAATAATCGTTACGCCTCGGCCCTTGATTTGGTTAATGAGATCCCAGAGGTTACGGCGCGCCTGCGGGTCCAGGCCCGTGGTGGGCTCGTCGAGGAAGAGCACTTTGGGCTTGTTCACGAGCGCCACAGCTATAGACAGTCGTTGCTTCTGCCCGCCGGAAAGCTCTTTTACTTTGCTCTTGGCTTTCTCTTCGAGTTGCACTTCGCGCAATAGTTCCAGGGCGTCCACTTCGGTGCTGTACAGCGAGGCAAAGGTCTCGATGAGTTCCTTTAGGTTGAGACCATCGAAGAATGTGGAAGATTGTAACTGCACACCAATGACCTGCTTCACCTCCCGCGTGTGGGTAGTTACGTCTTTCCCGTCGAGTACCACCGTCCCGCTGGTAATGCCTTTTAAGCCCTCCATCATTTCCAGCGTAGTGGTTTTGCCAGCGCCGTTGGGGCCCAGGATGCCAAACGTCTCGCCCTGGTGGACGGCGAAGTTTATACTATCGACGGCCGTGAGGTCGCCGTAAACTTTTTGAAGATTTGTGACGGTTATAATGTCGACCATACCGGTACGGATGCATTACGTGTGAATGTTGGCACACATTGCCTACTGAATATACAAAATACGCTACATCCACGGTGCTGTCTAGGTTGACCCAGGCGGCCATGCTATGCTTTTTGCATGCGTAAAATACTCATTCTGTTGGTCGCTCTTACGTTCGTTGTTGGACCGGTAACTTCCGCTGCAACAGTGGTGACGCCAACTTCTATTGCTACCCCGAATTCCTCGTGGCGACTGTGGTCTATAGCCACCACCCGGGGGACGTTTACTGCGAACGTCGTGGCGATCAATTTAGAAAACCCCAAACTGCACATCTCCACCCTCACCGGGTCGGCCTACGATTGCAAGAACAACTGTCCCGTCGCGCCCCTGCAGAAGTACGTCCAGCGCGTGCAGGGCTTTGCCGGCATCAACGGAACATACTTTTGCCCCTACGACTATGCGGCGTGCGCGGGCCAGTACGGCTCGTACTACTGGATGGTGTATAACTCGGTCCGTCATACCTTTGTGAATGCCTACCAGAATAAGTTTAACCGCGGCCCGCTGGTGGCTTTCGATACCGAGAACCACTGGCACTTCTGGCGCGAGGCCAAAGACTGGCCGGGCTTGACCGCATTCCAGGCCCAGTACGACACCAAGCTCACGGCACTCATTTCGAACGGCCCGGCGCTGGTGATGGGGAGCAAGGTTGTGGTTACGTCGAGCGAGTTGGATACGAAGCAGCGCACCGTCAAAGGCCCGCGTAGCGGTTTGGGCTTTAAGGGTAAGAATGCGTACCTCATTGTGGCGAGTAGTGCCACGGTGCTGGATTTAGCCGCGGTCATGCATGCCTTTAAAATGGAGTACGCCATAAATTTGGATGGCGGCGGCTCCTCGGCCCTCTACTACCTGGGCAAGTACCGGGTTGGGCCGGGCCGGAACATTCCCAATGCCTTACTCTTCTCCGAAGTGCTGGTGCAGTAACGCCTTTTTCCAGCTGGCCAGGCATGGTATCCTGTGGGTATGCGCCTTACGAAAACTTTAAGCCTGGTTAGCCTCTCGGCCCTCCTCCTGGTGGGCTTGGCCGCGTGCGGCAAGGCACCGGCGAACACGAATATCGCCAACGAGAATACCAATGTCAACGAAAACGCGAATGGCAACGTGAATGCGGAAGTGCCGGATGTGAATGCCAATGCGAATAGCAATGACAACGTGAACGCAAATCCAGACTTGGATAGCGATGGCCTAACGAACGACCAGGAGCGGTCGTACAAAACCGACCCCTTGAACGCCGACACCGATGCGGACGGCTACAACGACGGTTTGGAAGTGGCCACCGGCTACGACCCGACGAAGATCCCGGACGAAGACCCCAAAGTGATCAGTCAGCTTAAGCCGGTGAACACGCCGGGGGTGCCACCGCCCGTGGTGCGTTCCACGCCGCTCATTGCCGGGCAGAGCTTTCCGTACAGCGCCCGCAAAGAGGACGGCGCCGTCACCATTCGGCTGGAATCCCGGGTGGCATACAGCAATGTGAACTTTGCCTTGGACTTTGCTGGCGGCGCGCTCAACAAGGGTCCAGCGCTCACCTTGGATACGAAGACGCAAATACTCAAAGGGACTTTTGAAAAAGGCCGCGTCTGGCAAGCGGGCAAGAATTTTACCAAAGGCGCGCACTTTTTGGCCACGGCGAATAGCACGGGTACGCTGACGGTTTTCCCGGCGCCGACGCCACCCTACTCCATTAGTGGTAATACCAACGGCGGGTCGGAAGATGCGAATGCACCCTACGCCAACACGTTTGTCGGTGACTTCCCGAAGAGTGGCCAGTACAAGTTTGAACTGGGCGTGACCAAGGGCCAGGTGAAGATGGCGGTCGAGAATACTGACCTCGTCCTCAACGAGAAGGTGTACAAAGAAGTGGAGTCAATTAAGTCGCAGGTTATTACGGCAGACGTTGCCGAAGGCGTACACACTATTACCATTACCGGCAACGGTCTGGTCACCTGGTCGCTGCGGGTTTCGAAGACGTAGGTAGAGGCTGGAGTATTGGAACTATAGGCTTGAGGACTTCGTGAACCGCTGCGTTTGCGCATTTTTGGATCTCCGAGTAAACTAGCACATACAGTATACGAGTTATGGCCTTCTTCTCTACCCGCACCGACTACGCGCTCATCCTGCTCCGGGCCTTGGCCCGGACCAAGGGTTTTGCGTCTTTGCGGATTGTGGCCAAAGAAAA
>JBBTRU010000050.1:0-4877 GCA_038065015.1 Patescibacteria group bacterium | reverse complement strand
TGCGGGTGAGGCCGAGGCGACTTGCGACGAGGCCGAAGGAGCAGGATTCCCAGCGGACCCACCAGCCGAGAATCCTTTGGCTTTTTTGGTGCATGCTAAACTATACGCATGCCTACCGCGCGACCGGCAACCCTAGACATTGAAAGCGTTCTCCACCAGGTGGATGCCACCACTCGCGGTTTGACGCAGCTGGAAGCCGACCACCGGCTGCAGCAGTATGGCCGCAACGAACTGCCAAACCGTGAGGCGGTGAATTCGCTACGCACGCTCGCCCGGCAGTTTGAAAGCAGTCTTGTCATTATTTTACTCATTGCCGCGGCCGTGAGTTTTGCCTTGGGCGACCACTTGGATGGCGGGGTTATTTTGGCCGCTATTGCACTTAACGTTATTGTTGGATTTTTCCAAGAGAACCGGGCCGAGCGCGCTTTGGCCGCTTTGCAAAAGGTAGCCGCCTTTACCGCTACTATTTTGCGTGACGGCCGCGAGCGGGATATCCCGTCCACCGACGTTGTACCCGGCGATATTTTGATTTTGCATGCAGGCCAAAAAGTTGCGGCTGATAGCCGGCTTATTGAAGAGCACGCGCTCGAGCTTAACGAAGCAACGCTCACGGGCGAGTCGGCACCAGTGAACAAGCAAACCGTAGCCATGCCCGAAGCAGTGACGATTCCAGAGCAACTCAACATGGTATTCGCGGGCACGGTGGTTACCGCCGGTCGCGGACTCGCCATGGTCACGGCGACGGGTATGCAGGCCGAGTTGGGAAAAGTTGCCGAGCTCTTACAGCTAACGGTTACAGAAAAAACGCCACTCCAACGTCGGCTCATTAAGCTGAGTTGGCAGCTCACCGTCATTATTTTGGCGGTGGCGCTGCTCGTATTCTTGTTTGGGATTTTTCGGCTTTACGATGCCGAGCAAATGTTTACTACGGCCGTGGCCATTGCGGTGGCGGCAATCCCCGAAGGCCTTGCGGTTGTGGTTACGGTTATTCTGGCCATTGGCATGCAGCACATGCTGAAGATTCGCGCTTTGGCCCGTTCGCTGTTGGCCGCCGAAGCCTTAGGTTCGGTCACGGTTATTGCCACGGACAAGACTGGCACCGTTACCGAAGGCTACATGCGGGTGGTAAAAATTTTGACGCATGACCGCGACGTCCACCACCCGCACCGCGACCCAGGGGAACCCGACCCGAGTGCCTTACTCGTCCTAAAAATTGGCGCGCTGGCCTCGGATGCAGAAATCACAAACCCCGACAGCCCGCTGGAAGAGTGGGATATTCGCGGCAACCTTACCGAACGGGCCTTGGTGCGGGCGGCCGCCGAAGCCGGCTTTGGCTTGCCCATGCTGCGCAACCAGTACATTCGCATAGGCGAAATACCTTTTGATTCTAGCCGACGCTACATGGCGGTGGCTTGCGAGCACAAAGCTGATGGTCACGCGATTTTTGTGAAAGGCGCACCCGAAGTGCTGCTCGCCCATGCTGTCGCAATTGATGAAGATGGCAAGCAGCAGCCCTTCACCGCCGAACGTCGCTCCGCTTTTGAAGCCCGCGTACGGGAAATGAGCAGCCAAGGCCTGCGCGCGCTTGCTATTGGCCAGCGCAATGTAAAGAAGCCGCCAACGTTGCCGCTTGCCGAAGCTGATGCGCTGGGTGATTTGGTTTTGGTGGGCGTGGTTGGCATTCAAGACCCGCTGCGCGCCGACGCGCCCGAGACCATTGCTGCACTTCACCGCGCGGGTATTCGTACGGTCATGCTGACGGGCGACAACATTGCCACGGCCCGCGCTATTGCGGCGGGCCTGGGGTTGACGACCCAAGCCGATGAAGTCATGGACGGGCGGGACTTGGAAGCGCTCGATGCGAGCACGTTGCAAGAACGCGTGGCCAAAGTGCGCGTGTTCGCACGCGTCAGCCCCAAAGATAAACTTCGCATCATTGATGCCTGGCAAGCCCGCGGGGAAGTGGTGGCCATGACCGGGGATGGTGTCAACGACGCTCCAGCCCTCAAGTCAGCCGATGTCGGCATTGCGCTGGCCTCTGCCACTGACGTTGCCAAAGAGGCGTCCGACCTCGTCCTGCTCGACAACAGTCTTTCGACCATTGCCAAAGCCGTGTTTGAAGGTCGGGTGATTTTTCGAAACATCAAGCGCGTTATCCTCTACTTATTGGCGGGAAGTTTTGCCGAGCTCGTGGTGGTTGTTGGCGGTTTGCTGCTCGGCTGGCCCTTGCCGCTTACGGCCGCGCAAATTCTTTGGATAAATTTGGTTACGGACACGCTGCCCACCATTGCCCTCACTCGCGAGCAAGCCGACCCGGGGATTTTGGATGAGCCGCCTATGAGCCCGAAGCGACCGCTCGTCGGGCCGTTTACGCGGTTCATGACCGTCACCTTGAGCCTCATTGTGGGTTTGGTTGCTCTCGGCATGTTCGGCTTAGGCTGGCTGGATGGGGAGCAGCTGGCGTACGCGCGAACCTTAGCCTTCTGCACGGTAGCCATTTCCTCACTCATGTACGTGTTCTCCACCCGCGCGTTGCGCCAGCCGCTTACGTCTATTGGTCCCTGGGCAAACCCCACCCTCCTGGGCGCAGTGAGCTTGGCCGCTTTGCTACAAATACTTGCTGTGCATACCGGCCTTGGCCAGCGCATTTTCGGCACCGTGGCCTTGAGTGCCGCCGACTGGATTTTCATCATCCTGGTTGGGATTGGGATTGTGGGCGTTGTGGAATTGTGTAAATTCTGGTTCCGCCGCCGCGCGCCAATGCACGTAACGCCGTAGCAGGATTGAGTTAGAGGGTGAGGGTGGAGTCGGGTCGTATTACAAAACTTGCAGGAAAATCGGAGGTATGTTAAAAGGTTAGTCCATGGTATATTCCATTTGCTTATGACCGATAGTCAAGAATTGATAAAAAAGGCGGATATTCAGCAGATTGCTGAAAAGGGAGCCGCAATCTACGAAAAAGTGAAAGTGCAATTTGAGCCTCAAGACAATGGCAAGTTTTTAGCTATTGATATTGATTCTGAAAAGGTATATTTGGGCACCACCAGCGCAGAGGCCTTGGAGTTGGCAAGAAAGAGTCACCCAGAGAAAGTTTTTTATGTGGTGAAGGTCGGTTTCGAAAGCGCAGAAACTTTAGCAAAAACTTTTGTCCAGAATAAGTAATGGTCCAGGGAGTCTTCATTCAAAATGTTCCCTTGATTAGAACTGTTCTTGCGTGGGGTCGTTCCGTGCAGACGCCACTGGTTATTTTAGATACAGGCTTTACTGGTGACCTTCAAGTTACACCCACAATGGCAGAGGAGCTCGGGTTGAAAGTCATTGGAGTAACGCCTGCTACCATTGCTAACGGAGAAACAATAAATACGCCGGTCGCACTCGCTCTTGCCTCAATGGAGGGCAGAGTAAACTTGGTGCAAGTTTTGATTTCTCGGGGCATGCCGCTGGCCGGCATCAGTTTTCTTTCTAAGTTTAGCTACAAGGCAAATTTTGATTGTAAGTACAAGACAGTTAAACTCGAAAGGGTTGAGTAGGTAAGAACCAAATTTTTAGCGTGGTAAACACGAACCACCCTCTCCCACACTGGGGAGAGGGTCTTTTATCGCGCCCTCTCCTCTGGTAGGAGAGGGTCCGCGAAGCGGGGGAGAGGAGGAATATTTCGACTGGACTTTTTACTATTCGGGTTGTAACCTAAGGACGTTGTAAGCCTGCACTTTCTCCAATTTATGCCTAACCCTCGTGGTTTTCCGCGAGGCATGGCACTCAAAACCATACAAGATACTAAACCTCACGTTTAGCTACTCTTGTATGGTCATACTCCGAAAGGGGTATGTGCGCCGAAAGGTGCAGGCTGGCGTGGGGTTTTGTGTTTACTTACTAACTTATTAAAGTATGGGAAAAATTTGGGATGAAGTCGTCAGAGCTATAGGATACCTTTTTGTTGCAGGCCTAGTTACATTTGCCTGGCAGCAAGCCCGCAATTATGCTAGAGGAGGGAAGCTTAAATTAGTTTTGTGGAAAGGCTTTCAATTTTGTGCTGGTATAGCGATTTTTGCAAGCCTCACTTTAGGCAATCCAACATGCATTCAGCAAGATGACCCAGTATATGGAGGCTGTCAAGAATACGATAGTGATGGGTATCAACCAACAAGCGAGGAAATAATCAGTACCTTTGTATTTTATATGATATTATTTTATGCTCCAGTAGTTTTTGGAGCTCGCAAAGGGAATTATTTGAAAGTTGAAAATGATTCGTAAATCTATTAACTAAATTGTTTATATCAATATGCCAAATGGTGGACACGATATTGTTTCTGAATTACTTACGAAAGGAAACGTGCTTTCTGACAAGGATTACCGTGCTGTTGTTCGTTTAGCAGTAGTGAATCTGCGAACTCCGCTTACCGGGTTGACTGGGTATTTAACTATGTTAGCTGAGGGTGACTTTGGTAAGTTAACGCAAGAGCAAAAAGAGATTGTTGAAAAGCTAGAGCAAGCAGCAAAGGATATTATTGTTGAGGTCAATCAATTTGTAGAGCTTGAAAAAATAAACCCAAAAATTAATGACAGGGTTCATAATAAAAAACTCCTTCATTTTGAAGATGATCAACTTTTAGCAGAGATGTATGGATTGAAATTTGCAAATGCAGGTGTAGAGTATAAAAATTACCCGAATCCCACGATGGACCCTGTTAGTGTTGTACTGACCGAGAAACCGGATATTATTCTCATGGGCATCATCATGCCAATAATGAGCGGTGATAAAGCAACACTTTTACTCAAGGAAAATCCAAATACTAAAAACATCCCTATCATTGGCCTGGATAATCTTGGTCAGGCCGAAGATTTAAAGTCTTTTCGGGAGGCAGGTATGTCTGATT
>JBBTRU010000049.1:0-27944 GCA_038065015.1 Patescibacteria group bacterium | reverse complement strand
GCGCTGACGTTTGGCACACTCGCCTTTGCCTTCATCTACCTACCGTACGTCTACCACAAAGCGCAACCCTATGGCTTGCGTGACGCGGTGCTTACCGAAACGTTCGGGCAGCAGCCGCTGTCCGGAAGATCCATGGTCCGGTCTGCCTACATTCCTAATCCGGATGAATTCTATGGTACCGCTAAACCGCAGGTATCAACTTCGGAGCAAACGCATCCCGTTACGAGTATTCTTTGGTTATTCTTCTGGATGTTTGCATTCCTGCCTTTTGCCTGGGCAAGTGCATTGCTTTACGCTGTTTTTTCCCTTCGTGAAGAAACATGGAAAAGCATACGAGGAATGGTTACCAAAATTCGTGATTGGATTAGCAACATGAACGAATCTGGCGTACGCGGCAAACCGCGTACAGGTGGAGTGCAAGGAGGACTAACCTTTAGCACGCCAATGGTCATGACTACTTCTGGCGCGGTTGCTGCTGAAGCTGCCAAACCAAAGGTGGAAGTGCCATGGATGAAGATCATCCAATGGATGAAGCGCAATAGCGGCGAAATTGTAGCCGCCCTCTTCGTCATTGATGAGGTCTTGGAGTTTGGGTTTCGTAAAAAAAATAGAATCAGCAAAAGTGAGGTGAAGTAATATGTGGGAAGCAATCAAGAAGCTCCCCGGAAGTGTGGTTATAACCATAGCCGCATTACTCGGAGTTATCGTACTCTCGGTGATATTCCCTGAGCGTGCGCAACTCATAGCAGTCATTGGGCTTTGTAGTGTGGTTTCAGTGATAGCATTTCGTGCAAACGCTACGGCTGGATTCATCGTTACCGGTCTTATGATTATCGCGCTTGCATTCTGGATCCCGAAGTTTATGCAGGAGTATAATCGGGCACATGACCCGAATGGTACGTTTGCGAGTTTTTTTGCGAAAGCTAAAGAACAAACAGTACAAGCTAGTCGTACCTATGCCCCTGGAGCGACGAGTCAGGCTTCCATTATTGCAGCAGTTATGAGTGCAGATGCAAAGTTGAGTGGTAATCTCGATAAGCATTTACTCGCCATGGGTATGACTATTGATTCTAATCAATTAGTGCTCCATAACGATCAGATCGATACTCTCATGTCCGCTGCAGGAACGATCAAGGTCAACCAGTCAGTGTTTAAAAATGTACTCGTTGCAGCAGATGTTATCAATGTTGTACCGGTAAAACCTGCGGACACCTTAGATACACTTCAACTCGATGTCAGCGACAGCGACGGGCTGGAATACGAAATTCCGGCTGGTCAGCAAGTCACGTTTTGGGTTGAGTCTGCTTGGTACTATTCGAGCTTTGATGTGAACACTGGGGATTCTCTCTGGTGTGATGCGAATGGCTACGGCACATGCCCGAGGTACGAGGATAAGGATATGCATAAGTATCCCGCTCCAGACCTCAACATTTTGTCGGTGGTGTACAAACATCCTGGTCTGCCTTGGACCATGGCCGGCATGCACGCCAAACATCTGGTGGAAAATTCTACAGAGTCAGAAATGATTCTGCAATTTACCATCAACGACAAAAGCAACGGCATGTCAAAAGACACCGGTAAAGTGGAAATCCACTTGACCAAGTCTGCACTTTAGTTTTCCATCGTACTTTGCATCTCGGGGCATCTCACATTTTGTGAGGTGCCCTTTTCTTTTTGCTCGAAATATGCTAGAATACCTGCAGAAACAAAATTTCCCAATGAAATATATGCTTATGCCTACACACGCTCGTTTGCGCGTGCTCGCTTCCACCGCCTTGTTCCTAAGTGCGGCGTTTTTGTTTGCCCCAGCAGCCAAAGCTGCGTATGGCGATGTCTCGACATATCTAGGTAAAATTTACAGCGGCGACGGTGGTACGCGCGCAGAGGCGCTACTCGATTTCCCGGAAGATTTGGAAATTACCAGCGACGGTACCTTTTACATTGCCGATACGTACAACAACGTCATTCGTAAAGTAACGCCCGAAGGCGTTGTCTCGACGTTCGCGGGTACGGGCGAGTACGGGAATAAAGATGGCACCGGCACGACCGCAACGTTCGCTTTGCCGCGGGGGATAACCCTGGACAGCAGCGGCAACGTGTATGTCGCCGATTCGGCCAACAACCGCATTCGTAAAATTACATCCGCCGGCGTGGTGAGCACACTAGTCAAGACCGTCCTCAAATCTCCGCAAGGCGTGGTCGTCAGCGGCAGCACAGTCTATATTGCTGACACTGAAGGCAATGCCATTCGTAAAGTGAGCACCAGCAGCGGCGCGCTTACTACGGTTTCTACCAGCGTGAGCAAACCCAAGAAACTTGCACTCTCTGCCGATGGTGCGTCGTTGTACGTTGCAGATAGCGGCTCGTACCGCGTACTCGAGGTGAATATTGGCACCGGCGCAGCCAGCGTGATTGCCGGTTCCGGTGCGGCTGGCTACTGGGAAGGCACGGGTGCGGAAGCGTTGTTCCGTAATGTCTGGGGCATTACTCGTGACGGCAACACGCTGTACGTGAGTGACGGTAATGGGCTCACCGACTACATCCGCGCCATAGATTTAACGACCAAGACAACCAGCCTTTTTGCCACGGACTTCCGGATGCAGGATTTGAACTACCCAGTGGGTTTGCGTACGTACGGCAGCAATGTGTACGTGGCAAACTCCGGCATTGGCACCATTCACCGCTACAACAAGACCACGCCCACCGATGAAGGTGCATTCATTGGTTCCACCCGGTTTGGTGACGTGAGTGGCGCCGCCGCAAGCGTCCTCTTTGGTCGGCCATCGTCTTTTGCCATTACCAAAGATGGCACCATCATGTATGCAGCTATCAACAACCACATTCGCAAAATTACCCTGGCCACCGGCGCAACTTCGGTGATCATCGGGGATATTGTAGATGACTACGGTGAAGGCCCGGCAGACCAGGCCAGTCCGCGGACGCGTTTTAGCACGATTTCCTCCATAACCCTCAACGCGGACGACACGGCGCTGTACGTGACTGACCGTTGGAACAACCGCATACGCAAAATTACCTTTGGCAGCCCGGCAACAACGAGCCTCATCTCGGGCGCTGGCCTTATAAATTCCAGCGGGGCAACGAACAATGGTTACCAAGATGGGATAAAGTGTGATACCCAGACACTTGAAGTAGCGAGTTGTGCCTATTTCCGCGCGCCGCAAGGCATTGCGTTGTCTGCGGACGGCGCCACGCTCTATGTAGCAGATACTGGCAATAGCAAAATTCGGAGCGTACGCATAAGCGACGGACAGACTGCGTTGGTTGCAGGCTCCAGCGCTGGCTTCGTGGATGGCGTTGGCGCAGCAGCCAAGTTCAAATCACCCACACGTTTAGCAATGTCGGCCGACGGCTTGACCTTGTACGTTGCCGACCAAGACAACCACCGCGTACGGGCCATAACATTAGCCACTAGCAAAGTAACGACCCTGGTGGGTGCTAAGCAGGGGCATGAAGAGGGGAAAGGCACCGAAGCTTCGCTTTCGTTGCCCGTGGGTTTGGCCATGGGCCCGAACAACTTGCTGTACATCTCCAGCGTGGGTTCCAGCCGCATTACCGTGGTGAACACCAAGACGGGTATCATGACCACGGTGGCGGGCTCGGGCGAGCGCGGGTACAAAGACGGGGCACGGGCGGCTGCGCGGTTTAACAGCTTATCCAGCTTAGCGATTACGCCAGATGGCAAGAGCCTGTACGTGGCCGATAGCTGGAACGACCTGATCCGCAAAGTGGATGTGGTGGGTGGCCCCAAGTTCAGTTTGCCGGCGCCGGTGTTTACCAAATTCTTGGTGAACAAGCTCAAACAGCCGAAGAATGTAAAGGCGACGGCGTATTTGGATATTTTCGGCAAGAACTTTCGCAATGGCGTGTCGGTAACCATCGGCTCGTATAAGCTCAAGACGTTTGTGAAGAAGAGCACAAACGTCAACATGCTTATCCCGTTGGGCAAGATGAAGCCGGGTTTGTACGATGTGAAGATTACTAATCGCGACACCCAGTCCGTCATCAAAAAAGGCGCCTTTGGTATCATGGACAGCAAAGGGAATATTCCCAAGGTGAACTTTCGCATTAAGTAGACTTGGCAGGATAGGGGGAGCGTGTTACAATCGGCTAGCTCAATTTTGGACCCGTAGTGTAGCGGTTAACACGTCTCCCTGTCACGGAGAAGATCGAGGGTTCGATTCCCTTCGGGTCCGCCAGCTCGTTTCGCGGTCACAGTTCCGCCCGACTCGCTGGCGCGAATCGGGACTTCACCGTTCCCACGAAGCCTCGCTTTGCCCCACGAATGCGTGCTCCCCTTCGACTCACTACGTTCGCTCAGGGTGCGCGCCACATTCGCGGGGACCCCGTAATCAGATTCATATATGCAACACATTCAAGGAAGCAAAGCAGAATGGACGCACAAGCCGGGGTATAGCAAAAAAGTCCTGGCTACACCGGAGGTGCTTAAAGCACCCGGTCTTTTGGTGCAGGAGCTTTCCATTGCCCCGGGGCAAGTGGCCGAGAGTCACTACCACAAACAGCAAGTAGAAGTTTTTTACTTCCTCAATACCGCTGGGGAATTTTGGGTGAATGGCGAAAAGATACCGCTGGCAGCGGGGGATATTCTCATCGTCGAGCCTAATGACAAACACGAAGTTCGGAATACCAGCACTGAACCCTACCGATACGTGGCGTTTAAATATAACTGGGTAGATAACGACTACTTCGAAGATTAGCTAGTTTATTGGTTGTAGCGTACTAGCTGGAAGTCGGCTGATTGCAACAGGGGAGTGCCGCCAAGCGGTGTTACCCCGCCTTGGAGTTTTTCTAATACATAGGCACCCGAGGATATGGAAGTAGGGACATCCTCTAACGTAGTGTTTTTTTCATTGCCTAGGTAAAACACTACCGTCGGCTCATGCGGCAGGTAAACATTCTTGAGGTAGAGGATGTTTGGCTTTTCGCGTTGGATAATTGTCCGTGCTGCCGGCAGGAGTGGTTCGCTTCGAGTCACGCGGAGTTCGGCTCGTTGGCCGGCAAAGGCAATAACCCCAATCCAGAGGAGGAGTGCCACGAGGGTGCTGCGCCAGAGCTTGGGTGATTGACGATGATTCGCCATGATGGTGAGCAGAATGATGACTCCTGCAATAAGCAGCGCCATGGCCCAGCGCCCGCCATTGCCATTGAACCACTCCAGGTAGGTTTGGGGAACGAGCCAGTGGGTAAAGCCAGTGTCGGGTACCATGCTGGGTAAGCGACGCACGTAGGCGACAACACCCCACGCAATGAGTCCCAAGGAAATCCAGCCCAATGGCCAGCGGAACCAGCGTGTAACCCACAGGCTCATAACCAGGGCGAGTACCGGGTAGATTGGCAACAGGTACCAATCTGTCTTGCTGGCATTGAACGAAACAATAGCCACGGTCACGGCCAGGAAAGCGAGCCACAGGCCCAGCAGGCTATCCCGTTTCGCAATCATCCTGCCTATTGCCCACACGCAGGCTGGCAGGGCAAAGGCGGCCAAGGGAAAGAAGCGCTTCACGAACACGTCCCAGTACCAGCCCGGGCCGGCCTCGAAGCCGTAGAGGTTGGTGGAAGCGCGGGTAACAATATCTTCGCTAAAGTATTCTTGCACAAAGGCATTGCCGCGAATGACGAGCTGGGCAACTACCCACGGCGCCACAACGAGCAAACCAATGCCAATAGTCTGCAACCAGATTTTTTTGGAGTATTTGGTAAATCCGCGCGTCGCAACCAGATGCAGCAGGATGGTAATGCCGGCAAAACCCGCGGCCGTGAATTTTGTTAGAAACGTTAGACCCAGTGCTAGTGCCGTGACTATGAGCCAGCGTGGTTTGGTCCAGCTCTTCCAATACGCCCATAGTGCGAGGAGGGTGGTAAAGGTCATGAGCCCATCGGTCTCGCCCGTGCGGAAGGCGTGGTAGAACAAATACTTGCCGGAAAGGAAAATGAGCGCCGCCAGCCACGCTGTCGAAATTTTTTTGGTTGCCTGCCCCGCATCGGAGCGGAGCGACTGGTGCTGGGCCTGCCACGCCCATAGCGCAATCAGCAGCGTCGTGAGCACGCCCGCCGTGGCCGACCAAAAGCGAATGGTGAATTCCGACTCGCCGAAAAACATGACGACGGGTGCGCTTAGCCAGAAGCGCAGCGGGGGTTTGCGGAAGTAGGGTTCGTGGTTCCAGGTGAGCTCTAGCCAATTGCCAGATTCCACCATTTCATGCGTTACCTGGGCGTGAATAGCCTCGTCCCATTTTTCTAGCGGGTTGGTACCCAGGTGCCAGAAGAACATTATGCTGGCGAGGATGCCAACAGCCACGAGGGATATGGAAATGAGGAAGTGAATCTTCACAAGGCTATTGTACAGGTTTTTCAAACGAAAACACCCTTGCGGGCGCAAAGGTGTTGGAGGGGGTTAAGGGGGGGTGTTACTTTGTCTTAGCCACGATGGCCTTGAACACTTCCGGATGGAATTCGGCCAAGTGAGCTAGGATTTTTCGGTCTAGCTGGATGTTGGCCTTCTTGAGCGCGTTGATGAGTTTGGAGTAGGTGGTTTCGTTGAGTCGCGCCGCGGCGTTGATCTTAATTTGCCATAGGCTGCGCGCATCGCGCTTCTTCAGGCGGCGGTGGATGTAGGCGTAGCGGCCGGCTTTGCGGACGGCAACTTTGGCCAGTTTGACGCTGGACTTGCGCTTCCAGCGATAGCCCTTGGCCCGCTCGAGAAGGTTTTTACGATGCTTGATGTGGCTGGTACCTCGTTTAACGCGCATAGGTTAGGCAAAAGGCGTGAGCTGCTTGATCGCGCGCACGTTGGTTGGGTGAGCTTGCTTGTCTTTTCGCTTTCCGCGGGTTATGTTGCCAGATTCGCGAGCATTAAAATGGTCTTGCCCCGCAGCGCGTCGCATAATTTTTTGACTACCTTTTTTGGCGCCGGAGCGACGAAAACGCTTGGCCGTTGCTTTGTGGGTCTTTACTTTCGGCATAGGATTGGACTGTAACCGATTCTCTTGGTTGCGTCAAGAGTGTTACGAAATACGAATTAAACCTACGAATATACGAATTACGAATGTTGATTTAGATTCGTATTTCGTACATTCGTATCCCTTTTCGTAATTCGTAATCTACTTTTTCTTCCGAATAAGCACGCTCAACCGGCCGCCCATGGCCGAAGTTGGGGAGTCTACTACCACGTCGTCACCCAGGCTTTTGATGAAATCGGACAGGATTTTTTTGGCCAAATCCATCCGGGCGCGCTCACGGCCCCGCAGGATCATTTCCAGTTTTACGCGGTCGCCTTGCTCGAAGAACTTCAGGGATTGCTCACGGCGCATGTCCAGGTCGTGGGCGCCAATTTTTAGGGATAAGCGAATACCTTTGATTTCCGAAACCTTCGTTTTTGCCTTTTGCTTGCGTTCGGCTTTCTCTTGCTGGTAGAGGTACGAGCCCCAATCAATAATTTTACAGATCGGCGGGTTGGCTCGCGGGTTCACTTCGACCAGGTCGAGTTCTTGCTCTTTGGCCAGCGCAAGAGCCTGTTCGGTGGGCATTTTGCCCAGGAACTTGCCCTCCGCATCAATAATTTGCACCTCGGGTAAGCGAATCTGTAGGTTGATGCGGAAACGTTTGGTGCTAATGGGGGTAGGGGTTAGGAAGCGGGATGGGAATAGTATAGCAGAATTTTTCCTGGTACTGAACCTATACGCTTTGTTATTTTTCTGCATGATTCAAACCCGCTTTGCTATACGAAAGTCTGCGCAACATCTATAATTTCTTTGATTACCGTACTAGTTTATTTTAGATCTCAAATGCAAGCAACATGTCCATATTGTAAGGGGGCGCTACAATCACCGACTCGGAAGACTCGGTGTTCGCACTGTAAGAAAACGATTTACGCGAGAACTGTTCCTAATGGGGAAAAGCGCTGGGTTCGTGAGGAGGATTTGGTTACAATTTCTAAACAATGGACAGGTGAGGTTGAAAAACGAGATATCGCTAGACTTCAAGAGACTGGAGTCCAGAGTCTTCATTTGGCTCGGCAACAAATACGAGAGTTCATTCAATCTGGGGTTGTAGAAAAAGTTCAACTTTTAACCGCAAATGATAGTGGGGTCTGCAAAGTTTGTCAGGAGTATTCAGGAAAATCTTTTCAACTTGATAGTGAAAAAGAGCGAGTCTTTGTAATGAACAATGCCAAAATCAAAGGGTGTGAAAACCCTCATTGCAGATGTACGTGGATTTCACATACATCCTAAATACCTTATCATTTTTCCCAAGCTAGGGAGTTAGCCGTTTACGACGAAAGGCGGTACCAGAGCCAGATTTAAGGTAACGCTCAAAGGCAAGTCCCTGAGATTTTTCAGTAAATGCACAGTACCAAGCAATACGGGCAGGAATTTTCCCCCGCGTACTTGGCACTTTGCTTTGGTTATGGTCACGCAGTCGCTGCTTCAGGTCCTCGGTTGAACCAACGTACGCGCTGCCGTCGTGGAGTTTAAGGATGTAGACGTAGTACATAGAGAAAGTGTATGCGCCCTCCTACGCCCCCGACCTACGCTAAAGCTTCGGTCGGCAAGAAGGCTTCGGAGAGCATCCTTCGCCTCCCGGTACTTCTGTGCACACGGGAGGTTTAACGGATGGCTCGCCATCCGAAGCCCCGAGTGAAACGAGGGGCGATATTGTCCCCCTTCGCCCACCTGCGCTGAAGCTTCGGTGGGCTACGGAGGACAGCCTTCGCTACTCGATTGACGGTTTTGGCCGGTGAACGTAGTGGCTCGCCGGCCGAAGCTCCGAGCGTAAGCGAGGAGCGAAGGCTGGTGGAGATGAGGGGTCTTGCACCCCTGTCTAGAATGCGGCGGGCAGGTGGTCTACAGGTGTAGGGCGTTCACGGGTGTTTCGATTGTGCCGCATGGAGCGCCCAAGCCCGGCAAAATCTAGTGGAAGTGATTTTCGGTTGCGTTGTTACCACCCCCGCGCAACCTACGCCTGGAATATAACACTCGCGATTCCCGCGCCAGGTCGCGGGGCGAATGGGCTATCGGTTTTTAGGCGAAAGCCGGAGCAAAGCTGGGAACTGTGAACGCGTTAGCGAACGCAGTCTTCACCTTGCTGACAATGCTATTGGCAGTTGTCGAGTTGTCCGGCAGTTTTACGCCGTGCCGAACGCGGGCGACCCGCACACTAACCGTATGGCAATCTATCAACTTCTGAACATCCCCGTGGAGGCCGGCAGGATTGCTGGGCTCAACGCAAAGGTTCAAGAGGATTATTGGGCATGGGTGAGGGTACGTGCGGCGGGTATGGGTGTGGGTACGCGTTTAGGGAAGCAACACGTCGTCACGTAACGCGTTTACGATACTCGCCGCTCCAACCTTACCACGCTCCCTATCCCTTCTGCCGCATCGCGCGGGCAACATCGCGGGATACCTCGCGTTTTTTTATTGATGCTCTTTTATCATGCGCTTTTTTCCCGCGGGCCAGGCCCACACTCACTTTTACCAAGCCGCGGTGGGTAAAGAATTTGAGCGGGATAAGTGTGCAGCCCGCGCTGTGCATCTTGCCGATGAGGGTGGAAATTTCTGAGCGCTTCATGAGCAGGTGGCGATCCCGTTCCGGATTGTAGCCGACTTGGACAGTAGCCGCGGGTTTGTACGGCGCAATGTAGGCGTGGACAAGCCACAATGACCCTTCGCGAAGGCTAACGTACGCCCCTTGCAGATTCATGTTCCCAGTTTTGGCGGATTTCACTTCCGGCCCGGTAAGGACAATGCCCGCATCGTACGTTTCGAGGACGTCGTAGTTAAAAGTCGCTTTTTTGTTGCGGGCCAGTTGGGGCATAGGGGAAGGGTAGCTGGAGTTACGAATTACGAAAAGAGATACGAATATACGAATTGGCGCTGGAATGTCAGCCGCCTGGCCTCCGTAGTCCCGAGTGCAGTGAGGGACGAAGGAGGCTAGAGCCGTAAGCTATAGGTGAAAAAATTGAGGCCCGCGTCGTTGGTGTACGATACGGGCCAAAGTTTATGCAACCGCGGTGCGGCGTATGCTCACGAAAGGCGAACCATCGTACATGCCGTTCACCAGGAGCTGGGTGGTAGCTGGGTCATCGTCGATGTACGCTTGGACGAAGATAGCAAAGGCATCTCCATAGAACTGCTGGCCACTTTCGAGTCGGCCGTTTCTGCCAACCATGTCTACCCGGCGCTGCTCGGTAATGTGTGCTAGGTGGCCCGCAGCCTTTGCTGGAATTTTGTTGGCATACACTTCTAAATTTTCGGGCACACCAGCAATTTTTCGGGTGAACTCCAGAGCTCGTTTGACACGTTCGGCGTCAATGGGTGCATCCGTAAGGACGCTTTGCGGAATCCGACTTTGGTCAACCCGGCACTTTGCAATTGTGCCAAAAGTTGCCAGGCAAGGCGGAAAATAGCAATTACATTTCAATGAGAACTCCTTTCTAAAGAACAGGTTATGTAACCACTGATACTAGTAGATTCGAGCTTTTTTGTCAAGGTTTTCATACTGAGCATGGTATACTCTGCCCATGAACGTCCGCACAGAACTGCAAGAATTTGTTGCCAAGGTTGCCGGGATTCTGCAGCCGAAAATCGAACGCACGCCGCGTCCGGAATTTGGCGATTATGCCACCAACGTCGCTTTGAGTGTTGCACAAAAGCAGAATGCCTTGCCGGACGACGTGGCCCAGCAGTTGAGTTTGCGTCTGGCTGCCACGAAGCACGAGCTTATCAGCAAAGTTGATGTGGCTGGTCCAGGTTTTATTAACATCACCATTAGTGATGCTTGGCTTGCCGAGCAGGGGCAAGGCATTGCAAAGTCGGCCAAGGCACTTACAAAGTCCGCCGCCTACAAAGGCCAACACGCACACCTCGAGTTCATTTCGGCTAATCCAACAGGCCCACTTACATTAGCAAACGCGCGCGGTGGTTTCTTGGGTGATGTGCTGGGAAATGTTTTGGAACGTGTCGGCTACAAGGTCTACCGGGAGTACTACGTCAACGATCGTGGCGTGCAAGTGAGCGTCCTGGCCGAGTCGGTGCTGCGGCGGTACTTCCAGCAGCAGGGGATTACTATTGATTATCCTGAAACCTGCTACCAAGGTGTGTACATCGAAGAATTAGCGCGCAAACTCAAGCTGCCGAATTACAAAATGACCGATGTAGCCAAGCTCGCCGAGATCCGCGACAAGATTAAAGACAAGGTGGTTGCCACGATGCTGAAGGAAATTCAGCGCGTGGTTACCAAGGCCATGCACATTGACTTTGATAACTGGTTGTCCGAAAAAACCTTGGTCGCACCGGGCATTCTCGATAAGCTGGTTGCCACGTTGAAAGCCAAAGGCCTGGTGTATGAAAAAGACGGCGCCACCTGGCTGGCTACAACGAAGTACGGTGATGACAAAGATCGAGTGCTCACGAAGGCCGATGGTGAGATGACGTACTTCTTGCCTGACATCGTCAACCACTGGCTCAAGTTTACGAAGCACAAGGCCAACGTCGCTATCAACATCCTTGGCGCGGACCATCACGGCTACACCGGCCGCATGCATGCCGCACTCAAAGGCTTGGGCGTCGTTGACGAGCAGCATATTTTCCAACCGCTCATCATCCAGTTTGTCCGGCTTATCCGCGATGGCAAAGAAGTGAAGATGTCTAAACGCCGCGGCACGTACGTGGAGGCTGAAGAAGTAATTCAGGAAGTTGGCCTGGATGCCGCTCGGTTCTTCTTTATGATGTATGACATTAAAACCCATTTAGACTTTAACCTTGATGTGGCTAAAGAACGGAGCGAGAAGAACCCGGTGTACTACGTGCAGTACGCCCACGCCCGTATGTGCAGTATTCTCGCAAAGGTTGGCAAAACGAAAATTGCCAAATCAAAAGGTGGAGCATTGCATCCGTCGGCGCGCAAGCTTATACTAGAACTCCTTCGCTGGCCGGAAGTGCTGGAAGACGTGAGCCGGGACTACAGTTGTCAGCGAATTCCACAGTACGCTATCGAACTCGCCCGCACGTTCCACGAATTCTACACGCAGGTACGCGTTATTGATAACGATACGGTGCAAGCATTGCCATTCACGCTGGTTCACGCTACAAAGAATGTACTGGCAGATGTACTGGACACCCTGGGCGTGAGCGCTCCTCGCAAGATGTAGGTCTCACTTTCAATCCGATTACCATGCGCATCGGTATTGACTGCAGAACTATCCTCAATCCACACTCCGGCGAACGCGCTGGCGTGGGTCATTACGTGCACGGCTTAGTGAATGCCCTCATCCGCTTACACCCGCACGATGAATTCGTGCTGTACTTCGATTACCGCACGCCCGACATGGGCATGTTCAGCCGGCCCAACGTCACTCTGAAGCACTTTCCCTTCTCCCAGTATGGTAAGTACCTCTCATTTGGGTACTCGCACATGCTTATTACCGCGTACTTGCTCAAAGAAGGGTTAGATGTGCTGCACATTCCAGCGGGTTCTATCCCGCTCACGTACCCGAAGAAAGTCGTCTACACCGTGCACGACCTCGCCATCTTTAAACATCCGGAGTGGTTCCCGTCATCATTTATCTCCCGCAACGTGCTGGTGCCGCAGACCTTGCGTAAAGCTGATGGAATTATTGCCGTATCCAATAGCACAGCCAAAGATCTCAAGCAGCTGTTCAACATTAGCGCCAAGAAGGTGACTACCATTCACCACGGGTTTGACGTGCAAAAAATCCCGCTGAAGCGCCGCGCGAACGAGACACTAGAGAAGTTCAAGTTGCCCAAACGGTACTTCTTGTTTGTTGGCACATTGGAACCACGCAAGAACGTGGAAAATTTGATGCGGGCGTTTAAAATTTTCTTAGATACAACCCCCGCTGCGAAGGACGTCATCCTGGTGCTGGCTGGGCAGTATGGCTACCACTCGGAGCAAATTATGCAAGAGATGCTCGATCTTGGCCTCAAGCGGAGCATTCGGTACGTTGGTTACATTTCGCACAATGAAAAAATCGAGTTGCTCAAAGGCGCGCTGGCCTTCACCTTCCCAACGCTCTACGAAGGGTTTGGCCTACCCGTTTTGGAAGCGCTGGCGCTAGGTGTGCCGGTCATTACCAGTACTACATCATCCCTCCCAGAAATAGCTGGTAAAGCAGCCTTGTTGGTGGATCCGAGCAATGTCCAGGCTATTGCCCGCGCCATGAAAGATGTTGCCACCAAAACCACCACATCGGAGCGTTTGCAGAAGGCCGGACCCAAGCAAGCGAGCCAGTTTTCGTGGGATACCTGCGCACTGGAGACGATGAAGGTCTACCGCAAAGCCGCGGGGAAAAAGAAGTAGCATATTTTTTATATGTGCCTTGCCAAGAAGGGTTGTTTATCGTAAAGTATATTTTGCACATACGGTTATGAAGAAAAAGGTAGCGCAGCAAGCAATGGCCGCGACGCAGCAACCGCAGGAACGCGCCGCCACGCCCTTCCCGGCAATCGAGGAAGCGGTTTTGCAAATGTGGGAAAAAGAAAATATTTTTGCAAAAACGTTGGCGCAGACCAAAGCTGGTCCGCGCTTTGTCTTTTACGA
Source organism: Patescibacteria group bacterium (assembly GCA_038065015.1). GTDB lineage: Bacteria > Patescibacteriota > Patescibacteriia > PEXW01 > PEXW01 > CAIPSZ01. Next base: position 14,348 of record JBBTRU010000049.1, on the reverse strand, counting down.
AGGTCCGCCAACCGCGAATGGCAAGCCCGGTATCCACCACGTACTGGCGCGCGCGTATAAAGATGTTATTGTCCGCTACAAAACGATGCAGGGTTTTTACGTGGAGCGCAAAGCCGGCTGGGACACGCACGGCTTACCGGTAGAATTGCAGGTGGAGAAGGCGTTGAAAATTTCGGGTAAGCAGCAAATTGAAAATATTGTGCCGGGTGACAAGCGGGCGAGCATTGAGAAGTTCAACCAGGAATGCAAAACCAGCGTGATGGCGTACCGGCAGGATTGGGAAGCGCTGACCACGCGCATGGGCTACTGGCTGGATTTGGACCACCCGTACATTACCTACGACCCCAGCTACGTCGAAAGCGTGTGGTGGGTGCTCCAGCAAGTGTGGGACAAAGGCCTTATGTATAAAGGCCACAAGGTGGTGCCGCACTGCCCGCGCTGTGAGACCGCGCTGTCATCCCACGAAGTGGCGCAAGGGTACAAGAGCGTTGCCGATGCTTCGGTGTACGTGAAGTTTAAAGTGACGAGCAGCAGCGTGAAAGCAATTCAAAATTTGATTAGCAAAGGTGAAGACGTATTTGTCCTTTCATGGACAACCACGCCCTGGACCTTGCCGGGTAACGTCGCTTTAGCAATCGGTAAAAAAATTGCGTACCAATTAGTCAAAGTAGATGGGGCATATCTCGTCGTTGCCACTGAGCGTGTCCAGGTGCTCGGCGAGGATGTGAAAGTTTTAGAAGACCTCACCGGCGAGCAACTCATAGGCACAGCGTACGAGCCGTTGTACCCTGGCGCGGTAGAGCGCGGCGATTCTAAAACCGCCTGGACAGTTTTGGATGCGGCATTTGTAACGACCACGGATGGCACGGGCGTGGTGCATACCGCCGTGATGTACGGCGAAGATGATTACCAGTTGGGTGCCACCGCCGGCTTACCCAAACAGCACACGGTGGATACCACGGGGAAGTTTTTGCCGTCCGTAGGCAAATGGGTGGGTAAGTTTGTGAAGAGCAAAACCGTGGAGTCGGAGATTATTACTGATTTAAAAGAGCGCGACCTGCTGTTTAAAGTGGAGACCTACACGCACGACTACCCGTTCTGTTGGCGCTGTAGCACGCCGCTTTTGTACTACGCCAAGGATAGCTGGTTCATAAAAATGTCGGCAATGCGCGACCAGCTCATCAAAAATAATCAGACTATCAACTGGGTGCCGGCGCACTTGCGTGACGGCCGCTTCGGTGAATGGCTGAAAGATGTAAAAGATTGGGCCATCTCTCGCGAGCGCTACTGGGGCACACCGCTACCGATCTGGGAGTGTGAGCAGTGCCAAGCGCAGAAGTGCGTTGGCAGTTTTGCCGAGCTCAACGTGAAGAAAAGTTTTGACCCCCACCGACCGTACGTGGATGATGTCACCCTTAACTGCGACAAATGTCAGGGCACAATGCACCGCGTGCCCGAAGTGTTAGATGTCTGGTTTGACTCGGGTGCTATGCCTTACGCCCAGTGGCACTACCCATTTGCCGACATGACGCGCATCGATGGCGGCGAGAATTTCCCGGCGGACTACATTGCCGAGGCCATTGACCAGACGCGCGGGTGGTTCTATACGCTCTTGGCCATCTCCACCTTGCTCGGGAAAGGCGTGCCGTACAAAAACGTTATTTCCCTGGCGCATATTCTGGATGCCAAAGGCCAGAAGATGAGCAAGTCCAAAGGCAACGTCGTGGAGCCGAACGCGGTTATGGACGCCTACGGCGCCGATGCCTTGCGCCTGCATTTGTTTAGCATGAACCAAGCCGGGGATAATAAGCTCTTCGACGTGAAGGGCGTGGACGAAGTAGTCAAAAAAACTTTGTTGATTTTTTGGAATGTGGTGACGTTCTATAAAACGTATGTGGCCGAGCACGCACAGGGTGATGTACCCGAAAAACCCGAGCATGTGATGGACCAGTGGATCTTGGCTCGACTCGCGCAGGTAACCAAGCTCGTTTCGGATAAGTTAGACGTTTACGATCCAACATCGGCCGTGCGTGCGTTGCAGGAGTTTATTACCGAACTTTCCACGTGGTATTTGCGCCGCAGCCGCGATCGGTTGCGTGGTAAGGGAGGTGCAGAAGTGGTTGCCATTCTTGGCCATGTTATACAACAGACGACAATGCTCTTGGCGCCGTTTGCACCGTTTATTGCCGACAAGGTTTTTGGCGAAATGCGCAGCACCCATGATCCGGTGAGCGTTCATCTAGAACATTGGCCCGAAGTAAAGAATGTCGACAGTGTCGTAGTAGAGCAAATGTCAAAAGTCAGACTCATTGTTGAGTCAGGGCATAATTTACGCGCAAGCCATAAACTCAAGGTCCGTCAGCCGCTCGCTTTGGTAGTTGCCACAGCCAAACTGCCAGAAGAGTATGAGCATATTATTGCCGAAGAACTCAATGTTGAGAAAGTTGTTTCTGGCGAAACCGAGTTTTCAAAATATGCAGAGCACGATTTAGCATTTAGTGGTGAAACAACGGAAAGCGGATTACGCGTAGGCATTGCAACAAAACTTACCGATGACTTGAAACAAAAAGGCCTAGTTCGCGAGCTGGCTCGTCACATAAATGATTTACGCAAGGCCGCTGGCCTCACTGTGAAAGATTTAGTAGACGTGGAATGGATGACGGACGACCAAACCTTGCAGCGTACCTTTACCGAGCATGCCGCTGAACTGCGGGAGCTCACGCGGAGTCGCGGTATTAAAGCCACGACCGTTGCGAACACCACGCATAAGAAAGAACTCGTTATGGGCGGCGCACGAATCACCATTGGTATAGCCACATGAGTCTCCTCGACGTGTCCGGTGTGGTGCTTAACCGCCGCGACGTGCGCGAGGACAGCCGTCTGTATATCGTCTACACCCACGAACGGGGTAAGGTAGAAGTTTTTGGTCGGGGCATTCGCAAGGGGAGCGCCAAACTCGGCGGCCACTTGGAACCTGGCGCAACTGTTCGCCTCACGCTGGCGCAAGGGAAGAGCGGCGAAACCATAACGGCCGTGGAGCGCGACCACTATCCTGCTGCTACCATGCAAAGCTTGTCGCGTTTGGCGAGCCTGGGTTTTGTTTTAGGTTTAGTGGATGCGCTAACGAAAACGGAAGCTGCCGATCCCGCGCTGGCTACATTTTTGCAGGAGTCGGTGAATATTATTGAAGCTTTTGCCGAGCCGAGTAACCACTTTGCGCGGTTTCGCATGTGGTTTGCCTGGCATGTGCTGGGGCTCACCGGGGTGGGGCCAGAGCTCGACCGGTGCGTGCACTGCCGGCGCGCGTTACCGCAAACGCATGTCACCTTTAGCGCGCTTTTAGGCGGCTGGCTGGGGCCGGAGTGCAAAAGTGCAGATGCCGATGCCACGGCTGCGCCGGGCGCTGCCGGGCAGGATGCCGATGCCACGGTCGTATCCGCCACCGTGCGGGATTGCGTGCACGTGCTGGTGCGGGGCAGTTGGGCCGAAGCCTTTGCCTACGTTGCCACCCCGGGCACCGAACAGGTGGCCGCGCGCCTTACCCGTTCGGCTTTGGACCATGCCCTTGAACGCCGTTTGCCCGCCGAGCGGTTCGTGGCTTTTGTCCGAACGCTATCCGTACCGTATACTGCATAGCGTCATGGCCAAACCAAAAATTCCAGACGAAAAAGCCAGTAAGATTCCCGTGCGCCGCACCAAGCCGAAGGCAGACCCCGAGGCCGAGCGGGCTGAAGCGGTACGCGAAGAACTGCCGGTTGTTGATGCCGCGAATGACACGCGGGAATCCGAAGTCTCGGTAAACATGACCAAGCAAGACCGCGCGAAGCGGGAAAACGTCCTGGACGAAATTTACCACCCCGAAGAGCAGATCGGGCGGATTTCGGACGTGCAGAAAATTGACCAGCAGAAGCAGCGTTCGCGCAAGTTGCTGTTTAGTTTCATTATTTTGAGCGTACTGGCGGCCGCCGCCGTGGCCGGGTATTTCGTGTTCGCGCGCGGCAGCAAGTTTAGCGAGCGGGTAACCCTGGCGGTGAACGCCCCGGCAGATGTGGCGGCTGGGGACCAAGTAACGTTGAGCATTAGCATTAAAAACGAAGAGCGCATTGCTCTGCGCAACGCCGAACTTACCTTTAACGCCCCCGACGGTTTCACGTTCCAGTCCAGCACGCCGGCAGCCTCGAACGAATTCAACAACGCCTGGTCGCTGGGGACGTTGCAGGATCAAGCCGGCACCACGGTGACGGTGACCGGGCGTTTGCTGGGGAATCAACTTGAGGAGAAGACCTTTAGCTTTACGCTCGGGTACCGGCCGGCAGATTTTAACTACGACTTCCAGAAAACTGCCGAGACCAAAGTTAAAATTAGCAGTTCGGTGCTGCGCCTAACGCCCGAGGTGCCGCTGCGCATTATTCCGGGCACACCCACGGATATTCCCGTGACCATCGAGAATACCAGCGCCGACGCACTCACCGAAGTTACGCTGGTGGCCGAGTACCCCGAGGCTTTCACGTTTACGAAGGCCGACCCGAAACCATCGGAGAAAACCACGATTTGGAATTTGCCAGACATCCCGGCAAACGGCAAGGTTAAGGTCACCGTTACCGGCACGTTCAAGGGCAACCCCGGGGACACGCCCGAGTTGAAGTTCCGCGCCGGGAAGACGCTGGCCCAAGGCTTGGACGTGCAAGCCGAGGCGAACGGCATTGGCACTCTGGTGCAAGCCGGCATGAGCCTGACCACGAAAATAACCAACCCCGGCAGCGGTGCGGCTGTGGGTTGGGGCGATACGCTCAATTATATTATTAGCTACAAGAACGACAGCGAAGGGGACATGAAGGATGTGACCGTGATATTGGAATTCAGCCAGAAGAATGCCGGCGGCAAAGACGTGAGTATTCTGGATTTGGATAAACGCTCGGGTAGCAGCAACGGCAAGCTCGAGGGCCGCACGCTCGCCTGGACCAAGCAGGACATTCCCGCGCTCGGCCTGGTCAAAGCGAGTACGGGTGGCGACATCCTGCTCCGCATTACCGTTGCTTCGGGACCGGAAATAAAAGGGCAGGATGACAGGAATTTTGTGGTGACGACCGCTTCGCGCGTGTCGGTTGGCAGCATCGAGGGCGTGGAGGGGAAGAATTTTGAGACGCAGGCCGAGCAAATTGCCACCAAGATTACCAGTAAACTCAACGTGGAAGCCGAAGGCCGATTTTACAATGACGAGCAATTGCCGGTTGGCACGGGGCCGCTTCCGCCCCAAGTGGGGCAGACCACGACGTACCAGCTCAGCTGGTCGCTCACCAACCCCACCAATGAAGTGACGCAGGTGGTGGTTGCGGCAACGTTGCCCGAGAATGTGGCCTGGAGCGGGACGCAGACCGTCACTGCCGGGCAGGCCGTCACTTTTGACGCAACAACGCGAGAAATTACCTGGCGCATTAACCGCGTGCCGCCCGGAACGGGCAGCTTGTTCGCCAGCCTGGAGGCCACGTTCAAAGTTTCCATTACCCCCCTCACCACCGATCTGGGCCAGCTCTTGCTCCTGCTCAACAAAACCGTGGTAACGGCGCGGGATGAATTCACCACCAAAGACCTGCGTTTGGAAAAGGCCATTGTCACGACGGACCTAACCACCGACGTGGCGGCACAGGGCAAGGGGTTAGTGGTTGCGGCACAGCCGTAGATTCCATTTGTCATTCCGAGCATAGCGAGGAATCTCGCATTTTTTTGAAAATTCGAGATTTCTCCCCTCGGTGATCTCCGGTCGAAATGACAAAGAAAAGATTCAATAATGCGCGCAAGGCACGAGACCTGCGCTTGGACTATGCCAATGCTATACTTAGCGCATGGCTGATGCTCTCGCTACAAACGCCGCCCGCTTCATCCTCCGCGAGTTTGTGGGGGATATTTTGCTATTCCCGGTGTGGTGGTATGGGAAGGGGTTGCAGCGCGTGGGGCGGGCAACCTGGGAACGCCAGGTAGCCTTTACCAACCGCAGCCGCTGGAGCCCCAAAGTGTGGTTCCAGAATATCTTCGTGCCCATGTACGGCGACTACTCGCGCAGCGGACGGGCGATAAGCTTCTTCGTGCGGTTGGTAGTTGCGCTCGCGCTCTCAGTAGTTTTTGTCATCTACACTGCGCTCACGCTGGTTAGCTTCCTGCTCTACCTCGGGCTGCCGGTGGCAGTGGTGTACTTCTTCCTGCGCCAGTTGCTAAGCCTCCCTTGGCCGGCCTAAGCTATGGCAACTAAACCCATCCAGCCCTTCGCCTTTATCACTTGCCCGGCGTGCGAGCACGCAGCCGAGGTGTGCCCGGCCTGCAAGAACCGGCGCGCGGTCCTTTGGTTTTTGGGCAGGATATTTATTTGGGACAAAGCCATTGACCGGTGGGCGATTGCGGAAGAACGGATCCAGCGGCTGCTCCATCGCAGTTTTAACCTCGCGCTCATCCTCTTGGGCGTGCTCGGCATTGTGCTGGTTGTGCTGCGCGCGGTGGACCAGAAACTCGTCGCCGATGTCACTATCGCGTTTGACTTCCTCGGGCAGCGTTCGGGTGCGCACATGCTCTTTGCCCTCTCGCTCCTGGGTGACCTCATTCTCATCAGCCGTTTGGTGAAATCCAAGCAAGAGCGCACGCTGGTGGTCCCGCGCGATAGCGAGCTTATGAAAGTGCCAGCCCCCGCGCTCTCCTGGACCGACGTGATGGCGAGCGAGGCCCGTTTCCAAAACGTCTCCGCGGCCTTTGTCGAGCCGGCGCAGCGCGCCATTGAAGGGGCGTGGACCCTGGCCGAGCGCATGCGCCATGCGGACGTTACGCCGCTGCACCTTTTTGCCAGCCTTTTTGCTTTCCACGACACGCAAGTGGTTTTCGGTCGGCTCGGCATTCAGAGTGCGCCATTGAGCGAGCGGGTGACGCGGGCGTTGGCTGCCATGCCCCCGGGCAACGGCGCGCCACGCCTGGGGCAGGCTGCCACGGTCGTGCTGCTCCGCGCCTACCTCGAGGCCGCCCTGGAAGGCCGGCCGATTGTGGATATTACCGAACTCCTGGTGGCGGTTGGCACCGACCCAATTGTTGGCGAAATTCTCGCCGACCTGGCCATCGACGAGCAAAAACTGCGCAACGTGGTAGCCTGGATTGCCATTAACCGCCGCCTCTCCCGCAGCTACCAGCGCTGGCGCGGCCAGGCCCGCTACCGCAGCAAGGGCGGGATGAACCGGGCATTCACCGCTATTGCCACGCCCATGCTCGACCAGTACAGCCACGACCTTACGCAGCTGGCCCGCACGGGTTCGCTGGTGCGGTGCATTGGCCGCGAGCGGGAGTTTGAAGAAATCTTCCGGGTATTCGAGAGCGGCCGGGCTAACCCCTTGCTCGTTGGTCTACCGGGCGTGGGCAAGACGTCCATTGTCGACGGGCTGGCGTACCGCATGGTTGCAGACGACGTGCCGCCGGTCTTGCAAGACAAGCGCCTGGTGAGTTTGTCCACGGCCGCCCTGGTCGGCGCGGCGGGCCGGCAAGGCGAGCTTGAGGAGCGCTTCACCATTATTCTTAACGAAATAGTTCGCTCGGGAAACATCGCGCTGTACATCGACAACATTCAGAACCTCATGGGTCTCACCACCGAAGGCGGCAGCCGCATGGACCTGGCGGAAATTTTGGCGCAAGCCTTGGGGCATCAAGCCTTTCTCTGCATTGCCACCACCAACCCGACGGACGAGCACCGGTACATCGAACGGTCAGGGCTGGCGTCCACCTTGCAGCGCGTGCCGATTAACGAAGTGGACACGAACGGTGCGATTCAAATTTTGGAAGGCAAAGTTGGCGCGGCCGAGTTTAAACAGGGCGTGCATTTTAGTTACGATGCCGTAGAGCGCGCGGTCACGCTTTCGCAACGCTATATCCATGACCGGTACTTGCCCGAGAAAGCTGTGAGCCTGGCCGAAGAGGCGGCGGTGTACGTGCGTAAGACGCGCGGCAAGGGGAGCATCATAACCGGGGAAGATGTGGCGGCCATTGTGGCCGAGCGCACCAGCATCCCGGTCACGCAGGTGACGCAAGCCGAAACCCAAAAGTTGCTTCATTTGGAAGAGCATATTCACGAGCGCGTCATTGGGCAGGACGAAGCCGTAAAAGCGGTATCCGCTTCGTTACGCCGGGCGCGCGCCGAACTGCGGGATGCCAAGCGGCCCATTGCAAACTTCCTCTTCCTCGGGCCGACCGGGGTGGGGAAGACCGAACTGGCGAAGGCCGTGGCCGAAGTCTACTTTGGCGATGAGCAGAGCATGATCCGCCTCGACATGTCCGAATACCAGGTGCAATCTAGTTTGGGCCGCTTGATCGGCACGGCCGAAGGTGAAGGCGGTTTTCTTACCGAAGCCGTGCGCAAAAATCCATTCACCTTGCTGCTCCTCGATGAATTAGAAAAAGCCCACCCGGAAATTCTCAACGTTTTCCTGCAAGTGATGGATGATGGGCGCCTCACCGACAGTACCGGGCGCACCATTGATTTTACCAACGTCATTCTCATTGCCACGTCCAACGCCGGCACGCCAATTATTCAGGCCGGTATCACCGCCGGCGAGTCGTTAGAGTCTATTAAACAGCGCTTGGTCACGCAGGAACTTGCCCAGCACTTCCGCCCAGAGTTCCTCAACCGCTTCGACGGCATCATCGTCTTTAAACCGTTGGACTTTGAACAAGTTATCGCTATTGCTCGGCTGATGCTGGCCCAACTTGCGAAATTGCTTAAAGACAAAGGCGTGACCTTGCAAGTCACTGAACCGGCCATTGTGGAGTTGGCGCAAACGGGTTTCGACCCGCAGTTCGGCGCGCGGCCCTTGCGCCGGGCCATCCAGGAGCATGTGGACAATGCTCTAGCCAATGCCTTACTCACTGGCCAATTGGCTCGCCGCGATATTGCCGTGCTGGAACCGGGTGGCAAAATCCGCGTGGAAAAAGCCCGGGCGGTGTAACCCCGCCCAAGCCTCACCACTTGACCCCGACCCCTGCAAAGGGGTAGGTTTGCTGTTACAAAACGTAAATTGAAAACCATAGGAGTATGTAATGAAAAATGTTTTTCTTTTTGACCAGCCCATTCGTATTTCGGTAGGCGTGGAGGGCGCCATGCATGACGTAATTGCCCGGCCGCTCTACCACACCCGGGTATATGTTATTGAAAAGGCGCCGAGTAACCCAGTGCTGGTCGGTCAGCTCACCATGCCCCGCTGGCCAATCCTTGCCGAACAACGAGCACTCAAGAACAAGCAGCGTTTGTCTTTTCGATCGGTTGACGTAACCTACCCGGTATTTGAAGATCTCTACGAACTGCATCGGGCTTTAAGCCATGTGCTGGATCGGTACGAAATGAATGAAGTACCACGTCTAACGACCGCCCTCGTGCATTGTCATGCGCTCCACCGTGTGTGCTTGGGCTTACAGAAAGATAATTTTCTAGAGCTCATTGGCCACATTGAGTCGCTCGTCGACCAGGTGGTCGGCGCCATTGGCTTGCAAGTGAAGAACGATGCGAAGCACTCCGCGCTCGAACGAATCATCGTCGTGCGGAAAGGGGTGGATTCGCTTAACCGGGTGAACAGCAGTGCAACCTGCCTGCGTATGCTTTCCGCGGTGGGGAATCTCATCCATCGTGAATCAAGCATTGTAGACATTGCCGAGATATACGCTGGCCGCCGCCAAGCGGTTCGGCTGACCCTCGCAACCTTGGAAACGCAAGTGCTTATTGTGGAAGATTTTCTCAATGAGACCCTGAGGTATTGGGGTGTTGTTTGCCAACGCCGCCGGGAACTCACTGTCTATCAGCTTGACCAATTCGTCCGGGCATTGGAATCAATATCGGTGAAGCCGTTTAGCATAACTTTCGAGTACGTGGTAGACGAATTCAAGGAAGCTTCACGGCACATTGCGTCAAATCGAATGGATCAGGCGAAAGCATACTTAGTGACTTCGGCCGCGAGCCTGCAGTTGCGCCGACTGCGCATGCAGCTCGAAGCCGTACACTATCGCATTGCCAGCCTGGTACACGATGCCAATCTGCGTAAGCAACATCCACACATTGTCCAAGAAGCTCATAACGAGCTTCGCCATCTCGTTGAGGAGCTTTCGGCAATTAATACCTTGGGGATGGTGGACTTTTCTAGTACGTCCGTACTCGCTACTTTCGCCGCTGTCCAAGCTGCTTTAGCGGCAGGTAATTGCAAAGAAGCTGCGGACCACTTCCGGCTCGCGCTTCGGTCTATCTAGCACGAGGTTGACAACCACGAAGTGTCCAGGTAATCTCTGGCAATGCCAGCGGAAAAAGCGAAATTTCCACTAAGGTTAGTAACAGTTTCTTCGGTGGGAAGTATTAGTCAACCGCTGGTACTAAAATTTCTTTGGGTGCAGTAGCTTAGAGTTAAAGTGTCCTGTTGTTGCGGGAAGACGTTGGTTCAAACCCAGCCTGCCCCATTTCTTTGTAGGACGTCTCAACTATGAGGCGTCCTTTTTTCTTGTCCAAAAGCCCTAAAAAACGTACACTGTATGCACTATGCCTGTATCCATGGACACCCTGGTTTCGTTCGCCAAGCGTCGCGGATTCATTTTCCCCACTGCCGAAGTGTACGGTGGCTTGCAGGGCTTTTGGGATTTCGGCCCATTGGGCGTGGAACTCAAGAACAACATCAAACGGGAGTGGTGGAAGCGCTTTGTCCAGCAGCGCAGTGACGTAGTGGGCTTGGATTCTACTATTATCACGAACACTGAAGTCTGGAGAAAGAGCGGTCATTTTGATAAATTCACTGACTTTAAGTTAGAGTGCGCTAAATGTGCAAGTAGGTTTAAAGCAGATCAATTTTTATCCCAAGAAATAAAAGATAAAATTAATAATTTTGTTGGGGTAAGAATTAAGCGAACTAAAGATGACCAGAATACACCGGAGGAACTTCTAAAGAAAACAGGAGAATATTTCGATACCCTTTTACCTGAAATTCATTCTAAATGTCCTAACTGTGGAGGTAACAAATGGGCCAAACTTGATGAATTTGATTTGTTGTTTAAATCTTTTGTAGGACCAGTATCAAGCTCAAAAGATATGGTTGTCTTGCGTCCCGAAACCGCGCAGGGTATTTTCGTGAACTTCCAAAACGTGCAGCAGAGCATGCGGCTCAAGCTACCCTTTGGCATTGGCCAAATTGGCAAGGCGTTCCGCAACGAAATTACCCCCGGCAACTTCATCTTCCGTTCCCGCGAGTTCGAGCAAATGGAATTGGAGTTTTTCTGTAAACCTGGTGATGATGAGGAATGGTTCGACTACTGGCGCAAAGCGAGCATGCAGTGGTTCTTGGACCTGGGCATGAAGCAGGAGAACATCCGATTCACCGACCAACCCAAGGCCGAACTCGCGCACTACTCCAAAGCCACCACCGATATTGAGTATCACTTTCCGTTCGATAAAGGTTGGTCAGAACTTATGGGCGTGGCCAACCGCACGGACTTTGACCTGAAAGCCCATGGTCAAACCTTCCGCGATGAGGAAGCAAAAGGGGACATCACGCCATTCTGCATTGAACCCTCGGCGGGCGTGGACCGCGCGGCGCTCGCATTCCTCATCGATGCATATGACGAAGTGGAAGGCGGCCGCTCCACCACTACCGAGACGAACAAGGAGAAAGAAGTGGTGTTGCGCTTGAATAAACATTTAGCACCAATCAAAGTCGCCATCCTGCCGCTTTCAAAGAAGGAGCCACTGGCGACGAAAGCCAAAGAAGTGCAGGCGCTCATCAATAAAGACTTTACCACCTGGTACGACGACACCCAGTCTATTGGCCGCCGCTACCGCCGCCAGGACGAAATCGGCACGCCGTACTGCGTGACCATCGACTTTGAAACTGTGGAGAAAGATAACGCGGTTACGGTCCGAGATCGGGATACGATGGAGCAGGAGCGGGTGAGCATTGCAGAGCTTCATTCGTACATAACTCAACAATTCTCCTAATGTCATTGCGAGCCCGAAGGGCGTGGCAATCCCGCTGTATACAGCAAGATTGCTTCGTCGCTGGTGCTCCTCGCAATGACAATAATTAATAACCATTCACTCGTTAATCTCTAACCATATGCCCGAAGGTGAATACCGCCCGTCCCCAGCGGAAATGGGGGCAGAAGAACCCGAAGAGCAGAAGCCAGAAAGCGCAGTCGATAAAAACAAAGCATCGAAAAAGACTAGCCTTAGTGGCAAGCTAAGAAATGCCGCAAAAATTGGTGCTTTTGTTGCCGCGGGTTTGGTGGGTGGAGGTGCGGTGGGCGAAGGAGCTTGGAATAATTATTCAACGAGCATGTACTCTGCATCGTTTTAGGTTATTGGCGTATGCAATAATGCCCGACCACGTGCACATTATCGTTTACCCAAACCAAGCGCAGGCCTCTGTGCCTGCGCGGGTATTGGACAAGGGGAGCGCGGGCAGAGACGCCCGCGCTCGGGGAGGGATTAATAGCCTAATGCATAGCATTAAATCCTACTTTGCTCACCGGGTGTTTGAAGTGCATCCCAACACCCCTTTTTCCTGGCAACCCCGCTATAATTCTCGGGTACTTAACACTCCCGAACGACTAGGAAGTGCCATAGCCTATGTTCAAAGCAACGCGGTACATCACAAGCTCCAAGTGCGGTATACTAAAGTTCCCTACGTTTACATCGCAAAGAACATCCCGCTATGACCCCAACCCTCCGCACTGGCATACTCCTCGCCCTCGGCACCGCCGCCATCTCTGGCGTGTCGAACTTCGTGGCCAAGGTCAGTGTCACGGTGGTGAAGAATCCTACCGTGTTTACCTTTCTGAAAAACGCTATTGTTGGCCTGCTGATCATTGGTTTGGTTGTACTCTTTGTGCAATGGAAAGAGCTGCGCGAGTTAAAGCGTACCGATTGGTATAAACTCGTTGCCATTGCCGTTATTGGCGGCAGCGTGCCATTCCTTTTGTTTTTCAACGGTCTCACGCACACCACCGCCGTGCACGCCAGCGTGATACACAAAACCCTATTCGTGTGGGTCGCTATCCTGGCGTGGTTTAGCCTCAAAGAAAAATTTTCGTACTGGCACGGCGCGGCAATTGTTTTGTTGCTCGGTGGGACGTTTGCGCTGGGCGGCATGAATAACTTCCATTTTGGGAAAGGGGAGTGGATGGTACTGGCTGCGACGCTACTTTGGGCCGTGGAAAATGTTATTGCGAAAAAAGCCTTAGCCAAACTCTCCACACTAACGGTTGTTGCCGCTCGCATGTTCCTCGGTTCAATAGTCCTGCTCGGTGTAGTCATTGCCCAAGGGAAGTTAAGCCTTGTGAGCACGCTCGACTTCACGCAATGGGGTTGGGTGGTGTTGCCCAGCCTCCTGCTCTTTGGCTACGTCCTCACCTGGTACAGCGCGCTCAAGCGGGCACCGGCGTCGCTGGTGGCCAGTTTGCTCGTACCTGCAACGTTTATTACCGCGCTCCTCTCGGGTACGTTTCATAAAGCGCCCATGACCGGCAAGCAATGGCTTTCGGGTGCACTGGTGATTGCCGGTGTTGCTTTGTTTATTTGGGCCACGCGGCGCACAGCTCAACATGCCACAGACCTTAACGCCCAGCGCGACCCAGCTTGATGGCGTGAGCCGCTGTAGCCGGTACGCCTTTGGGCCAAACCGGTTGCATTTGTGCGGGCCCGATGCCAACCAAGAAGTCTTGGCGTACATTGGCGAAGGCGCGGTGGATCTCGGGCTCACGCACATCCTGCGCGGTTTTGCCACGCTCTACCCATATCTAGACCAAATTGCCCGCTCGAATAATATCCGCGACCCCTTTGATGCGCGCGTCGTGGAAGCCTACTGGCTGGGAAATACTTTACTCGAAACAATTCCGGCCCGGACATTTTTTCAACACTTGCGCGACACGCTCGATCTCAAGCGGAAGTACGGTGCTAAGCAGTTTGACCAGTTGGCCCAGAAAATCCCGCAGGGCCGTATGCACCACAGCTTCCACGTGATGAACGCGTACAAACGCACAGGCCACGATGCCAAGCTGCACACGTTGGAGAGCATGGATTCGTGCCGGGTGAGCTGGGGCAAGGTCACCGAGGTCGTCGGGCCAAAAGTGACAGCGCTACGGCGGCCACTCGAACTCAATGGCCACCAGTTGCAGTTGGGGCAGGAGGCGATAAGCCATGTAACGCGCAGGCTGGATAATGACTTTGCCTTGGACGACCTAGCGCCCGGCGATTTGGTGACCATGCACTGGAACGTGATTTGCGAGACCGTCACCCCCGAGCAGGTGAAGCACTTATGGGCCTACACGGAGCAAGCAATTCGTTTGAGCAACACCACCAA
>JBBTRU010000048.1:0-13742 GCA_038065015.1 Patescibacteria group bacterium | reverse complement strand
ACGACGTATCGGTATCCAGTGTGGTTTCGAGCGGCTTGCCATTGTATACGTACGACGGCCCTGGACTGGGGTTGCTAGGGTCCTGCCAGTTATCGACATTCACGTTGCAGCGCCCGGCGAGAACCGCCAGGTCAAAGGTTCCATCGGCGCCGGACGTGCCGTTTCCGTTTACCCCGGGCTGCGGGCCATTCTGGACGCCTGCAGTACCCGGTGCCATACAGAAACCATTCATACGGACGCCTGCAATGGGTGTTCCGCTGCCGTCAATCAATCGGCCGGTGAGGTGTGCGGTTTTGGCTTTTACCACGAAGTTCTGCGTAACCGTTTGCCCATCGGCAATAACAACCGCAGCCTGCATGGCCGTCAGAGTTTGGTCCGGGCTCCAGAAACCAACACTGAACGATCCTGCGGGTACGCGCAGGGTGTAGCCCCCGTTGCTCACCTGGGCATTGCCGCCCCCGCCCGGGCCGTTGGTGGACCAGGCGTTGATGTTGCCCTCCATGACCGGGGCGCCGTCTTTCGTAACCGTGCCGGTGATGGTAGCGGTTGCCTTGGTTACCTGGAAGTTTACAGTTTGCGTTTCCAGCGTGCTGTCGTTTGCAAATTGGATTTCAACCGGAGGTTGGTTATAGGTCCAGTCCACGTTCGACGTGGCGTACAGGTTCATGCCGTACTTAGACGTGGTTTGCATGAGCGTAACGGTATACACGCCGCTGCTGTTGGTCGTGCCCGAGCCGCCGCCGAACCCGTTCTGGAATGGCCAGACGTTGACGTTGGCGCCGACGACCGGCGTACTCGTACCGACGTAGGTAATCGTTCCGGTAACGGTTTTTGGCCGTTCTTCGGCCCGGGCCGTTAGCGTGGAGAAGACATTGCCACCAAACGGTCCAAACAACGTAACCAGCACAGTCAGGGTGCCGAGGGTGGCCCGGACTGCGCGAAAGGTAGTTTTCCGCATAGGTTAGCGAAAATTAAAGCTAGAAAAAGTGAGCACACCGCCGACACACGGTGTGTTTGTGAGCAAATCGTAGAATTGTTTTGGGTTACTCATGCAATAGCCGACAAGCTGAGCCTGAGTGAGTACGCCGCTAAGTATACAGAGAAACTAGGAGATACCAAAACCCCCGCCCTGGTGGGGCGGGGCTCTCCATCTGTCATTGCGAGGAGTCCCGCACGTGCGGGACGACGAAGCAATCTCGATGCATTCTGGGAGATTGCTTCGTCCCGCCAAGGCGGGACTCGCAATGACAATACTACACGTCCAGTATCACCGGAATAATCATGGGTCGGCGCTCGGTTTTCTGGAAGAGGAACGTGCCGAGGCCATCGCGGATGCGGTTGGCCAGATACCCTTCGTTTGGGCCGGTGCGCTTGTCCGTATCCTTGAGCAGGGCTTGAACTTTTTTCTTGGTTTCTTCGATCAAGCGCGTGTTCGTCTTGGCGTATACAAAGCCGTGGGTAATAATATTCGGCTCATTTACCAACCGGCCCGTCCGGCGGTCTACACTCACAATGACCACCACCATGCCTTCGTTAGCCATGGTCTGCCGGTCTCGCAGCACGACGTTGGAAACATCGCCCACGCCCAGGCCGTCCACGAAGACGTAATCGGTTTTCACTTTCCCCGGGAGCAGCTTGGGTTTGCCTTGCACGAATTCCATCACGTTGCCGTTATCCAGGATAAAGGTTTTGTCTTTGGGAAAGCCATCGCGTACCGCCAGCTTCTGCGCTTCTTTGAGGAAGTAGTGGTTGGCGTAGACCGGCAGGAAGTACGTGGGTTTGATCTGGCGGATGACGGCGCGCATATCTTCGGCCGTGCTGTGGCCGCTGGAATGCACGTCCATGATGTCGCTGTGAATGACGTTATCCGTAAGCCGGTACAAGCTGTCTTTCAAGCGTTGGATTGTCCGCTCGTTGCCCGGGATAACCGAAGAGGAGAAGACGATAGTATCGGTCTTCCGAATTTTTATGCTGCGGTGGTCGCCGTTCATAATACGGGAGAGCACGGCATTGCTCTCGCCCTGCGCGCCGGTGCACAGCACGATGACGCGCCGGTCGGGGTAGTCGTGAATTTTTTCTACCGGGACAATAGTTTCTTTCTTCACTGCAATGTAGCCCAGCACTTTGGCTATCTCGACGTTGTTCTTCATGCTAAAGCCATCCAGCGAAACTTTCTTCCCGATTTTTTCGGCAAATTCTAAGACGTGCTTTATGCGCTCTAACTGGCTAGAGAATGTGCCAATGATCAGCCGACCCGGCGCTTCGGTAATGAGCTTCTCGAGGTTGGCGTACATCACGCGTTCGGGTACCCGTTCTTTGCTGCTCATGGAACCGAGCGATTCCAGCATGAGAATGGTTGGCTTGGGCAGGTTGGCCAAGTGCGTGTACTCGATAATTTTTCGGCCCACCGGATCTTTCTCGTACGTCCAGTCGCCGGGGTGTACCACCGTGCCGTGCGGGGTGTGAATAATCACGCCCACCGCATCCATGATGGAGTGGTCGACGGGGAAGAAGCCAATTTTAAAGCCGCCAAGCGAGATGCGGTCATGCACGTTTTTAATAACGATGGTCTTCAGGCGTTTGGCCGCGCCTTTTTGAAAGTCGTCCACCCGGTGTTTGATCATGGCCAAGGTCAGCGGCCGGCCGACGATTTGCGGGTAGCCAAGTTGCTCCAGCAGGATTGCCGACGCGCCAATGTGGTCTAAGTGGCCGTGGCTAAAGACCACGCCGCGGATGCGGTTTTCTTTGCCGCGGAGGTACGAGAGGTTGGGGATGATGTAGTCCACGCCCGGCATATCTTCTTCTGGGAACTGGACGCCCATATCCAGGATGATGATATCGTTGCCGTACTCGAAGATGGTGCAGTTGCGACCAACTTCTTCGTTGCCGCCAATGGGGATAATCCGCAGACTATCTTTGGGCGGCAGGTTGAGGCCGGGTTCGGGCTTGCTGAAGCTCCGGGTGGTTACCGGGCGGGGTTTGCGATGCTTTGACATGAGAAAAGTAGTTAAATGAGAAACAGAAAAGGTTTTATATTTTATTGATTTTTTTTGGCTTATGGGCTGCCCTGAACCACGCGCTTGATTTAGGTTTCTGGCGAGTACGTAGCTATACGTTATGGCTCGCCATGAACCCGAACGAAGTGAGTGGTTCATGGTGCCGCGGGGGAGACTTGAACTCCCATGGGATTGCTCCCACACGGCTCTGAACCGTGCGTGTATACCAATTTCACCACCGCGGCTTATCTTCTTAAAGTTTACCTTATTACGTAGTATCGTGGTCTCCCTCCTGACACGCTATGGGTTCCACCCCGCCAGGCACTTCATGCACAGCATCGGCGGGGTGTCGCCCCTAGCAGAGTTTATCCATTGACCACTTTGCCCTTAGGGGCTCCAGCGCCACACGTGGTCCGTATTTACGTACCAGTTGGCAACATCGAGGAAGCGATTGCTTGCCGTGAGCAGGGTTGGCGCATTCGTGACGTGCAGGGTTTTGGTATGCACGATTGCCGCCGCTGGTTGGTAGAGGAAAATCGCCGGCGCCTCCTGGACCATAATCTGCTGCACTTTGGCGTACGCCGCCGCCCTATCCGCTTCGTTGACGTTTGCCGTGCGGGCTTTATCGAGTGCAGCGTCGAGCTCTTTACTGTAGAAGCTCGTCAGGTTGAGCCCGGGGTCGTAACTTTGCGTGGAGTGCCAGAAGGGGTAGAGGTCGAGCGTGGCGTCGTACCGATCAGCGTAGAGGAGCACATCAAATGTGCGATCTTTAATAACCTCTTTGTTCAGTGCGCTGGGGTCTACGGCATGTACCGTGACGACCGCCCCGAGCTCTTTCCACGCCCCAACGATTACATTTGCGGCATCAACATACTCTTTGACGTCTGGGACGGTGAGCGTAAATTCCAGTTTCACCTTCCCTTTTACGTACACGTCCCCCTCCTTTTTCCAGCCCGCTTTTTCCAGGCGCTGGCGGGCGCCAGCCAGGTCGGCGTGGCGATCGGGGAGTTCGCTCCAACCCGGCATGTCTCGCAGCACTGGGCTGTTAATAGTCCGCGCGGATGGACGGGCAGCACTGCGTACGTTTTCCGGGTCTATCGCATCCCGGAGGGCCAAACGTACGTCAGAGTTTCCGAACAAGCTTCGTTTGGTGTTGAAGAATGCCGCCACCGATTGCGGCATGGGCACGTAGTCCACTTCGGCGCCGCGAAGTTTTTCGGCTTTGCCGTACAGGTCATTGCTCACCAGGCGCGTACCGTCGGCTTGGCCGCCTAAACTATCCAGGGCCGCCTGCCCATCGTCAACGAAGCGGATGCGCAGATCCTGCAGGAGTGCCGGGGTGGCCGCGGCGGGGTTCCGTTCCAGCATGATGCTGGTCACATCGCCCGAGCGCTCTTTCTTGCGGACCTCTTTGAACTTGAAAGGGCCGTTGCCAATAGGCTTGAGGTTGTAGTCGGTAGTGCTCATGGACGCGGGCGGGATTTCGGCCCAGATGTGCGCCGGAATAATGCCGAGCGTGAGCAGCCGGCGGAAAGCCGGGTCGGCCTTTTCCAAGGTCAGGGTCAGGGTCCGCTCATCTTTGACTTCCACCTTGACGTCGCGGAAGTGCGCGTAGTGCACGCTGGCCACGTTCGGGTTTTGGATAGTTTCAATGGTAAAGCTCACGTCGTCGGCGGTTATTTTTTCACCGTCGTGCCAGGTGCGGCCTTGGGTGAGCGTGGCCGTGTATACCTTCCCATCGCTGCTCAGCTCCAGTTTCTCCGCCAGGTCGTTGACGAACGTGCCGTCAGGAAGTTGGCGCAGCAAGCCGCTGTAGAGCAGGGGAGTTATGGCCAGGTCGACATCGCTGGATGCGAGGACCGGGTTGATAAATCTCGGCGTCCCGACAATGGCTTCGGTAAAGTTGCCACCCACGGCCGGCTGGGCAATCCAGTGCCGGCCAATGTAGCGACCAACCAGGAGCGCCGCCGAGAGGAAGAGGAAGATAATTCCGAGGCGGAACACCCAGCCTTCCCGTTTGCCCACGTAGCGGAAGATGTAGGAGAACTGGCTCCAGCTGGGCCAGCGCGATTCGTTGAGATTCTGCACCATGGCCTGGTCGTGCGCCAGGGGCACCGCGGGTGCTGATTGCGGACGGCGAAAACGGGCAACGAGTTGCCGTGCGCGGCTGGCGAGCGGGGCTAGGGGGTTACGCACAAAACCTTACGTGGTGCTGTTGCGGAGCAAGAGTGAAGCGAATGTGGCGCCGGCGAAGATAATGCCGAGTACGATGGTGGCAATGAAGAGGACTTTCTCCGCGCCGCGCTTGGTACGGTACACGTTGCCTTCGCCGCCAAACACCGCGCCCAGGCCCGCGCCTTTGGCTTGCAGCAAGATGGCCACGGTCATAAGCACGACGGTGGAAATTTGGGTGATGCTAAGGGTAAGGTCCCAGTTCATACGTAGGGTGCAGCCTACAATGTTCATTGGCATTTGTCAACTGTCGTTCTTGCGTGCCATACTACTGCTATATGCAGCATCCCCGCGGCATTGCAGTCATCCTCGGCGTGGTTATCTCCCTCGGCATCATTGCTGTGGCGGTTACTGGGGTTGTGCTTATCCAGCGTAAACCTGCCGCACCTGCCGCAACGAACACGAACGCTGCGCTCAACCTGGCCTGCACCATTGATGCGGACTGCTCTTCCTATTGTGGAGCCGACGCGTGCTTCCAGCCCATTTGCGGCACCACCACCATTGGCGGGACGGGCTCCTGCACCTGCCGCTCGCTCTGCGGGCCTATTGTGCCAGCAGCGAATACGAACACAAGTGTAAATGTGAATGCGTCAACTAACGCAAATACAAACACCGCGGTCGACCCAACTGCCGGGTGGAAGACATATACGAACGCAACCCAGGGTTATTCCGTGAAGTATCCGAGTGATTGGGTTACGCAAGTCATTGATAGTGAGACCGGCGCGGAGAATCCCGTCGGCGAAGTAACAACATTTTGGAGCAAGGCAGACTACAAAAAACTTATTCCAGATGGAACGGAATGGATGCCCACCGATACACTATATTATTTCCGGGTTACATATAAAGACGCGAGTGCCGTAGCAAATGCAAAAGATCCAAATACAAAGAAGCTTTCAAGTACAGCTATTAATGTCGGCGGTGTTGCTGGTGTGAAAGAAGTGTACCAAGGCGCGTATGGGAATTGGACCGTGGTTTATCTAACCAAAGGTGGGCTTACATATGGTTTGTATTTGCCTGACAAGAACGCTGATCAAAAGGTGCTTGCAGCTACCATCCTCTCCACCTTCACCTTCCTCGACGAGACGGCGGGGTGGAAGACGTATACGAATACACAGTATAGTTTTAGTTTTCGATATCCGAGCAACTGGTCGTTATTGAAATCAATTTTTGATCCAACAGCTGATGAAGGTTTGGCTCAAGGGGGAGACAGTATTGCAGTGGAAAATTCAGTCACTGGTGAAAAATTTCAAGTTTGCCCAGATAAACGTGGTCCTGGTTGTACGCTTTTTCAAGACGGAGAGTGGACTTCGGTAAAAAAGGGAAGGTCAGTCGGCAATGCGCAGGCAAACGAGTCAATATACACATTTACCGGCCCAGGCACTTGTTCTGTGTGTACCGTCAGAAGTTTGATTTCTTTAAATAAAATTCCTGTTATTTGGACCAGAGGAGATTTTTTGCTAGTAACTGGTACTAATGCTTCGTTTGTAAACGTGAATCAGATTCTCTCCACCTTCGCCTTCACGAAGTAGCACGCTTCCTTCGCTTGGCATGTAAGGCCACAATCTGAAACACCCGTTTGCCTTGAACGGCCATTTTGGGTTTCTGCTTTTTTTCGCGGCGCTTTACTTTGAGTTCAAGTTTTCGTTCGGTATCGGTCATAGGTATATTTCGCCTCTCCCTTGGTCCCTCCCCGCATGCGGGGAGGGAAATATTGAAGATAGCTACTTCTCATCGCTCTCCCACCTTGGGGGGAGAGTGGCCGAAGGCCGAGAGAGGGGATAGACAGGTTAAAGATGAGCAATAATTTTCTCCGTAAGCTTCGGTCCGACAACCTTCACCAATTCTGCCTCCGACGCCTGGCGGATTTTTGTTACCGAGCCAAAGGCTTTCAAAAGTTTCTTTTTCATTGTCGAGCCCACGCCCGGAATTGCATCGAGTGCCGAGCCGATGCTGGCTTTGCGGTGCTTGCCGCGGTAACCGGCAATGGTAAAGCGGTGGGCTTCGTCGCGAATGCGCTCGATGAGAAAGAGACCATCCGACGGGTTAGGTAACTTCACCGGGGGTTTGCCCACGCGGAAAATCCGTTCGCGGTCGCCTTGCTGCGGTTCATGGGCGTGGCCACCTTTAGCCAGCGCGACGATTGGAGTTTCCATCTTTCCTAAGGCGCGTGTAACCACGCCGAGCTGCCCCGCGCCGCCGTCGAGTATGATGAGGTCGGGGAGGGGCCAGCTATGCGTGGCGTCTTTCGCGTGCGCGTAGCGGCGGGTGAGCATTTCCGCCATCATGGCGGGGTCATTGGAGCCTTGTACAGTTTTAATGGTGAACCGGCGATACCACTTTTTCTCCGGCCGGCCGTTGACGAACGTCACCATGCTGCCCGTGGCGTGTTCGCCTTGGACATTCGCCACGTCAAAGGCCTCAATGCGCTTCGGAGGGTTTTCTAAATTCAGTGCCGCGGCAAGTTCACGCAAGCCTTTGAGCAAGCGCACGTCGTCTTTTTCAAAGCTGGCTTTTTGTTGGCGCAGAAATTCTGCAGCATTGAGCTCGCTCACTTTCATGAGTTTTTTTAGACGGCCACGCTGCGGGATGAACGTCTCGGCTTCCACCGCGCTATAGAACGCGGGAGACAGCGTAAGCGCAAACGGCAGGGCAATTTTTTCGGGCGGGTCGGTTACCTGGCTGTAGAACTGTTCCATAAAGCTACTCACCACAGTGCTAGGATTTTCGTCGAGGACATGTTGCAGCAAAAAAGTTTGGCGGTCTAAAATTTTCCCATTCCGAATCAATAGCCGATTTACTGCGGCCAAGCTCCCTGCAGTTGCATAGCCAATACAGTCCAGGTTCACCGCCGCGGGCATGATGGCATTTTGCTGCTGCATGAGCTTGTTGATGGCGAACACGCGGTCGCGCGCCACGGCCGCTTTTTCAAATTGGCGCTTCTGGCTGGCGAGCTTCATGTGTTTTTCCAGTTCCTTGCGGACATCTTTGGTGTCGCCGCGCAAGAAGTGCATGAGGTCATGGATTATTTTTTGATACTGTTCTTTGCTTGTTTCATCGGTGCCGTGGCCTAGGCAGCGGTGGAGATGGTATTCGAAGCAGGGTTTGGTGGGTGGGTTGCTGCAGTTTTTATATGGGAATATTTTTTTAAGAAGCTTGAGGGTGGTGTAGACGGCCCCGGCAGAAACGTACGGACCAAAGTAACGCGAGCCGTCTTTGGTGAGGCGCCGCACCGTGGTCACGCTGGGGTATTGTTCCGCAAGCCCAACTTTAATAAACAGAAAATTCTTATCATCCCGCATCACAATGTTGTAGGGCGGGTGCAAGCTTTTAATCCGCGTGGTTTCCAACATCAGGGCCTCTAGTTCGCTGCTGGTTACTATTGTTTCCAGCCGCACAATCTTGCTTACCATTATTTTTTTCGCCGGGGACAAACCGTTACTTTTTGAAAAGTAAGACGATACTCGGGATCTTAGGCTGGTGGCTTTGCCCACGTACAGCACATCACCTTTAACATCGAAGAAGGTGTAGACCCCCGGCTTGGCGGGCAGGGTTTGCAGTTGGCGGCGGAGGGCGGGGGACATGTTTGTACTATGCTTGACTATAAGGAAAAATGCTAGTACACTGTTGTGCTATAGTAGCTTTAAAGTAATTATATATGTCAGTTGCGAAAATTGCGTTCGATCGTATTTTAAGAGCAATTCGAGGAAATGGATACGTTCCCTTGGGTCTTTTTGAGTTGTCACAATATTTTCGTCAATTCGGTTCGATCAAGTTCAAATTCAGTAAAGAAGGGGAACGTCTTATCGCCGTTAGTGAAAACTATCGTTACGGTTCAATTGTGACCTCTGGTGCCACGCCCGAAGAGTTGGATAAAAATATTAAGGACGCCATTCTTACCTCCTTTAGCGTTCCATCCGCATACGCTAAAGATGCCAAGGTACAACGCGAGGGTGAGCGGAGCGAGGAGTATGCCCTCGCGTAGCGAGCTGCCCGGCGAAATAAAAAGACGAAAATTCCTTAAGGCCCTCATCCGGGTCGGCTTCGTAATTGATGTTACTGGTGGAGCAGGCAGCCACTACAAGGCCACGTGGCCGAGGAATCAAAAATCCGTAACGATTCCTTCGGAATTGCGTAAGGACGTGCTGCATTACGTCCTAAAAGCCATTGAAGAAGTTTCGGGAGTTAGCTGGGAAACAATTCGAGAGAAATTATAGTTTTTTCGGGATAATATAGTATATGATAGCCAATAACCCATTCATGTGAGTTTTTGTGTACAAGGGGTTGACGAAAACGCTTCCCCATGTTACCTTTGCTAGTCAAATAAAGACTTTACAAATGTCCCGCAGTGCGGGACCACCGTGGTGCCGACGGAATCGGACAATTGCAAAAACATAAGGAGCTGATCATGGAAAACTCCACGATCGGGAATACGCGGGACAGTGAGTATCTGCGCGTGGTTGCAGACATTACGACGAAACTGGCGAACGGGTCGCTAACCCTAGAATCCGCCAAACTGTACGCGAAGAAGCAGAACCCCTTTGCCACGCCGACGCGACTCACCGTGGATGGTAGTAACCCGCGCTGGCAGTCTATCCGTACGGAGGACTACTACTACGTCAATGCCAGATTGTCGGTCGCTGACTTTCCAGTCGCTTTGGCAACGCGGGAAGTCGAGTACGACGTGCGCACCTTTGACCACGACCCGACGACCCAAGAAGTTGTGGACTGGCAGAACGAACCGGGGTTCCGTCCCCTGGATCGTGCCGAGAGCGAGACCTACCTGGACACGGTGCCGGATACGAAGTCCGACCTGGGTAAGTCGCCAATCGTCTGCCTGTGTACGGTTTTCGGTGGTCACGTTGCGTTCGTCGGCCTCAGCGGCGGGGGCGGCCGGAGCCTCGACCGCAACCAGCTCGACTACAGGTGGAATCGGAGCTATCGGTTCGTCCGCGCTCGCAAGTCTGAACTTTGAACCTGGGACCCTTGGTACTTTTGGTCCCTTTGCACTTTGCACTCGCCCCACATCTTCTGAAGAAGGTGTGGGGCAATTTTTTATCCCATCTGCTACAATGCTTTTGGACAGTAGGCGAATCTGCCCGCGGTTAAGACTGCGGGCGGCCGACCTCTAGGGCGCTGGTACTGGCCAGAATGCCGTCGGGCACAGCCCTCCGGCAGCGTGCCTCCCGCGATCCTCCTTACCATAAGGTACTTGGTGCAGGGTGCTGGTGGGTTACCCATGACCCCGAATAAAATACAGCCCCGAGAGTAGTCGAAGGGCAGTGCCATGGATGGCACGCTGCACGTGAACGACGGTACGGTTGTCGGTGATAACGTTGCGTACGTCTACCTCAACGACAACGGACGGAACCTCAACCGCAACCAGCTCGACAACAGGTGGAATCGGAGCTATCGGTTCGTCCGCGCTCGCAAATCCCTCATGGTATACCACCGCGCTAACTACCGTTGGCGTGGTTGGTTTTTTCCCCCAAACCCTTGTGGAAACACAGGGGTTTTTGTTTTACGTCCAAAACGTTTCCTCGCTTTATGTCTGGGCAGAGCCGCCGCCTTTGGCGGGGTACAACAAGCTCTGCCCCTACGGCTCTATGGCCTACAGCTCTACAGCTTCCCCCTTGACCCTTCTTGACACCAGTGATACACTGCTCGCACTTCGTTGGCTAATTTTCCTCTACCCTTCGACTCGTTCCGCCAGTTGGCGGACTCGCTCAGGGTGTAGAGGGTTACCTCCACACAATGGCAGACATTATCCGCGTCCGCGGCGCTCGGGTCCACAACCTTAAGAACGTCTCTCTCGATATCCCGCGGAATGCGTTTGTCGTCTTCACGGGTTTGTCCGGTTCGGGCAAATCCAGCTTGGCGTTCGACACCATTTATGCCGAAGGCCAGCGCCGCTACGTGGAATCCCTGTCCTCGTACGCCCGGCAGTTTTTGGGCCTCATGGACAAGCCAGACGTGGACCAGATTGACGGCTTATCCCCAGCAATTGCCATTGACCAGAAGTCCGTCACGCACAACCCACGTTCTACCGTGGGTACGGTGACGGAAATTTACGATTACCTCCGGCTCCTCTACGCCCGCGTGGGTACGCCGCATTGCCCTGTTTGCGGCCGGGAAGTGCAGCGCCAAACCGTGGAGCAAATCCGCAAGCAAGTGCTGGCTTGGCCCGCAAACACGCCCATCCTCATTTTGGCGCCCAAGGTGCGGGACATGAAAGGGGAGCACCGACACGTTTTTGCCGATGTGCGCAAAGCTGGCTACGTACGCGTGCGTCTGGACAACATTGTGACGCCGTTGGACGAAGCCGAAAACTTGGAGCTGGATAAGCAGAAGAAGCACAGCATAGATATTGTCATTGACCGACTGACGCTCGGTGCCGAATTAGACCGGCAACGCCTGACTGAATCACTCGAGGCAGCAGGGCGTTTGGGCAAGGGCTTAATTATTGTGAGCAAAATTGATGCAAAGCAAAAGATGACGGACACGTTGTTCAGTCAGCACTTTGCCTGCCCGCACGACGGCACCAGCCTGCCGCCCATTGAGCCGCGGAATTTTTCGTTCAACAACCCCCACGGCGCCTGCCCCGATTGCACGGGCTTGGGGACGAAGCTGGAAATCGATCCCGAACTCGTTATTCCGAATCCGAAGCTCTCCATTGCCGAAGGCGCTATCCGGCCGTGGTCGCGCAGCGCTTCCAGCCAGACCTGGTACATGCGCGTGGTCGAGGCCGTGGCGCGGGATTTGAAGTTTAACCTGCGCACGCCGGTTAAAGACTTGCCCAAGAAAGCCATTGATGCCGTGCTGCGCGGGACCGGCGACAAGGAGTACGACGTGAACAACGAATCCGGCTCGGGCAAAGTGCGCGCCTTTATGACCAGTTACGAAGGCGTCATTCCCAACCTGATGCGCCGCTACAAAGAAACCGACTCGGATTACATCCGTACGGAAATTGAACGCTACATGCGCGTGTGGCCGTGCCCGACGTGCAAAGGTAAGCGCCTGAAACCCGACGTGCTGGGCGTGACCGTGGCGGCTAAAAACATTTCCGACGTCACTGCCTGCACTGTGGAAAAGGCTGCAGATTTCTTTAACGACCTGGCGAAGCCCAAAGCGTTCACCGACCGCGATGCCGCCATTGCCAAGCAAATTCTGAAAGAAATTCGGGCCCGCCTTGGCTTCTTGCGAAACGTTGGCTTGGACTACTTGACCCTGGACCGGGCGGCTTCGACGCTTTCGGGCGGGGAATCGCAGCGCATTAACTTAGCCACGCAAATTGGCAGCTCGCTGGTGGGCGTGCTCTACATTTTGGATGAACCTTCGATTGGTCTGCACCAGCGGGATAATGCCAAGCTCATTCAAACCCTCAAGTCTTTACGCGATCTGGGCAACACCGTGCTGGTCGTGGAGCATGATGAAGAAACCATCCAAGCTGCCGACCACGTGGTAGATATTGGCCCGGGTGCGGGCGAGCACGGCGGTACGGTGGTGGCGCAGGGCAGCCCTAAAGAGCTCGCGAAGAATCCACGGTCGCTCACGGGCCAGTACTTGAGCGGGAAGAAATTCATTCCCTCACCCAAAAATTACCGAAAGGGGAATGGGAAAACACTCATCATCAAAGGTGCGCAGGAATTCAACTTGCAGAACCTTACGGTCAAACTTCCGCTCGGTATGTTCATTTGCATTACCGGCGTGTCGGGCAGCGGCAAGTCTACGCTCATTACCGACATTCTCTCCCGGGCACTCGCCCAAGAGTTCTACAACGCCAAGGAATTACCCGGCAAGCACGATAGCATCACCGGCATGGAGCATTTGGATAAAGTAATCACCATTGACCAGTCGCCCATCGGCCGCACGCCGCGTTCAAATCCTGCCACCTACACCGGCGTGTTCACGCCCATTCGGGATTTGTTCACGCAGATTCCCGAGGCCAAGACGCGCGGGTTTGGGCCGGGCCGGTTTAGTTTCAACGTCCCCGGTGGCCGTTGCGAAGCGTGCGAAGGTGACGGCTTGGTCAGGATTGAAATGCACTTCTTGCCGGATGTCTACGTGGAGTGTGAGGAGTGCCACGGCAAGCGCTACTCCAGCCAAGTGCTCGAAATTCTGTACAAGGGCAAGACTATTGCCGACGTGCTGAACATGACCGTGGAAGAGTCGCTGGAATTCTTTCGGCACATTCCCGCTATCAAAGGCAAGCTCCAAACGCTCATGGACGTCGGGCTGGGTTACATACACTTGGGCCAGAGCGCGACCACACTTTCGGGCGGCGAAGCGCAGCGCGTAAAACTGGCGACGGAACTTTCGCGCCGGGCCACCGGGCGCACGCTGTACATTCTGGACGAGCCCACGACCGGCTTGCATGTGGATGACGTGAAGCGCTTGCTCGGCGTTTTGAATCAGCTTGTCGACAAGGGCAACAGCGTACTCGTCATTGAACATAACCTGGATGTTATCAAGAGCGCCGACTGGGTGGTGGATCTTGGTCAAGGCGGCGGCGACAAA
>JBBTRU010000047.1:0-1055 GCA_038065015.1 Patescibacteria group bacterium | reverse complement strand
CTTGGTACTTTCCAGCAGTTAGGTCCTTTCACTGCATTAAATCTGAGCAATCTCACAATCACGGGGACAATGGAACTCACGAACATGTATCAGTTCAATACATCGATGATTGTGTATGTCGGAGGGACTTTGAGACACAAAAGTAACAACGCATCACACGAGTACAACATTACTTTTACGGCGCAAAATGTTACTGTCGCGTCAGGTGGAAAAATTACTGCAGAAGGAAGAGGATATCCAAGGGGAGCGCTCACACAGGCGGGCTCAGGACCTGGAGGTGGAGGAGGGGAAGCAGGTGATAGTGTTGCGGGAGGAGGGAGCCATGGAGGGTATGGAGCTATGGGCGTAACCGCAAGCGCTCTTCGAGTGTACGGCTCAATTTCTAACCCAAGGGATTTAGGTTCAGCAGGAGGATCAGATAATGGCGAATTAGGAGGGAATGGAGGAGGCGCTATTTTCATCAATGCGACGGACACACTCAATAACAGCGGCTTTATTGACGCTAACGGAACGAATGGAGTGTTATCTGCTGGTGGAGGTGGAGCTGGAGGATCTATACTAATTCATGCGAATACTATCAAAGGTAATGGAAAATTCGATGCACGAGGAGGACAAAATGCTTACACAGCCGCAAGGTCAGGTGGCGGAGGAAGAATTGCAGTCCACTATAATGAAAGTCAATTTACAGGAACACTCAACGCAAACGGTGGAGTACAAGGTACTGCAACAGGAAATGGAGGTGGCGGAACTGTTTTCAGAAAAGCTAGAAATTCTAGCTTTGTGCAACTCATTATTGATAATGGAGGTAGCGGAGGATCACTCGCATTTACAGAAATTAATGAGACACTCGGACTGGACAATGAAACGACTGAAATCATCATTGGCGCAAATGCTATTGTCAACCTCACGGGATCATTTAATGCGCCGTATCTCAAAAATCTTTCAGTTCTTGGTACTTTCCAGCAGCTCGGACCATTTACAGCACTTAATCTCAGTAATCTTACCATTACAGGTACGATGGAACTCACGAACATGTATCAGTTCAATACATCGAT
>JBBTRU010000046.1:0-14988 GCA_038065015.1 Patescibacteria group bacterium | reverse complement strand
CCCCAGCAAGGTAAATCTCAACACGAATACCAACACAGCGAATACGAATACGACGAACGTCAACGCAAACGCCAACACGAACGCGAGCAACACCAACACCAACACGAACGCAAACAGCAACCTTAACGCCGGTCTGTAGGGCGCATGGAGTTCCGGGTCGT
Organism: Patescibacteria group bacterium; assembly: GCA_038065015.1. Lineage (GTDB taxonomy): Bacteria > Patescibacteriota > Patescibacteriia > PEXW01 > PEXW01 > CAIPSZ01. The sequence goes on along the minus strand of JBBTRU010000046.1, from coordinate 14,827 downwards.
GCAGGCAACCCCGAGCCAGCGTGCAGCCGTGCGCTGGTCTGCACTCTTCCGTTGCGTCCAGCGGCTCGAGCAGGCGACACCGAATACCAGCGTCGCGCTTATTCTTATTCCGCCGCAGCGCATGGCCGCGCTCAACCGCAGCTACCGCGGCAAAGCCGGCCCGACCGATGTCCTGGCCTTCCCCGCGGCTGATCGGCAGCCGAAACGTGATGGCAGCGGAGATATTGCGCTCTGCCCGGCGGTCCTGCGCCAGCGTTTTCCGGGCCAAGCCTTGGCGCCGCTCCTGGCCCATCGTTTCGTTCACGCCCTGCTGCACTTGCACGGCTACCAGCATCATTCCGAAGCTGCCAATACCCGCATGGAAGCTCGCGTTCAACACTGCTTGAAGACTTTCTATGGTGCACATTACCCCGCATAGCATCCGCAATAGCTTTCGTTATGCTTTTCGAGGCCTGGTCCACACTTTCCAGACGCAGCAGAGCTTTCGGCTGCAGTGCTTTGCCGCATTGGTCGTGCTGGTGCTCATGGCCGTGGTGCGTATTACGACGCGGGATGCCATTATCCTCATTACCATCACTGCCGCCGTGCTTACGCTGGAGCTCATAAACACCGTGGTTGAGCACCTTACCGACCTGGTAAGCGCCAAGCTCGTCATGGTGGCGCAAGTGGTCAAAGATGCCATGGCGGCGGCCGTCCTGTTCGCGTCCATTGTCTCCGTCATTATCGGTGTCCTCATATTCTGGCCGTACTTCGTGCAGTAGGCGCATTGCCGAAAACGGCAATTTTTTGTATACTCAACGCAACTTATGGCTCGTGAATCCACTCTGGTTGGGCTTGATCTCGGCTCAACGACCATCCGCGTCGTCGTTGCCGCACCTGTTGAAGGTGCGGGGCAGCTGCAAATTTTAGGCGTGGGCGAGCATGCAGCTGACGGCATTAGCAAAGGCGCAATAACGAGCATCGAAGATGCTATCTCTTCCATTTCGGGAGCGCTGGAGCAAGCCGAGCGCATGACGGGGGTCCCGGTGACGCACGCCTACGTTGGCATTAACGGCACGCACATTGCTTCGCTCGAGGTGCACGGCGTTGTGGCCGTGGCCAAGGCCGACGGCGAAATTAAAGAGGAAGATGTCGAGCGGGTCATTGAGGCCGCGCAGACCACGGTGGTGCCGTCGAATGTCGAAATTCTCCACGTCATCCCGCGGACTTTCACCGTTGATAACCAGAAGGGGATTAAAGACCCGGTCGGCATGTCCGGCATCCGCCTCGAAGTGGACGCCCAGGTCATCCAGGGTCAGCACGCGCAGATTAAAAACCTCACTAAGTGCATTTACCGCACCGGCGTAGAAATCGACGACCTGGTGCTCGGCGTACTGGCCGCGGCCGAAGCAGTGGTGACGAAGCGGCAGAAAGACATTGGCGTGGGCGTGCTCAACATTGGCGCCTCAACCAGCAGCCTCATCGTCTTCGAAGAGGGCGACGTGCTGCATACGGCCATCCTGCCCGTTGGCTCCGGACACATTACCAACGATATTGCCATTGGTTTGCGGACGTCTATTGATGTGGCCGAACGGGTAAAGCTGGAGTTCGGCACGGCCCTGCCCGCCGAGGTAGCGAAGCGCGACGAAATTAATTTGGCCGAACTCGACCCCAAGGAATCCGGGGTGGTTTCCCGCAAGCACGTAGCCGAGATTATCGAAGCCCGCGCCTCGGAAATTTTTACCATGGTAGATAAAGAATTGCAGCAAGTGGACCGCTCGGGCCTGCTCCCCGCCGGGCTGGTACTGGTTGGCGGCGGCGCCAAGCTGCCCGGCCTCGTTGACGTGGCCAAGCGGGAATTCCGCTTGCCAGCGTGCGTCGGCAACCCGCTCAACCTGGTGACGGCTATCGACAAGGCCCACGAGCCCGAGTACGCTACGGCCATTGGCCTGGCGTTCTGGGGCGCTGCCTTGCAGCACGGTGGTGGCAGCCGCCAATCGAAATTTTCAACCGTGAACGATGTCGTGGGCAAGCTCCGCGGCTGGATGAAGAACCTCACGAACTAACTCACTCGCAGCAATGGCCCGTAGCGCTATGGAGATAAAACCCGATATCGAAACTTTTGCCAAGATTAAGGTTGTTGGCGTTGGCGGCTCGGGCGGCTCGGCAGTCGACCGCATGATTAACGCCAAAATTCGGGGTGTCGAATTCATTGCGATAAATACCGATGCGCAGGCCTTGCATCACTCCAAAGCCACGACGAAAATTCACATTGGCAAGACGGTAACGCGAGGCCTGGGCGCGGGCATGGATCCCGATTTAGGCCGGAAAGCCGCCGAGGAGAGCCAGGACGACATTCACGAAGCCCTGAAAGGTGCGGACATGGTCTTCATCACCTGCGGGTTGGGCGGCGGCACGGGCACGGGCGCGTCACCCGTGGTTGCAGATATTGCCAAGGATGTGGGGGCGCTGACCGTCGCGGTCGTCACCAAGCCTTTTGCCTTTGAAGGTGCGCAGCGGAAAGCCCTGGCCGACCAGGGCCATGCCGAGCTGGGCGATCGGGTTGATACGCTCATCACTATCCCGAACGACCGGCTCTTGCAAATTATCGACAAGAAAACCAGCCTGCTGGATGCTTTTGGCACGGTGGACGAAGTGCTGCGCCAGGGCGTGCAGGGGATTAGCGAACTCATTACTATTCCGGGGCTCATTAACGTGGACTTTGCCGACGTGAAGTCCATTATGGAAAATGCGGGTTCGGCCCTCATGGGCATTGGGAAAGCCACGGGTGATAACCGGGCAGTGGACGCAGCCAAAGCGGCTATCGACAGCCCCCTCCTCGAACTCTCCATTGATGGGGCCAAAGGCATACTCTTTACCGTCACCGGTGGTCCCGACTTGGGCATGTACGAGGTCAACGAAGCCGCGCGGGTTATCACCGCGTCCGTGGACCCGGCTGCCAAGGTGATATTCGGTGCCGTTATTGATGAAGCACTCAAAGGCGAGGTGCGTATAACCGTCATTGCCACGGGCTTTGGCCGCGGAGGGAGTCCACGGCCCCTGCCGAAGAAAATTACTCCTCCGGGCTTTGAAAACTACGATATGCCGAAAGAGGTCGAGCGTCGTCCGCTGGCCAGCGATTCTAGCCGCCCCGTACCCCGGCCAATTGCCCAGCCGCAGCCCCGCCCGGTAGAGCCGTCAGTGCAGCCCAAACCCCAAACCCCGCAAAAACCCGAAGACGACCTGGAAATTCCAGCCTTCATCCGACGGAAAATGATGTGACGGTTACGAATTACGAATAAAGCCTACGAATATACGAAGTACGAAAGCAGAGGGTAGGCTCACCATCCTTCAATTCGTATAGTCGTACCGATTCGTACTTTCGTAAGTCTATCCACAGGGATTTTCAGTGTCGGATTTCCCCTCCTAAAGCGACACCGGGAAACCCCAGTAATTATGCGGCTTGCAACGAGGTGCCGTTTTTGGGTTTGGGTTGACAAACCCATATGTAGTGGTATACTACCCCTTAGAGATACTACATCTAGTGTTACCTAGGGTATTGGGCCCTAGCCTCCCCGCCACGGCGGGGAGAGGAGCGTGTCAGCTTGTTCTCACGCTTCTTTACAACATCAACACCACGTCTGGCTGCGCTGGCCGCTTGCCTGCCCGCCATCGCCATACGCTCAGGCGTTGGCAGGCGGGTCCCTGCCTACGCCGACCCTACGTTTTCCTCGCATTTCTCGTCCACGCTTGGCGAGGATGCCCTCGTCGTTGTACGATGGGGTACCCGCCTGCGTCGCCGCACTGCTAACTTTGGCGGGCAGGCCGCGTTGCTGGCTTTTCATCTCATGAAGTGTCCTGCCTGCCACAAACCAGACACCCGGGTTATGGACTCCCGCCTCATCGAGGACGGGTTGGCCATTCGACGCCGTCGGGAATGCGGGCGCTGCGACTTCCGCTTCTCCACCATGGAGGAGACGGAAATTCTCAATCTCACGGTTATCAAGCGGGACGGCCGGCACGAGCCCTACAGCCGCGAAAAGCTCGAAGTGGGCTTGCGGCGCTCGTTCCAGAAGCTCCCGCTGACGCAGGATGAGTTCAAGCGCCTGGTGAACCGTATCGAGCGGGATATCCAGATAACCGGTCGGCAGGAAATAAAGAGCGCAGACATCGGCGAGATCCTCATGAAGCATTTGAAGCGGACGAACCAGGTTGCCTACATCCGCTTTGCCTCGGTCTACCGTTCGTTTAAAGACGTTGCCACCTTTCAGCGGGAATTGCACGCGCTCCTCAAGCCCCGGTCGCAAGCGAAAACTGGAAAATCTCCCAAGCGTTCCCGCCGGTCCTAAAAACCATTCCCATTTCACTCACGTTCGCCTAACCACTCGCGCCCATGCCGCACCCCACGCTCCACACCGCTACGCACGCGAACGCTGCTGTGGGGACGTATCCCGCCAATGGCTTGCGCATTACCCGGCGGTACACCACTGCGGGCGTCGACCCGCTGGCGCAGGTAGAGTACGAACTGCGTACCTCGGTCATCAAGAATACGGATGGCCGCATTGTGTATGAGATAAACGACGTTGAGGTGCCGGCCAGTTGGTCACAGGTGGCCACGGATATTATTGCCCAAAAATACTTTCGTAAAGCGGGCGTGCCTATACTCAATCCGGACGGCAGCCCCAAACTCGACAGTCAGGGCAACGTCGTCACCGGCGCAGAGCGGAGCGCCCGGCAAGTGGTACGCCGCATGGCCCAGTGCTGGCGGACGTGGGCCGAAGCGTGGGGCTACTTTGCTTCGGCTGCCGACGCCCAAGCCTACCAGGATGAAATGGAACACATGCTCATTCGCCAGTTTGGCGCGCCCAACTCGCCCCAGTGGTTCAACACGGGTTTGCACACGGCCTACGGCATCACGGGCAAGCCGCAGGGGCACTACTACGTCGACCCGGCCAATGGCGAGCTCCACCAGTCCGAAGACGCATACACCCACCCGCAGCCGCACGCCTGCTTCATCCAGAGCGTCAACGACGATCTGGTTAACGAGGGCGGCATTTTTGACCTCATTACCCGCGAGGCGCGCCTTTTCAAATTCGGCTCGGGCACGGGCAGCAACTTCTCCAGCCTGCGCGGCCGCGGGGAAAAGCTCGGCGGCGGCGGCAGCTCGTCCGGCATGATGTCCTTTTTGCAAATTTTCGACAAAGCCGCGGGTGCCATTAAGAGCGGCGGCACCACGCGCCGGGCCGCCAAGATGGTCATTGTGAATATCGACCATCCGGATGTGGAAGAGTTCATCAACTGGAAGGTGAAAGAAGAGCAGAAAGTGGCCGACCTGGTCACCGGTAGCCGCACCAACAGCAAATTCCTTAACGAAATTATGACCACGGCGCACGCCGAAGGCGCGACTACTGTAGCCCAGTCGCCGGCGCTTAAAGTAGTGGTGCAGCACGCCATCAAGCACCAAGTACCGCTCAACTACATTGTCCGCGCGCTCGATCTCGTCAAACAAGGTCACACCACGCTCGACTTCCCCGTGTTCGACACGCACTTCGAAGGTGAGGCTTACAACACGGTCTCGGGCCAGAACAGCAACAATACCGTGCGGGTGACCAATGCGTATATGGAAGCCGTGCGCACCAACGCCCCCTGGCAGTTGGTCGGCCGGGTGAGCAAAGAAGTCGTTCGCACCGTGCCTGCGCGCCAACTCTGGGACCAAATTGCCTATGCCGCCTGGTCCTGTGCCGATCCGGGTCTGCAGTTTGACGATACCGTCAACGAATGGCACACCTGCCCAGTGGATGGCCGTATCAACGGTTCCAACCCGTGTAGCGAGTACATGTTCCTCGATGACACCGCCTGCAACTTGGCTTCCATCAACTTGGCGCACTATTTGGACCCGGTTACCGGCATTGTGGACATGGACAGCTACCGCCACAGCATCCGCCTGTGGACCATCACGCTCGAAACGTCAGTGCTTATGGCCCAGTTCCCGGGCAAGGAAATTGCGCGCCGCAGCTATGAGTACCGCACCCTCGGTTTGGGGTACGCCAACCTCGGTACCATCCTCATGACCATGGGCATTGCCTACGACTCGCCCGAAGCCCTGGCTATTGCCGGCTCGCTTTCCGCCGTGATGACCGGTGAGTCCTACGCCACCAGTGCCGAAATGGCCAGCGTGGTGGGGCCGTTCCCGGCCTACGAGCGCAACAAGCGCCACATGCTTCGTGTTATCCGCAACCATCGCCGCGCGGCCTACGACGCGGCCAAGGATGAGTATGAAGGCCTTACTATCACCCCCATGGGCATCGACCAAACCGTCGTGCCGCCGTACCTGGGTGATGCGGCCAAGCGCGCCTGGGACCGCGCCATCACGCTCGGTGAGCAGCACGGTTTCCGCAACGCGCAGACCACGGTCATTGCCCCTACTGGCACCATTGGCTTGGTCATGGACTGCGACACCACCGGCATTGAACCCGACTTCGCGCTCGTGAAGTTTAAAAAACTCGCGGGCGGCGGCTTCTTTAAGATCGTCAACCAATCCATGGACAAAGCCCTGCGTCGCTTGGGCTACACCGAGCAGCAAGTGAAAGACATCGAGAACTACGCCAAGGGCCATGGCACACTTGCTGGCTGCCCGGCCATCAACCCGCTTACGCTAAGAGAGAAGGGCTTTACCGATGCCGACTTGGCCAAGATCGAGTCTGGCCTCAAAACCGCGTTCGACATCCGCTTTGCCTTTACGCCGTTTACCATGGGCGATGAGATGCTCAAGCGGATTGGCCTTTCGGACGAGCAAGTTGCGGACCACGAACTCAACGTCCTCAAAGCGCTGGGCTTTACCGACGCACAAATGAACGAAGCCAATGAGTACGTCTGTGGCACCATGACCGTGGAAGGTGCACCGCACCTCAAACCCGAGCACCTACCGGTGTTTGACTGCGCCAACAAGTGCGGTGCCAAAGGCACGCGCTACATTGCCTACGAAGCACACCTCAAAATGATGGCCGGAGCCCAACCGTTTATTTCTGGCGCTATTTCCAAAACCATCAATTTGCCGGCCGATGCCACGTTGGAAGATATCGAGCAGGCCTACCACAAGAGTTGGAAGTACATGTTGAAAGCTGTGGCCCTCTATCGTGATGGGTCCAAACTTTCACAGCCGCTCAACAGCATTTCGGGTTTGGACGAGACCGGCCAGACCGACACCACCGAAGAAGAAACGAACGAGCAGGTAACACCCAAGCAGGTGAGCGATGCTGTCGCCGCGCAAGCTGTGCGTATAGCCTTGCCCAACAAGCGCCATGGGTTTGTGCAGAAGGTGTACGTGGGCGGCCACAAAGTCTACTTGCGTACGGGCGAGTACAACGATGGCAAGCTCGGCGAAATCTTTATTGACATGTACAAAGAGGGGACGGCCTACCGCAGTTTGCTCTCCATGTTCGCCATTTCCATTTCCAAAGGCTTGCAGTACGGCATTCCGTTGGAAGAGTATGTAGACACCTTCACTTACACGCGCTTTGAACCTGCTGGCACGGTGCAGGGCCACGACCACGTAAAAATGGCGACGTCCATTCTCGACTACGTGTTCCGTGTGTTGGGCTTTGAGTACTTGCATCGCACCGACCTGGTGCACGTGAAGCCCGCGCCTAAAGACCCCACCGACCTACATTCGCCCGTGAGCACGCAAGCCACTTTGCCTATGCACGTGCAAACCGCCGAACGCACAGCCGCGGCCAAGAGCAACGTAAGCTTTGGCATGGATAGTAAAGATGAAGCCAAACAACAGGGCTTTACCGGCGACCAGTGCGTGGCCTGCGGCAGCATGAAGATGAAAAGAAATGGTACCTGCAACCTTTGCTTGGATTGCGGGGAGACGACGGGGTGTAGTTAGACGACTACCCCCTGACCCCCTCCTTCCCAAGGAGGGGGTTCTCGATATAGCCAAGTACACTCCCTCCCCTTGCTAAGGGGAGTTGCTCGGAGTAAAACCACCCCGCCCTTCGACTCCCCCTCGGTATACTCGGGGTCGTTCAGGGCACCCCTCCTCCGAGAGGAGGGGATTTTTCTGTACACTCCTCCCCTCTCGGAGGGGAGGGTAGGGAGGGGTATAATCAACGCATGAGTCTTATTTTCAATAAACATGCCGAGCTAGGTAAACGCCGTTCCCTGCGTAAGAATATGCCACAAGCTGAAGTGATTTTGTGGGCACGACTTAAAGGGAGTCAACTTGGGGGTCTAAAGTTCCGACGGCAGTACGGCATTGGGAAATTTGTTGTGGATTTCTATTGTGCACAGGCAAAGCTGGTTGTTGAAGTGGATGGTGAAACGCATATTGGTGAAGATGCTGAGGCTTACGACCAGGAAAGACAGAAGATTATTGAACAGCTTGGGTTACGAGTTGTACGTGTTTGGAATTCTGACGTGTACCAGAATATTGATGGTGTTCTCGAGCATATTCTTGCTATAGCTCAGCAGAAATAAAAAAGAGCGGATCTGGGTGGGTCCGCGTTTTGGGAAAGGAAAAGCCACACCTAGGGTGTGGCTTGGAATTCGCGCTCGTGTTGCACGGGCGGTTTCGAAGGTTCGGGAAAAAATTTTTGCAGCAGGCGGATGCTGCTACCCATGTAGAAGACGACGAGCCAGTATATGCTTCCGCCCAAAACGAGTAAAGGCCATGCTATGGAAAATGGTATCACAGCTATACCCGGTATCTGGCGACGTGCTAGCATTTTGGCAATACTATACAGGCCGCCAGTATCTGACTTATCGGTTAATTGAATGAGTGGAATAGTAAAGACCACCCAGATTTTTGCCGGCACCCAGAGCAAACCAATGACAAGGTACGTGAGAATCCATTCCATAAGTACTCCTTTTGTTTGTATGGCTATCGTAAGCCCGCCAGGCATTTTGTCAACCCCGCGCTGCCATACGCAAAAAAGAAGAAGCCACCTCGAGGTCGGGGTGGCTTGGGGTCAGGGTCGGCGTCGGGCGTGCCGCTTCTGGGATCGTTGTACCCCCGTGTAGATAGTGTGGCGTGCAGTACTGAGAATCGCGAGGAATTTTTCACGATTATCGTCGGTAATTTTATTTTCCCGAAGTGCTTCCATGATGAACGCTATCACTTGCTTGTCACTTACATTCTTATTAATGCACAAACGCCGAAAAGCTTCGATATCCATTCGTACCTCCTCAATTGGTTTTCGTACCGACCACTGTACCAGCCACGTAGAGCAAAGTCAACGCCCGCACCTGGAAAGGTACGGGCGTGCAAAGATCGGTAGGAACATTGGGCAGGACGTGCTGGCTGGCTACGTTTTGTAGTGTTTGGGTCAGGCCACGTCAATTTCGAGGTGCGCATCTTCCAGCCTGGTCAGGCCTGGAATAATGGCAAGCGCGTACTCGCGGGTGGCGGCCCACTGCAGGGACACCTCGAGCGGGAAGCGGCTCTTGTGGAGTTCTTCCCACTGGATAGTTAGCTCATCCCAGAGTTTGCCGTTGAGTACGGCGCCAATGAGCGTAATGGTGAAAACGACTCGCATGATACTGTGCGCCTTTCTGCTGGCGCGTCCTATGCGAGATGATTGCCTCGAAGTCCTATGCTCGAGGGTGCGTGCAGGTGTGCACGCCTGGCACCTTACGTCAGGCCCAGTCAGTCTGTCAATACAAACCCTCCCATGTTACTGGGAGGGGTAGTGTGTTCAGCCAACACCCTGCACGTTTGGGTCAATATCTTTTGGAGGGGCAGGATAGAAGCCCTTGGTCCCTGGTGGCGGCGCGGCAAATTTCGTACCGCAGTGTGAGCAGTGGAATACTACACATGTACGCATCTGGTTTCTGGGACTGCCATAGACCATGGGTCCGGTTTTGGGGTCGTATTCCTGCCACTCTTCTCGCAGCACGTCGCCGTTGCACGGGCCGGCTTTGAGTTGCAGCGGGCAAGGTCCGATGTTTTCGGTCACGAAACACTCCTTTCATTTGGTTTTTCTATGAGTCAAAGCGTAGCTTCAAGTAGGTTAGTTGTCGATGTTCATTGGTTTTACGTACGCGGTCTGCGGTTACCATTGCATTCCTCCTGTGAGCGTTGTTCTTTTGGTTGTTCCGGCAATCCTACTGCAGACTCGTATTTACGTCAACCAAAAACCCGCCGGTGAGGCGGGGCAAGGTCGGGGAGACTAGACAGCGTCGGTTGCAGGTTCAGTGTCTGGCTGCTCGTCTAAAACGCTGTGCAAGGTTTCCAGTGCGGCGATAACGCCGTGCATCCCCAGGTCTGGACGCTGGTCCGCAATGCGGCTGGCGTGCTCCTTGAGTTCTTCCATAGTGACAATTGGTAAATGGCGAACCCGCAACCCTAGCAGTGATCGCTGCTGCTGTCAAGGGTAGTTGCGGGTTGAGGTTGCCAGGTTAAAAAAGGGCCTGCTCGCGGTACTGGCACGAGCAGGCGGTCAAGGGGCGGGCGATGGCGCGGGTAGGCGGCGCCGATGGGGTGTATTTGCTAGAAGTTTAGCGCAATTTGGTAATGCTGAAAATAGAAAAAAAGACCCCGCAGCAGGATCCGAACCAGGGGGAGGGAGAACTAGTCCAGAGTTCGCTGTGCGGGGCTGAAGATCAAAGTTGTTTTTTCGTCGCTGTTTCCGTACCCTACTAGGTATGACTACAGTCGTCAAGCGTCTTGCCCCCAAGCGGCTCCGCCCTTTCCCGCACGGCATTACCGTGGCCTACATTGGCGATGGCAAGGGCAAGACGACAGCCGCGGTTGGTGCCGCAACCCGCGCCACTGGCTATGGCTGGAAGGTGCTGTTTTTCCAGTTCTACAAGAGCCTGGATTGGCCCTCGGGCGAGCGGGAAGCCTTGCGCAAGCTCGGCGTGGATGTGGAAGTGCACGGCCAGGGGTTTGTCGGGATTTTGGGCGACCGTAAACCCTTGGCCCAGCACAAAGCCGCAGCGAAGAAAGCCTTAGACCGGGCGTGGGCGTGCATCAGCTCGGGTAAGTACAAGCTCGTGGTGCTGGATGAGGTTATTTCGTGCTTAGAGCAAAAGCTCTTCCCCGTGTCGGCCTTGGTCGCCATACTGACAAAGCGAACCAAACACCCGAAAGCCAAGAACGTCAATTTGGTGCTCACCGGCCACCAGAAGTTTTCGGCAATCCTGAAGCACTGCGATGTGGTAACGGATATGAAAATGGTGAAGCACCCGTACTACAAAGGGTTTATTGCGGTGAAGGGGATTGATTACTAGAACTTCGCGCTTGACATTATAATGGAGATGCGCTATAGTCCTTTCACTAGGAGTAAAAGGGTAAAAATACCCCCACAAAAACTAGTCTTTACGGTCCAGCCACGGCTCAAACCGTATCGTAATGAACATTTGACCACCTACCTATCTAGCGTATGTGGTCTTTTTTATATGTTAATTTCAAATGCGTTTAGGGACCCCAGTTAAAGAGGGGCTCGCCTTTATTGTATTGCCGCACAGCAAGCTGTGCACCTACATTTGTTGATGGTTCGACATCGTGCTATCATATGGAGGCTTTGAAAATCAGTCAGGCAAACCGGTGTGAATCCGGTACGGTCCCGCCATGGTATCCCGGCCCAGCAATGGGTGCAGGGGAGTCCAACGCCTATCCTGCCCACTCGGGCAGGGTGAAGACAAATCCTTCGGGAAAAGGTCGAACAAGGATGGAACCCGTCCTGCGACTGCCCTGATGTCGCAGTTTTTACGAATGTACGAAAAAAGATACGAATATACGAAATACGAATCCATTTTTACCCATATAGCGTATCATCAACCCCTCGTGTTTTTTGACTGCAGGAACAGTATTTCACCAATAATCAATCTAGTATGGAATTTTTGAAACGTTTCCGCATTCCCTTATTAAGCGTCTTGGTTATTGTTGCGCTCGCCGGGGTTGGCGCGTACGCCTACCAGAACCGGACGGTCGGTTATAAAGACTGTGTCAATGTCAACGCGCAGAGCGTTGCCACGACGTTTACCTATGCTGGCAAGGATGGGAAGACTGCACTCGCTTTACTGAAAGAAAAATATCCCAAGACCAGCACGAAAACTGCCGAAGGGCTGGGCGAGTACGTTACCGGGATTAACTGCCGCGAAGCTAGCTCCACCGAATACTGGCAGTTCTTCGTGAACGGCACATCATCCGAAATCGGGGCAGGTACGTACACGACAAAATCTGCCGATACGCTTGAGTGGAAACTCACCTCGTTCTAAACTGGCACGCATGAATATCCGCCGCTACCTAACGCCGACCAATGGAATACTCGTAGTGCTCATTGTGTTTGCCGCGGCCGCCCGGTTCTGGCCGCACCCGCCGAACTTTGCGCCGGTGGCGGCGGTTGCGTTATTTAGCGGCGTATACTTGGGTAAGCGGGCATCACTGGTTGCACCAATTATCGCTATGGTAGTTTCGGACGCATTTTTAGGGTTCCACAACCTTATTTTCTTTACGTGGGGGAGCATGGCCCTGGTTGGGATTATTGGTTGGTGGGTGAAGGACCGAAAAAATCCGGGCATGATTGTTGCCGGTTCACTGGCGGGCTCGGCGCTATTCTACGTGATTACCAATTTTGGCGCGTGGCTTACCAACCATGGCGGTTTGTACAGTTTCGATCTGGCCGGGCTGACGCAAGGATTTATCAATGGCTTACCATTTCTGCGCAATACGGTTGCGGGTGATTTATTTTACGCCGCAGTCTTCTTCAGCGCGGCCGAGGTGGCGTTGGCGTGGGAGCGCAGCCGGAAAAAGCATCAGATTGCTCACGAGTAAGGGCTTTTCGCACCCCCCTGTGCCTGGCCGGTACGGGGGCTTTGCGTTGGAAGGAGAATCGCAGTACCATGGGCCGTATGCGGAACTACCGTCGCTATAGCTCACCTTCGGGGCGGATTGTTGGCCGTTCCCGCGGCGGGCGGCCGGATCGCAGCCGTTTGCTGGTGGGCGTGATTATCGTGGCACTCATCCTGCTCTTTTTGGCTTACCTGCAGGCCGGGAAGAAAGTGCCAGCAACGAACTCGAGCAACCTAAATTTCAATACCAATGTAACGACAACCGTCCCGCGTAATGCGGGCCTGACGACGGCAGCCTGCCCCACGGTGCTGGACCGGGCCGATACCACGGAAAAGGCCGTAGCCCTCACGCTCGATATTGGCACTGTGCCGGGCGATTTGGCGAAAACTTTGCCAGCCGCAAAGGCCGCGGGTATCCCGGCGGCTTTCTTCATTACCGGTAAGTTGGTGGAAAATGACCGGGCCGCGGTGGAGAGTATTCGCGATGCGGGCTTTCCCATCTACAACCACAGCTACGACAACCTGCGTTTTTCCAAGCTGACGGCAAAAGAAGTGCAAGCGCAGTTGCAAGCCACCGATGATTTGATCCGCGGGATAACCAATGCCACCACCAAGCCCTACGCCCGGCTGCCCTTTGGCGATAGCACAGCCGAAGCTGTGGAAGCTATGCGTTCGGCCGGGTACTGTGCGCTTACTTGGACGGTGGATGGTTTGGATATTAGTTCCACAGCAACAGTGGCAAGCGTCACCCAGCGCGTGCAGACGTACGTCAAACCCGGCGGGATTATCCTGCTGCATGCCGGGAGCGACCTGGCGTATTTGGCGATTCCAGAAATTGTCCGCACCCTGCAGGCGCAAGGGTATAGGTTTGTCTCGCTGGATGAGCTCTTTCGGCTCGTCCCGCAGACGACGACCACTAGCAATACGAATACCGTAACCAACGCGCCCGCCTAAAACTTTTCCGCCTACTACGCGGTGTGGTATACTGCGCCTACTCGCAGTTTTTTTTGAACGCCGTATGAACGATTCCTACACCCCACCGCCTGCCCGCCATGCTTCGCAAGGCGAGACGGGCGGGCCCAAACCCCAGCCCACGGTTACGCAGCGCACGCTGGTTGTAGCAGTCATTTTTAGCGTGCTCCTGGGCACCATTGGCGGGGCGCTCGGCGGGGCAATGAGCAGTGGACGGTTTGATAGCTGGTTCCGCGAGACTTTCAATTTTTCAACAGCCGCAACCACCGCGACGACGAGTACGAAGAGTGTGACCGTGCAGGAAGAGTCGGCTACGGTTGATGTGGTGAAGAAGGTAAAAGGTTCGGTGGTAAGCATTATCGTTACCAAAGACTTGAGCAAGATCTACAGCCAGTCGAACAATTCGTTCCCGTTCGATTTCTTCGGCATCCAGCAGCCGGTGCCGCAGGGCAAGCGGGAAGTCGGCGGCGGCTCGGGCTTCATTGTGAGCGCGGACGGCTACATTATGACGAACAAGCACGTGGTGGAAGACACCGAAGCGGAGTACAGCGTCCTCACCAACGATGGCAAACGCTATGCGGCCAAGGTCATTGCCGTTGACCCGTCGAACGATCTCGCCGTAGTAAAAATTGAAGCGAAAGACTTAACCCCGATTGCCTTTGGGGATTCGACAAAACTCGACATTGGCCAAACCGTCATTGCCATTGGGAATGCCTTGGGGCAGTACCGCAACACCGTTACCAAAGGCGTTATCTCGGGGTTGGCCCGGCGCGTGACTGCCGGCGACGGTCAGTCCACGGAAACTCTAGAAGATGTTATTCAAACTGATGCGGCGATCAACCCTGGGAATTCGGGCGGTCCGCTCTTGAATATCGACGGGCAGGTTATTGGCGTGAACACCGCCGTGAGCCAGGAAGGCCAGCTCATTGGCTTTGCCATCCCGGTGAACCAGGCCAAGTTGGTGTACGAGAGCGTGAAGAAAAACGGCAAGATCGTACGCTCATTCCTCGGCGTGCGGTACGTGCCAATTACCAAGACTTTGCAAGAACAGAACAAGCTCACCGTGGATTACGGCGTG
>JBBTRU010000045.1:0-23717 GCA_038065015.1 Patescibacteria group bacterium | reverse complement strand
GATTCATGGGCGTAACATTCTAATTGACCACAAATATTATGGTCTAGGGGTCAGCAATGCGGGTGGTACTTTCAGCCAAACGGATTACGATAAATTTATTAGCTCACTCGAATTTATTTAATGCTTCTATGTATTGCCCCAACTGCGGAAAAGAAAATAGTGGTGCAGTAAAATTTTGCACTCACTGCGGTGCTACGATAGCTGAGGTCGTGAGCAAAGTAACAAACACTAACCCAGTGCCGAATAAAAATTTAGTTGGGGTTAGTGGATGGTTAGCTCTGTTTATATTAGGCATCTTCATTAGTTCGGCCATAAATATTGTCACGTCTCTTATAGATTTTGTCCCTTTGGGTCTCATTGATATTGCGTTGGGTGCATATGGTCTGTACGTAGGGTATATGCTTTCAAAAAAGCAACCGGCTGCTGTAAAGCACGCAAAATTTTACCTAGCGGCGGTTGTAGTGGTGAGCACAATAATGCTTATAGTCATTTCTCAAGACCCGTATGCACTTGAGGGAGCGATGACTGATTCCGCACGTGGCTTAGTCTACGGAATAATTTGGCTGTTGTACTTGTCTGCATCAAAGCGAGTGAAGGCAACCTATCGAGGTTAACGTCACCAAGACGAGGGCTACACTCCTTTGGGGTGGTAAATAATTATTCGGAATTCTTCAGCTTGAGTCTCAAGCTCCACGTTAGCGAGGTCGGGCAGGAGTTTCTTCATCGCTGCAATGAGGACACGGTTGTCTTTGTAGGCGCGTTCAAAAAAATGCTCTAGGAGCGTCCGCTTCTTGCCTTTCTGAACAGCTGCAAGGGCAGTACGCATCTCTTGAACAACGGGACTCACAGGACGGCCCTGGGGGTTCCCTGACGTACCTGGTCTCCAAGAACCAGCGGTTTTAGCCATACACTGATATTCGTTGTTTAACAGGGCGGCCTTCACTCTTGGGGTGGTGATAAAGACTCATAGAATCTAATTCCATTCAGGGAAGGGATTGATGGTAAATCAATTAAGCTCTACAAAAACAGGCTGTTTTGCTATGCCCTGGACTTCGGAGCCAAAAGCTAGCCATTCTTTAAGGCTTTGAACGAGTGGTAGCCAATTCGCGCGCACGAGCGCTACCATCAACAAACTTTTATGCAATATATTTGACCCCAATAAAACAAAGGGATAGGCTTTGAAATAGATAAATACACAAAAAACGAGGAGGGAAAATGCTCTGTGCAAAACGTAATCCCAATAGCTTAGCGCGTTTACGCCAAACATATGAAACATCCATAAAGGCAAATGCGCCAGGGGTCACATTAGATGACTGGCTGGCAATGGCGCCAGTACAACGGCATAGGTTATACCAAAGAGTGTACTACCGTACTAACAGAGAGAAAGCAAAAGAGTATCAGCGGGAGTACAACCGAGCGCATTCAAAAATGAGAAGGGTTCCAAGAACGAAGGACATGCGCGAGCGTACTCGCACACATATTCATCGGTACAATATTGCTACGTTGTCCACACCACATTTTGAAAAATTCCTGACAGATATTCTCTCGGGAGTGCGAAAAATATGGTAGCGACTGCACATAACCGTGCCTCTGCACACGCAGACACGGTTTTTTTACCCGCCGGCTACGGTGCCACGGCCTTGTGCGCCTTGAGCCAGGCCACGGGGTCTAGCCAGCTGCCCAGCGAACTCTTGTACGTCACGTAGCCCCGGTAGCTGTAGTTGGTACCTTTGAGCAACCCAAAGTGCAAGTGCTTGCGCTCGCCGCTCGTTTCACTAGAAAAGCCTTTACCCAAAATGGAAATTTTCTGTCCCGCCTTTACCGTGCTGTTCTTTTTTACGTCTGTCGAGGCTAAGCGAATGTGACCGTACAGCGCGGTCACGGTTTCTTTGCCAATGGTGTGGCGAATAATGATGACGCCGCCGTAGCCGTTCACGTAACCTACGAAAAGAACTTTTCCCGCAGCAATGCTGTACACCGGGATTGTGGCGTTCTTCTCTTTTGCCGTGGTCTCGGCATCGGCACCCGTGTGGTAGCCCTGGAACTTCTCGGGCTGGATGGGTGAAGTCTTGGGCGTGATGTACTTGGCAAACGGCTTCTTGGTAATGCGGGTCGTAAAGTTATTCAGTGGATACACCACACTTGCCGCCTGAGCCTGCGCAGCGCTATGCAGACCAAAGCCTGACACAATGGTTAGGACGACCAAGCTTCTAACTACTGTTTGGAAATGGTGCGACATGGTGGCATAGAGTATAGCGGAGAAAACCGTTCGGCAAAAAAAATTACCCGCCGATTGATGATCAGCGGGTAGAATGTCCAATACTGGGTTTTTGAGCGCTAGGCTTTTGATATTCGTCTGGTAAGCCGGCTAAAAATTTCCGGTAATGCTACTTCATGCAATTTCCAAAGCGCCACAAGGGTGCTACCGCGGAGCTCATTGTTCTTCCGCATCTCGTAGAGCGTGTCCAGATTGGCGCACCTACACTGCATGTGCTCCTTGGGGTTGAGGCAAATGTCCCGCTCTTCAAAAGGCGCAACATTGCCCAGGTGAAAATGCACTTGGTAGGTACCGGTCGTATCCGTATTCGGATTTCCGATATCTTCCCGAAAGCGTCGTTTCGGCAGGATGATGAGCGGCGTCGGGTTGTCCACTTTCTTAAAGTGCAAAGTCTTCGGATCCAGGGTGGATACCACACGAAGACCGCTTTCTTCTGCAACCTCTCGAAAAATCGTCTCGAAACGCGAAAGGTCGCCTGGTTCCTTTTTCCCGCCAATCACTTCCCACCGCCCGCCGTCGTATATTCCCGGGCAACGCTGGGCAATAAGAACTTTTGCGCTTGCCGGGTTTTCCTGAAACTGGAGTAGGTCGGCAATGGAACCAACGCCTTGGATAATAATCGTTCGGTGTACTTCAACTTCCTGAACTGTTTTTTCTGGCACTTAAAACCTCCGTGTGCATTTTTTACGTCGTTGTATGTTGTAACCGTCAAATACTACACAAAACATGCTAGTCTGTCAATAGCTATGCACACAATTCTGGGTATCGAGACATCCTGCGACGACACCTCTATTGCCGTGGTAGAAACCTCACGGGGCCACTTTAATGTCCGCAGCATGGTTACTGCCTCGCAGGTGCTGGCCCACCGCAAGACCGGCGGCGTGGTGCCAGAAGTGGCCGCGCGAGAACATGCTGCGACCATCATGCCCACCCTAGAGGCTGCACTCAAAAAAGCCCACACCAAACTCAGGGGTATAGATGCAATTGCCGTAACCAGCGGCCCGGGCTTGAGTACGGCACTGCTGGTGGGCGTGGAGACTGCACGCACGCTCTGTTTCGCACTTAACAAGCCGCTCATCGGCGTCAATCACATTGCCGGCCATTTGGCGAGCTGTTGGCTCAACAACGAGCAGCAGCAACTCCCCGCACTCGCGCTGATTGTTTCGGGTGGTCATACAGAGTTGCTCTGGCTGGAGAAGGGGAAGGTGACGCTCGTCGGTAAAACCCGCGACGATGCAGCAGGTGAGGCATTCGACAAAACCGCCAAGCTTATGGGCTTGCCCTACCCCGGCGGGCCAGAATTGAGCAAACTCGCGCGTAGTGGCAAACCGAGCATTCCCTTGCCGAGACCAATGATGAAAGAATCGAATTTTGAATTTAGCTTTGCTGGATTAAAAACGGCTGTAGCGCGCTACCTGGAACTCCATCCGCGTTTGAACCCCCAGCACAAGGCTGACCTTGCCGCATCTATTCAAGCTGCGATAGTCGATGTGCTCGTGGATAAAACTATTCGTGCGGCAAAACTAAAAAAACCTAAAAGTATTCTGCTTGGCGGTGGCGTTGCTGCCAATTCGATGCTTCGCGAAAGGCTAGCGAGAGAATCACGAGCCGCCAGCTTTAACTTTCACGTTGCGCCACTACAGTACACTACGGACAACGGCGCCATGATCGCCGTCGCGGGCTCAATGGAGTTGGCGAAAGGATATTCGACACCTTGGCAAAAACTCGATGTGAATCCGGTGTGGGAGTTGGGGCGATAAAAAACCCGCGAGTGTAAGGCGCGGGTGATGCTTAGGTTGGGTATTATTCTTTCGATCCAAGTAATGGAACTCCAGCCTGGTTACACTTTTTTGATAAGTTGCGAAGTATTGCTTCAGCATCACGTGCGTCCTTCGCCCTTTGCTTTCGAACTGTGCGGAGTTGAGCATTCATTTTTGCCAACGCTATTTCAAGTGACGTAATGCGCATTGCTAAACAATGCTTATCGAACGCACTTAAGCGTGTATTCTTTTGCCTTTTTTCACTATCGCTGAGAGCTGACCTCAGGTGACGTAGGCGTGTGTAAAAACCTCTTTCTAACTTTCGACGGGTCATCGTTTTACTCCTATAAAACACTTTATGTATTTTGCTCTAGCCTATACGAATTCTCTCGTCGACGTCAAGATAACCGGTGTGGGAGTTGGGACGGTAAGGGCGTAAACTAACCTCAGTCACACTTCGTTCCTAACCCATTGCAATATGGATCCACAGCTCGGCACGAACACCTTTTTCCTGTACGTCCTCCTCCCGATATTCATCCTCGCACTCGCGGGCGTTGTTTGGATGGTTGTAAAAATGCATGCGACCGCCTGGAAGAAGCTCGGCTTTGCCATTGCTGGGCTCTTCGCGCTCCTGGGTTTTTACGGAGCTGTCCTCTGCGTCTACTACAAGGCAAGTCACACCTTTGCCGGGACATTCCAGTTCTACGCCTATAGCGCGCTCGCGCCTGCCGGTGACGCTTTCCAAACACCGAACAACAACTACCAACAAGTCATGGTTATGCGTGAAGTCAAGAACAAAGACGGGGTCATCAGCTTCCTCAAGCACCCGAATCCAGACTATCCAGCGTACGTGTACCTTTTCGCTCCAGGGAAATTCACCTATGTGGAGGTGAAGGACGATACGTTGACCGTACCAGCAGCGCCCCTGCCCAGCACGACCCGCACGTCGTTATGGTGGGCGCTGACGAAGGACCTTAGTAAGTTGGTAGCGAGCGCAGAATAAAAAACCCAGTCTCCAAAATTGAAGACTGGGCTACACAAAGTGAAAGTGCGTCACTAGCCGAGTAGAGCAATATAGTAATTATCGTCGATTGTACTTTCTGCCCACTCATCATTCTCTTGCCATCCACTGCAGTTGAACAGGTATCGGACGCAAATACCACCATCTCGTGTATAGGTGGTCCCGATAAAGAGCACTCGTTTATTCTTCCATTTTTCAGGAATGAGCTCATTCTTCTTAAGCAACAAGTCAAGAATGCAAGCATTGGCAAATCGTCCAGGACTAGCTTAGGCTTGGCGTAATACCACGGTTATAGGAACACCGATCGTTATCTGTCTGGGATCTTGAAATAGTCGCACGCTCGTTGCTCCCCACTGAAAAATTCCGGTGTGTGCGTGGTGTTTAATGACGAGGGGTCCTGGTGTTGTGGGCGGATCGTCGCAATCGACCATGTTGAGTGCTTCGTATGATGCATGAAGAACGCACCTACAAATCGCTCTTTCTGTTGCAGCGGAGAGTTCATTGCCCCGCACAATTACCTCCTGCAAACTTTCTTTGGTGTGTGGAAGCGTCTTTAGAGCCCAATCCACACCTTTTACAGCTGCATTCTCTACAAGCTGATGTAGCGATCGTTCTTGTCCAAGTGTAATCGATGTTCTCATCGTTATCACATTCCTTTCGGACTATATCTCCTCGCATCCGGCGAGTGTCGGGTCCTTTTGGGACAGTTGTCAAAGAAACCTCACTTTACGAAAAACCCCTGGAAATGTCAACGATACGCTGGTAGGATAGGTACACCATGGCCGCAGAAGCGTACAATCCACTCGGCGTTGAACAACCCATCTACAAGCGGTGGGAAGCTTCGGGCTATTTTAATCCTGACAAATTACCGGGCAAGCGGACCAAGGCCTTTAGCATTGCCATGCCCCCGCCGAATGTCACCGGCGAGCTGCACCTGGGGCACGCGGTAGGTGTGAGCGTGCAGGATATTTTGACGCGCTTTCACCGCATGCTTGGCGAAAAAGCCTTGTGGTTGCCGGGCACCGACCACGCCGGTATTGCCACCCAAATTATGGTGGAACGTTTGCTGCAGAAAGAGGGGATAAGCCGCCACGAGATTGGCCGCGAAACATTTTTGAAGCACGTGTGGACCTGGAAACAAAAGTACGGCGACCGCATTACCGACCAAATCCGCTCGCTCGGCGCATCCTGTGACTGGTCGCGCGAGCACTTTACGATGGATCCGAATTTAACTGCGGCCGTGCAAAAGGCATTCATCCAGCTCTTCAACGAAGGCCTCATCTACCGCGGCGAGCGGCTTATCCACTGGTGCGCCCGTTGCCAGACCGCGCTCTCGGATTTGGAAGTGAAGCACGTGCAGGAAGCAGGCCACCTCTACTACATTACCTACGGCCCGTTCACCGTGGCCACCACCCGACCGGAAACAAAGGTAGGCGACACTGCGCTCGCCGTCCACCCAAATGACCAGCGCTACGCCAAGTACGTTGGTGAGAAAGTGACGTTTGAAACTGAATCTGGAAAGCTCACGCTGCCGGTTATCGAAGACAAGCTGGTGGACAAGGAATTCGGCACGGGCGTGGTGAAGGTGACGCCGGCGCACGACCCGGCGGACTGGGAAATGGGCGAACGCCACCACTTGGAAATGAAGCAGGTGATTGGCGAGGACAACCGCATGACCAAACTGGCCGGGAAATACACCGGCATGTTGGTGACCGAAGCGCGCGATAAAATTGTGGCGGACTTGCAAGCCAAAAACTTGCTCAAAAAGATTGAACCGCACACCGCCAACGTGCCGCACTGCGACCGCTGCAACTCCGTGGTGCAGCCCTTGGTGAGCAAGCAGTGGTTTATGACCATGAAGCCCTTGGCCAAGCCGGCTATTGCGGCGGTGAAGTCTGGAAAAATCCAAATCATCCCCAAGCGGTTCGACAAAGTGTATTTCCACTGGATGAACAACATCCGCGATTGGTGCATCTCGCGCCAGCTGTGGTGGGGCCACCAGATTCCGGTGTGGTATTGCCGCAACGAAGCCGAGAAAAAGTGTAAGCCGGTGGCCTCGGTGACAGAACCGAAAAAGTGCGCCACCTGCAAAGGCGTCCACTTCGTGCAAGACCAAGACACCTTAGACACCTGGTTTAGCTCGGGGCTGTGGACCTTCTCGACGTTGGGCTGGCCAAAAGCAACGAAGGATCTAGAGACCTACCACCCCACCAGCGTGATGGAAACGAGCTGGGACATCTTGTTCTTCTGGGTGGCGCGCATGATCATGTTCTCGCTGAAGTTCCGCAAGCAAGTGCCGTTCAAAACCGTCTACATCCACGGCCTGGTGCTGGATAAGAATGGGAAGAAAATGTCCAAGAGCAAAGGCACGGGTATTGACCCCTTACCCATGGCCGAAAAGTACGGCACGGATGCCATTCGCTTGTCGTTGATTCTCGGCACCACGCCGGGCCAGGACTTCCGCTTGAGCGAGGAGAAGATTGCCGGCTACCGCAACTTTATCAACAAACTGTGGAACATTGGAAATTTTGTAGAGCGACAGCAGAAACTATCCCCTCCTCTCGGAGGAGGGGTGTCCACCGAAGCTTTACGCGAAGGTGGGCGGGGTGGTCGAAATACATTGGCTGACCGCTGGATACAAGAACGCACCAACTGGCTCATCGCTGACATAACGAAGAACCTGAAGACAAACAAGCTCTCCGAAGCTGGCCAAGCACTCTACGACTTTGTCTGGCACGAGCTCGCTGATTGGTACGTGGAAATCCAGAAAATACAACCAAATACCGCACTACTCATCGACACCTACGAAACCGTACTCAAGCTCCTGCACCCGTTTGCGCCGTTCGTTACCGAGGCGCTATGGGAAAAACGCTATGGGAAGATGAATAAGGACATGCTCATGATTCAGGCGTGGCCAAAAGCCAAGGCGCAAAAAAATACGGCGACAAAAGAATTCACCAAACTCCAAAACCTCGTTGTCGCAATACGCAACGTTCGCGCCACGCACAAGGTTGCGCCGCACGAAAAACTTACGCTCAACATTGCGGGCGCCGGAACTAAAACCATTCTCGCGCTCAAGCCGATGATTGACGTGCTTGCGCGCGTAGAAGTGATGAGTGGAAAGTCCGCGGGTAAACCCGACGGCCACGAAGCGGGCGTGAACTTCTGGCTGGAACTACCAAAAGCCTCGCAGCAGCACGTCAAAAAAGAAGTGGCGAGCTTGCAGCAGTACATTCAGTCGCTCGAACATAAACTCGCGAACGAGCATTTTACGAAAAACGCCCCCGCTGCGGTGGTGGAAGGGGAACGAAAGAAGCTAGCTGAGGCGAAAGCGAAACTCCAGCAATTAACAGACTAACTATGTCGTCTGAAATACGAGGGTACAACCCGACTGAAGAAAGCCCTATTGCTACCCCGGGTACGGACTTCACGGCTGCCGGTCGGATGAGAGAAAGGCGGGCGGTCGAGGAACTGCTGGACGAAACTGAACAATTTCAAAAA
The DNA here is from genome assembly GCA_038065015.1 of Patescibacteria group bacterium. Taxonomy (GTDB): domain Bacteria; phylum Patescibacteriota; class Patescibacteriia; order PEXW01; family PEXW01; genus CAIPSZ01. The sequence goes on along the minus strand of JBBTRU010000045.1, from coordinate 15,157 downwards.
GTCTTGGGGCTCTTTGGGACGGAGGAAGCTCGCAAAAAATTTGTGTGGCTTTGCGAGAAGTACGTCGAAAACTACCACACTTCGAGTTCATCCGGGAGCGAGAACCATAATGTGAAACACCAGAACATTAAGCGTGACCAGGCGGATCGGTCGCACTACCACAATCAAATAATGGAAATTCTTCGCAAGCTCATCGTCCCGCACAAAACTGGTTCAGAAAATTGGAAAATACTCTCCCACTTCCAAGACCGTACGGTGGTTGAGCACGTGCTGCTCCAAGGCAACTGGAAAGAATAAAAGAAGGCCACCTATGGGGTGACCTTGTTTTGAGGTTTGTTCCTGTATCTTGCCTCGTGCGTGAGAATGTACTCACGGATCCGATTGCGGTCGGGCATTGCGCCACCAAACATTTGCTCTGCTCCGCTTTGGAGAAACAGTTTTTGAACTGTTGCCATAACGGTATTGTGTGCAGCGGTGCGTCGTTCTGCGGAGCCGGGTGGTGGATGTTCGACTTCGTCACTCCGATACGCATCGGCGTAGACGTAGCACTGTGCAATAAACCGCTGCACCAGAGTTCTCCGGGTGGGCGACATTGGGAACAAGCGAATTATCGAAATGAGCGATTGGGTGTCCGAATCCTTTCGAACAGTGTGCATGCGTTGCATCGGGCACCTCTTTCTGGTTTGGGTTTTGTGGCTCACGAACGCTATCACTTTAGTGATATAAAGTCAATAGCTAGGGGCTATTTGACGTCAAACTGCCTAGGGTATATGACATACCTAACCAACGGCCACCAACAAACAAAAGGAGGCCATCGTGTCTGAAAACAGCACACCTTCTACACCCGATGAACAGTCGCGGTCCCGAGTTGAGCAGCAATTGGAGTTAATCATTGCGCTCATACGTAAGGTAACCGCCGAAACCCCAAAGGGGAAAATTCTCCGGGTAACAGCGGGTGAAGAAGTCACCACTGTGCAAGTGCTATCCAATGACCAGGATTGTCTCGTGCTCATTACAGGAGTTGAAAAAACGCCCCCAAAGAATGGGGGCTAACTGCAAAGACGAATGCAACCCGCGTTCGTCTTTTATTACCCACGCACCAGTCCTCGCACAGCTCGTCCGGTGCGGGGTTTCGCGCCTAAAAACCAAGTGCGGTGTGTACCGCGTACCAAAATTCGAAGAGCGCTTCACTCCGCTACTTCAAACACCTCGTTGACAGTCGTAATGCCTTCGAGGGCCTTTAGTAAGCCATCCTGCACCATGGTCACCATGCCGGCTTTCTTGGCAATGCCGCGAATATCATATTCGGATACTTGCGTAGAGAGAATAATTTTTTCAATCTCTTCGTTCATGGTGAGCACTTCGTAAATGCCAATGCGGCCCTTGTAGCCAATGTGCTGGCACTGCTCGCAGCCCTGGCCTTTGTAGAACACCAGCTTTTCCAGATCCACCTTTTCACCGCTGGCGGGCGATATTTCACGGAGCATCGTTACTGCGCGATCGCGCGTTTCTTGGTCGAGCTCCATTGGGGCTTTGCAATCCTGGCAAATGCGGCGCACCAAGCGTTGGGCAATAATGGCATTCATGGCCGGCGCCAGCAGGAAGGGTTTGACGCCCAAGGCCAGCAAGCGGGGGATTGCCCCGGCCGCATCGTTGGTGTGCAGGGTAGAGAGCACGAGGTGGCCGGTGAGTGCGGCATTGGTCGCAATCTCCGCGGTCTCGCCGTCACGAATTTCCCCAACCATGACCACATCCGGGTCTTGGCGTAAAACGGAACGCAAACCTTTGGCAAACGTGTACCCGCCGGCATCGTCCACCTGGCTCTGGTTCACGCCCGCGAGGTGGTACTCCACCGGATTCTCCAGGGTAATGATGTTGGTATCCGGAGTGTTGAGCTGCGTCAGGAAGGCGTACAGCGTCGTCGTCTTACCACTGCCCGTTGGGCCGGTGGTCAGAATCATGCCGTTGGGCCGCAGCACTTGCTTCTTGATGAGCGCCAGGGCATTGCCGCGCATGCCCAGATCGTCCAGCTTGAGACCGACCGAAGACGACATGAGTAACCGCATGACCACGCTTTCGCCATACGCCGTGGGGAGGGCCGAGACGCGCACTTCGACAGTTTCCGTATCGAGGTAGATGGTGAAGCGGCCGTCCTGCGGCTTGGCCGTAATGTTGAGCTTGAGGTGGGCCAGCAACTTAATGCGGGAAATAATTTTCTTCCAGCTCTCGGCCGGCAGGCGAGCCACTTCGTGCAATACGCCATCTATGCGGTACCGGACCTTCACATCGTGCTCTTCGGCTTCGATGTGAATGTCGGACGAACGGCCAACGATTGCCCCGGCAATGAGCGCGGTTATTACCTGGGTAAGGGAAATGGTCTTCAGCTTGGCGTCAAGGTCGCGAATGGATGTAAGGCCTTTCTGAAAATCTTTAATATCTTCGGGCCGCACTTGCACACCCGCCGTAAACTGCTTTATCTTCGGCACGGCCGCATAGAGTTTTGCCGCCTGGTCAAAGCTGTGCTGGGAAATGATATACGGTTCAATGTTGGCCTTCAGGTCGGCCGTGAGATTCTCCATGAGCGTCAGTACGTGCTCGTTGGCCGGATCGGTTGCGGCAATGCGCACTTGGTTGTCCTGGTGAAAAAAGCACAGGGCCTGCAAATCCCGCGCCACATTCTCGGGCACTAAGGTAAGCACTTCCGGGCCAATCGGGAACCCCTTAAGGTTTATGTAGGCGATGCCAAGCTCCTGGGCACGCCGTTGCACGGCTTGCTCTTGCTCTTTCAGTTTTATTTCGGTCATCTTGTCCCGAAATTTCTCTTGCGCTTCTTCGGGAGCAACCTGGAGGTGTTGGGAATCTGCCATGCGGGCAGTATACCGAGTGGTCGCATTATAGGGAATGGGCGGTGGGAATCGCGGGGCGTAATAGTATCGGTGGGTACGTGGTGAGGTTGCGCGCGGCGGGTATGGGTGTAGGCGCATGGTGAAGGCAAGCGCGTACCTCGTACCACGTCTTCTATACTCGCCGCCTCACCTTCACCGCGCTACCTAAAAACCCTACGGCAACTGCTGCAGGATAGTGCGCAGCTGCGTCTCGAGCTCAGTGACCGTTCCGTTGGGCAAATGCCAGGAGAACGTATGCGCCGTGCCCTCGGGCTGGTGGCTGGCAAACAGCTTTAGGCCGTTTACCGAGCGCTGCGTCTGCACGAGCGCGCGGACGCCCCCGGTCGGGTCTTCGTACAGCACCGCCATAATCAGCGCATCGGGCGTATTCACAATGAGCTCATCGAGCACGCCCGGCAGGGAAATGGGTGTGGCGCCCGCCCGTTCGAAATCCGCGCGGTTCAGCACCGCCCACACCAGCTTGCCATCGTCCGTGGCCCGCAGGCGCGCGAGGGCCCGGCCCCAGAGCTTGAGTACGGAAAGGGATTTTGTCTGAAAAAGGTTGCGAATAATATCGTCGCGCTTGGCCCCGGCGGCAATGAGGTCGGAGGCGGCACTCAGCACTTTGGGCGTCACCGTGGCGGTCTGGAAGCTCTTCGTCTTGGCAATCATACCGGTGAGCAAGGCGGTGGCGAGGTCGCCATTGAGCAGACTCGGGTTAATGCCCCGCACGAGATCGGTGACGATTTCCGCAACCGAGGTTGCCACAATATCCACCACATTCACCTGGCCAAAATGCTCGTTGGCCGGGCTGTGGTCGATGTTTATAATTGGCGTGGCGTAGAAGAACTCGGCGTTGCGCTCGAAAAGGGGGCCGAGGTGGTCCAAGTCTTGGCAATCCAGGGTGATGGCGCAGTCGAAGGTTGGCTCGGTGGTGCGCGTGGTTACATCGCTGGGCGTGTACCCGCCGGACTTTGGCGTAATGAGAATGTTCAGCGTTCCGTCCGTTGTATCGTACGACAACTCGGCCAGCGGCGCAGTGCGCGTGTCCAGGCTAATGACGAACTTCTTGAGGTGCTGCAGGTCCGTGGCAATCTCATCCACTTTCGGCAAAAAGGCGTGGGTGGGCGGCAAGGTAAAGTTTGAACCCACCACTTTGGCCTGCTTGCCCTGTTGGGTAAGCGCCAAATGGAGTGCCACGCCGCTGGCCACCGCATCGGTCGAGAGAATGTGCGGCAGGCAAATGAGCACGGTATTCGATTTTTTGAGCAGCTCGGTGGCTTGCTGGAGAGTGGTCATGTCCATAGTGTAAGAAGTGTACCGCCCTCCACGGGCCTGCCACGGCTCGCCAAGACGAGACGGATAGTCAGTGAAGATACCGCGGACGGGAATATGCGTCAAGGATGAGCGCCGGGACAGCACATGCTACACTCGGGGACATGACCGAAATGCACCTCCGCACCACCGACGATCTGGGGCCGCTGGTTCGCACGCTTTTGCAACATTCGCCCCGCTGCCTGGCCCTCACCGGCCCGCTCGGCGCGGGCAAAACCACGCTGACTCAAGTACTCGCAAAACAGCTGGGCGTTCGCGAGTCGGTAACCTCGCCGACCTACGCCCTGCAGCACGTGTACACAACGCACCACAAAGCGTACGACACCCTCGTCCACGTGGACTGCTATCGGCTGAAAAATCCTGACCAAGAATTACCCGCCCTCGACCTCGAGCACTGGCTGCAGCAGCCGCGTACCCTGGTGGTTATTGAGTGGGCCGAACGCATAAAAAAATTCCTCGCTGGCCGCGAGGTAACCTGGGTAACGCTGACGCTGGAGCGCGACAATACCCGACGGGTGCGCGTTAGCTAATTTTCCGCGTAGCGGCGAGTCCGCTGGCCGATGTTTCGGCGGCCGGAACGCTTTGCTGCGCAACCACCTCGGTCCGACCGGCCAAATCTTCCACAGTCATGCGCTCGGCGGTAATGCTGAGCACCTGGCTGGTTGCCACAAGCAGCGTGCGGCGGGCCAGGGGCAAACCCTGGCGCACTTCGTACTGCACAATGGCGTGGGTCTCGGGATCAAAAATAACGCCTTCGACCTGGCCTAAAGCCCGCCCGCCACGCGTTACCACGGACAGGTTCTTCAGTTGCTGCCAGGTCATGCGCATAGGTTACGAAGTTTTCGGCAATACCTCTGGCGCGCCCGGCGGAGTGAGCTTGGGTTTGTGCCAGCGGAAGTAGTAGTACTGCTGCGCCACCTGGAACATCGTGGATACCAGCCAGTACATAGCCAGGCCCGCAGGGAACTGATAGCCGAAGATGACGGTCATAATGGGCAGCATGTAGGTCATCTGCTTGCTCACCAACGCGGCCGTATCCTCATCCTTGGCGCCTTCCACCTTGGGCGGGCGCTGGCTCATCATCATCTTGGACTGCCAGAATTGCGCCGCGCCAGCCAGGATTGCCAAAATGACGTTGTGCTTGGCCGCCAGGTTAATGACGTTGAAACTCAACGTATTCAACTGGAGCGTCTCAAAAGCCGAACGGAGGGGCGCGTACAAGTGGCTCAACTGGTCTGCATTCAGCAGGTGGGTGGTCGCGTCCACGCTCAACCCCGTGAAGAACACCCGGTACAGCGCAATGAGAATAGGGAGTTGCAGCAAGAGTGGCAGGCAGGAGGAAAAGGGATTTACCTTGTGCTGCTTGTAGAAACCCATGAGCTGGCGCGAGAGCTCTTCTTTCTTGTCTTTATATTTCTCCTGCAGCTCCTTGAGCTTTGGCTGAATCTCCTGCATTTTCTGCTGGCTGTGGATTGCCGAGAGCGACGGCCAGAAAAGAATGGCTTTAATGAGGAGGGTAAGCAGGATGATGGCCACGCCCAAATCCTGCCCCGGAATGTTCTTGTACAAGAACATGAGCGTGTTGTAGAGCGGGTCGTAGAGAACGGTGACGAAAATGCTCATAGGGTGGGTGGGACCAAGTCAATGCCGGGGGCGTGGAAGGGGTTGCAGCGCAGGATGCGCTTGATAGTGAGCCAGCCGCCGCGGAGTACGCCGTGCTGCTCGACGGCTTGGATGCCGTACTCGGAACAGGTGGGGGAGAAGCGGCAGGCGCCGATGCCGCGCCGGTGCCGAACCCAACTGTGGTCCGGCGAGAGGGTGTGCTGGTACAGCTGGATGAGTTTAACGACGGTTTGGCGAGCGGGGAGCGTGAGTGGGAGCATGGGTTGGCCAGGTAGTACGGAGGGCGGCGATGAGGTCGTTACGCGTTGCCTTTGCCGCCGGCGGGAAAAGGCGAATGAGGGCATCGACCGGCCCGGGCAGGAGCGCCAGGGCTTTTGGCAGCACGGCTTGCACCTGCCGGCGGAGCCGGTTTCGATCCGTTGCCCGTTTGGACACCTGCTTGGAAACGACAACTGCGGCTCGGCTGGCCCGCGCCGTGCCCGCGGCGAGCGTCACCTGCAGGTACGGATGCTTGCGGCGAATGCCCTGCCGCAGCACGCGGAGAATATCCCGATCGGCATGCAAGCGGGCAATACGCGGAAGCATTTTACTGCACCGTGACGCGCTTGCGACCCTTGCGGCGGCGGCGCTTCAGCACGTTGCGGCCATTGGGATGGCTCTTCCGTGCGAGAAAACCATGCACGCGTGCGCGGCGGCGCTTCTTTGGTTGGTAGGTTCGTTTTGGCATAAAGTAGGGCCAGTGTACCAGCAGTCTCTACCTAAGTCAAAGGCCTGGGGTTGCGCTCAGCCTAGTTATCCATAAACTATCCACAGGTTATTCCCCAGCTATACACTTTTAAGGTATTTTTCCACAGGCGGTTCTGTGGTATTATCAGAAAACCGCTTAGGTTAGCCAAATTTCGACCATGCCGAAACTACCAAATGACAAGCTCTGGGAAGCCACACTAGGCGAATTGGAGCTACATTTGAGCAAAGCGAACTTCACCACCTGGTTTAAGAACACCTTCATTAGCGCCATAGAGGGCGAGCAGGCAGTTATTGGCGTCCCTACCGACTTCGTAAAGTCCTGGCTCGAAACCAAGTACCACGCACACATCCTCAACGCCCTGCAGCACCTCACCGAAAAAGAGGTGAAGGCCGTGACCTACCGCGTGGAAACCACCAAGCTCATGGTTGACGCGGCCGCCAGCGCGCCTGTACAGGTTGAGGAATCGCCAACCGCTGCGCGGCCAACCAGCGGCAAAGGCGGCCTCAACCCGCGCTACCTCTTTGATTCGTTCATTGTGGGCAAGGGGAACGAGCTTGCCCAAGCAGCGGCAAAAGCCTGCGCTGAAAAACCCGGGGACATCTACAATCCGCTCTTCATCTACGGGGGCGCGGGTTTGGGGAAGACACACCTCATGCAGGCCATTGGTCATGCGATTCTGGCGCAAACCCCAAAAGCACGCGTGCTCTACGTCAGCTGCGAGCAGTTTACCAACGAATTCATCCAGGCTATTTTCAAAGGTTCCATGTCTGCCTTCCGCGAGCGCTGGCGTTCGGTGGATGTGCTGCTCGTTGACGACGTGCAGTTCCTCACGGGCAAAGAAGGCACACAGGAAGAATTTTTTCACACCTTCAACACCCTCCACCAAGAGAACAAGCAGATTATCCTCTCTTCGGACCGGCCGCCAAAAGCCATTGCCGCCCTGGAAGCACGACTCCTTAACCGCTTCGATTGGGGCATGATTGCCGACGGGCAAGAACCCGCCCTCGAAACGCGCATCGCTATCCTGCGGGCCAAATGCAGCGAGCGCAAACTCCGCCTGAGCGACGAGGCGCTGGTGTACATTGCCAACGTCATTCAGAATAGCGTGCGGGAGCTCGAGGGGGCGCTCAACCGCGTGGTGGCAACGCACAACCTAACGCATACCACGCCGACCGTTGATTCTATTAAAGACATTCTCTCATCCATAACCCAGGCGACGCACAGCAAGCGGCAGCACGCGGTTACGCCCAAGCAAATTATTGGGGCGGTGTGCCAGTACTACGACGTGAAGGTTTCCGATGTGCTGGGCCAGAGCCGGCGCCAAGAGCTCGTAAAACCCCGGCAAATCGTCATGTACCTTATGCGCGAAGAAATTCAAGCGTCGTTCCCAACCATTGGCGAGGAGCTGGGGGGTCGCGATCACTCCACTGCCATGCACGCAATCGAAAAAATTACCAAACAGCTCAAAGAAGATCTTAAGCTCCAACAAGATTTCACCCTCATTAAGCAGCGACTGTACATGTGAGTAAGGTGTGGGTTGCTTGCGGGAATACCTGTGGGAAAAAGTAGGGGAGCTTGTTGGCAGACTGCGCACAAGAATAGAGAAAAATTTCCTCACTCCGCCGTCCAGATTCTACCCACAATTTCTCCCACACGTTACAACATTCCGTCACCTAGTATTTCCCACCCCCACCTACACCATTCTACTTCTCCACACTCTCCACACCACCTACTACTTCTACTTATTATCTCTCTATAAATATATTCCTATATGCAGTTCACATGTACGCAAGAAAATTTCCTCCGCGGGTTGCAAAGCGTCAGCCACATCACGGGTCGCACAAGCACCCTCCCCATCCTGAAGAATATTCTCATGGTCGCCGAGAAAGACGGCATAACCCTTGTCTCGACAAACCTTGAGTTGGGTATTACGACCAAAATCCGCGGGAAAGTTGACGCACCCGGGAGTTTTACGGTGCAGGCACGCGTGCTGGTTGATTACGTCAGCCTGCTCCCCGCGGGGAACGTTGTTGTTTCTTTAGAAAATAACGAACTCCACGTGGGTGGGAATGGCTCAAAAACCAGTATGAAAGGCCTAAGCGCCGAAGATTTTCCGGTAATTCCCAAAGTGCAGGATGGGGTCCGTTTTAGCCTGCCAGTGCAATCCCTGAAAGCCGCGTTGAGCAAGACGGTTTTCGCAGTGGCGACGGACGAATCCCGCCCCGAAATAAATGGCGTGCTGCTGCAACTCATCAACCAAACCCTCACGTTTGCCGCCACGGATAGCTACCGCCTCGCCGAGGCCCAGGTGCCGCTGGCGACCACCAAAGATGAGCAACGCGTCATCGTGCCGAGCCGAAGCTTACTCGAGCTTATTCGTATTCTCCCCGACACCGGCGAAGTGGGCGTGGTGGTTGGCGAGAATCAAGTGGGTTTTTCGACCGATGATTTGGAAATCGTGTCCCGCCTCATCGAAGGCCAATTCCCCGACTACCAGCAAATAATCCCCGCGAATTTTGCCACCCAGGTAACCACTGGCGTTGAGGGTTTTGCCAAAACCGTGCGGCAGGTGAGTTTGTTTTGCCGCTCGGGTATCAACGATGTTACCCTCACGGCCGCTCCCGGGGCTGACCGGGTGACCGTGACCGCAGCGAACGCGCAAGTGGGCACCGGCGAGGCGAGCTTCCCCGCGGCGATCTCGGGTGGCGAGGTGAGCATTGTGTTCAACTGGCGCTTTCTTCTGGATGGCTTGCAAGCGATTGGGAGCGACGAGGTGGAGCTGCGGCTGAACGATGAGAAAGGCCCCGGCCTGCTCGTGCCGAAGGCGCCCGACAAAGTGCAGCCGGCATTCCGCTACCTCGTTATGCCCATTCGGCAATAAAAAGAACCCCGCTGCTACGTGCTGCGGGGTTGGCTCTCGAATGCCATGAGAGCAAGGAGCAGGGCAGACATTTTTTCGGTGTCGGGCGTACTCGTGCCAATACCCAGGACGCCGACGTCCACACCCGAGAGCTCCAATTGCGGATCGGTCGGCCGGCGGACAAGTACCACGCGTTTGTGCGACGTGCTCTCACGCACACGCTCGAGGAAGAGTTTGGCGTTCGGGCACGGCGTCGGTAGTGTTACCACTGCGCAGTCGATGTTGAACATTTGCTTCCCAAAACGAAGCCCCTCAAATTCTTCCAGTGTCGAAAAGTACCGTATGTCGCAGTGCGGGAAGGCGGTGGTCACCATGCCACCGACCCGTAACTGAAAGTCTCTGACTGGTATTATTATGACCACATCCATAGCTATCCTTTCATTGTTGGTGTTCGATGCAGCCTAGCGCGGGTCGTTCGTGGAGTCAACAACCCAGCACAAAGAAACACCCCACGGTTAGGTGGGGCGTGCGGGTGGTCCTTGGAGGTGCAATCGGATGTTCTGCCGGATGAGGCGGATCATCAACGTAACGTTCTCGGGGCGATACATCCCAGTAAAGTGCGATATGGTGACCAGGGTGCTTGGAAGAGAGCCCAAGGCGCGTAGCTGTTTAGGCGTAAGCCCCTCGGTTTCTACTATAAGCAACGCTGTTGGGTCGCCGCCTGCATGGGTGATTGCCGAGTTGGCATCTAGGAAAAATACGGTTTCGCCAAGCTCGAGGGCGGTGGCGTGAACTATGTTTTTTAAGGCACTACTTTTTGTAACAACGACCAGGCTCACGGGGCTCCTCCTGTGGGGTTTAGCTTTCTGCGCAAACTTTAAGGCACGCCAGCGTTTTTCGCAAGGGCGTAAAAAAGACTCACGGGGGTGAGTCTTAGTGGATGGTACCGCCCGTGGGCGGCTGGAGGAATTGGGTGATCATTTCCTTTACTTCAGCGTAGAATGCGTCATTCCGCGCTTCGGTAGGGCTGGCGAGCGAGACCACATCACTCCCCGGGTACGTTCTAACGAAATCCATAAGGACATCGTACTGGTTTTCCCCTTGGCAATCTACAAAAATAATTTCCGGTGCCTCGACGTACGTGCGCCGAAGTGCTTCTTTGGGTGTCAGAAAGCGCTTGAAGCCTTCCCAGTCGTAGAGTGTCGCGGTGTTGCTAATGTGCTGGGCAAGCAGTTCATCCTGGGTAACGTATAGCAGATTCATACCAACCTCCTCAACCTGTGTTTGCTGGTATCGTACGGAAAGTTCGCTCGCCTGGCAAGGTTACGGGACCAAGTAGTTAAAGGTAATGCTCGTACTCCCGGCATTTTCCACCGCATCTACCACCTGGGCGGCCAGGGTGTGGAAGCCGCTCTCAAAGCCCGTCAGGTCGAGGGTGGCGGCGTAGTCTGGCCCGACCGCGGATTCGCCGAGAATTTTATCATCAACGGTGTACACCACCTTGAGAATTGGCCGCGGCCCGCCCGTGCTCACGCGCGCAACAAAGGTGCTGCCCGTTACCGTCTCGTTAAGCGCGGGGGAGGCAATAGTCACCGTTGGGCTGGCCCCAGGATCTCGTAGGTTGCAATCGCCAAGTTCTGGCTCTTGCGCCAGGTAGCCTTTGGCCTTGGCCCACTTTTGCACGGGCTCTTCCCAGCGGGTAAACTGCGGGTCGGTGGCAGGATTCACCGGCGCGTCGCCTTGCGGGTTTTCTTTTTGTACGTAGTAGAGAATATCATGCACCGTTTTGACGGTTACCGACGCGGTGAAGGCCGCGGGGTAGGTGGCCACGCAGGTGTCGGGAATGCGCTTGCCCGTAACGCGGTCCACCGGGATAGGCGTATCGGCCGTGAGCTGGCCCAAGAGCACGGGCTTGGTGGCAGAGTTTTTGGGCGTCGCCGGGTAGCCTTCGCGCTTGGTGCCTTTCAGCGCCTCCTTGAGGAATTGGTTCCAGGCCGGGGCGGCCACGAGCACGCCGTCCGCGCCCTTGGCCATGGTGGAGTTGTCGTTGTTGCCCGCCCAGAAGCCGGCAACGAGCGACGGTGTGCCGCCCATGGTCCAGCCATCGCGCCAGTCATTCGTCGTTCCGGTTTTGGCAAAGAGCGTGCGGTCCGAGAGGATGAGGGGCGAGCGTGAGCCGAAGATGAAACTGCGCGCCTGGTTGTCGGTCAGGACGCTTAATACATTTGCTACCGCGTCTTTGTCCACCACTTGTTCGGGTTGGTCGCGGAATTGCTCCAAAGTTTTACCGTTTTTATCCTGCACCTTAAGAATGGTGGCCAGGGGTCGGTGCTGGCCGCCAGCGCCAATGGTCGCAAAGGCGTTGGTATGTTCGATAAGCTTGGTGCCGCCAGCGCCGAGGGCCAGCGCCAGCCCGTACTTGTCCGGTTCGGTGAGCGTGGTGTAGCCGAGCTTGCGCGCCATGTCGATGACGTTCGGAAGTCCTGCCAGGTACAGCGTTTTTACGGCAGGGATATTGAGTGAGCCGGCGAGTGTCGAGCGCATGGTCAGCGGGCCGTGCTCGCTGCCGTCGTAGTTGTTGGGCACGTACGCGGGTCGGCCGCCGAAGTTGGTGCGCAGGTCGAACATCATTGTCTCGGGCGAGTAGCCTTTGGTAAAGGCGGTAAGATACACAATGGGTTTAAACGACGAGCCCGGGTTGCGCTCGCGGATGGTCACGTTTACGTTGCCGTCGTGCGCGGTGTCGAAGTAATCCCGCGAGCCCACGAGCGCCACCACCTGCCCCGTTTTCGGGTCGATGGCAGACATGGCCATATTTTCGGCCTTGTACTTTTTCTCATTCTTTTTCACCCCATCCGTAATCGCCTTTTCCGCAATTTGCTGCAGCCGCCAGTCCAGGGTGGTTACCACTTTCAGCCCGCCGCGCTCCAGAACGCTCTCACCGTAGCGGTCGGCGAGTTGCTCGCGCACCATCATGACGAAGTGCGGGGCCAAAATTTGCTCGCGCTTGGTCAGCACTTTTTTGAGAATATCTACTTTGAGCGCGTCATCCCGCTGGGCTTCGGTAATGTAGCCTTGCGCTTGCATCTGCTCGATGGCGTAGCGCTGGCGGGAGACGAGTGAGTCGGTGTGGTTGCCGTACGGGCTCAAGTACGTCGGCCGTTGCGGGATGGAGGCCAAGAGCGCCCCTTCCGCAATGGAGAGGTCTTTCACCGACTTCCCGAAGAAGCTCTGGCTGGCCGCCTCGATGCCGTAGATGGTGCTGCCGTACGGAATTTCGTTGAAGTAGAGTTGCAAAATGTCATCCTTGCTAAATTTTCGTTCCAGCTCATACGCCAGGATAATTTCTTTGAGCTTGCGGGAAATTTTACGTTCGTTTGTAAGAATGGAATTCTTGACGAACTGCTGGGTAATGGTCGAGCCGCCCGTGGCGCGGCCGCGGAGCGTGTCGAGGACAACCCCGCGCAGCAAACCGCGGATGCTCACGCCCCCGTGCTTGTAGAAATCGCGGTCTTCCAAGGCGATCGTTGCCTGCCGGACGTGCTGCGGGATGTCCTGCAGTTTTACCAGCGTGCGTTTCTGGTCGCCGTGCACGTCGTAGAGCAGGGTGGTACCATCGCGGGCGTAAATTTTGGTGCTCTGCGCCACCACGCGGTCTTTGATGCGGTTCGGGTCGGGCAAGTCGCGGCTGACCCAGGCGAACGCGCCAATAACCACAATAATGCCCGCGAGCACGGCAAAGCCCGCCACAATGCCCGTCAGGCGCAGGATGCGGCGACGGTCCCAGCGACGCTTGCCCCGGCGGGGCTCGTCATCCGGCAGGGGCCGGCGGTGGATTTTTCGAAGGATGGGGAGGGGCATGTGGAAGAGTAGGTTTGGTCAGTAGGTGTGGGTGTAGAAGCTAGTATGGATAGAGGCGTGGGTGAAGGTTTGAGACGGGGCATTCTTATTACCGTATGTTCTATCTCCATCACCTTTCAACCTAACCAGCATCCATACCCATTCCTTATAACCAGTACAATACTTTACACGATATAGGCATTTTCGTCGAGATTCGGCCTATTTTTGTTTAAGCAGCTTGTAGTACTCTCGGAAAATCCGGCGCGCGCCTATTGCCGACCAGAGCTGCACCTTGCTCATGCGTTCGCCCACGGCTTGCTGGTCGGTAAACAAATGGGGCGTGCCATGGTCGTCGTAGTGGAGCTCGGGAATAGCGTTGAGTTTTGCAAACGTCGCCACCATGGTGCGGCAAATGTGCAGGGCCGTCGTGCGTAAGAGTTTCTGCGTTGCGCCGCTCCACCCTCGGGCCTTGCTCTGCTCCAAGTGGCGCACCAGGCCCATGACGGCAAAGGCCACCTGCTTGGTCCAGATAACGAGGCCGTGGTATTCCTGCGACGTATAGCCTAGCGCATTATTTGCGGCAATCAGCAGGGGGCCCGAGCCGGTCCAGAAGTACGCCGGGTCGACGAGTCGTTTGCAGTAGCTCACGAGCTCTGCCTCGGTGCCTTCGCTCAGCGCGTAGCGGTAACATTCATCGAGGTGGTTGACCTTGAGTTGCTGGAAGCGCACCTTTCGGCCCGCACTGTACACGTTGCTGCTCATCCCGTAGGCAGCCAGCGCAAACGCCGGAGATTTGTCCGCATTCGTCAGGGCAAAGTGCTCGCTCTGGCGGCCCCAGCGCTTGCAGACTGCGGTGAGTTGGGCGGCGTTCGGCAGCTTGAGCTTACCGCTCAAGAGCTGGAGTTCGCGCAGCGCTTCGGGGTAGAGCACGGCGTTGACGTCGAAGGGCGCCAGGTGCTGGTGAACTTTTTTAAAGGCCCAGGTGCTGTCCCGCCAGTTGCCCACCACGTAGTAGGTTTCGTCTGAAGTTTGGTGAGATTTTGGTTTGCGCTTGAACGTTATGAACTGCTTTTGGCGGGCGTTCTGCGCCACGTATTTTGCCATACGCCGAAGCTTGGCGAGCGCCTCGGTATTGGTCCAGAAGTTGGGCGAGGTGTACCGCAAAGCCAGGATGACCAGTGGTTCGATGTCGATCATCTTGCGATCGAAGAGATCGCGCCCCGAAAGTTGGTGGCGATACTTGTACTCGCCCACCACGTCTTCGTGCCACATACGTCCGCGGCCATCGAGGTTCTCCAAGCACTGAATAATCATGGCATCCACGGTTTCGGACGGGATATCGCCGGCACCCAGCAGGACGGATTCCATCCAGTCGCGCGGAAAAACCGTGCCAAAGCGGTCGCCGCTGGTCTTGCCCCAGGTTATCAAGTGGTCGGCTTCCACTTTTGAGCGTTGCCAGAATTTTTTTATGACGGTGGCTTCTTTGCCAAATGTTTTCCACTCAACGGCCTCGGCGGGCATCACCGAGCAGCGGTAGGTTTGCTCCAGCACGTCATTCGTATCGGCCGTTATGGTAAAAGGAATGTGCTTCTTGCCCCGCGCCTCGAGTTTGAAGCCGCCGAAGGGCCGCTGGATGGCGGTGATGTTCACCCACGTTGGAAAATGGAAAGTGGTGCCGTACCACTTGTCGCCGTACGAACGGCGGAAGAGCAGGGCTTTGCCATCTTTGCCCTGGCTGCGGTGGATCCACATGGGTACGGACTGGCTGGTTTCGCGTTTGCGGAGCTCCAGGAAGGTCTTCAGTTCGGCGGTTTTTTCGTCCACCACCAAGCTGCGCATGGTGCGCATGTCGCCCATGACCGGGTT